>CAYYRV010000008.1:0-86021 GCA_964474135.1 uncultured Defluviitaleaceae bacterium
CAGTAAAATGCATTACCGGTCGTAAGTGGATTTTATCTATATTTTAGGTTGGAAACAGTATAAGGCATACCCACGGTACTATTCTGTTGGAGCAGGGTCTAAACCCTAAATACATATCACAGCGTTTAGGCCATTCCAAACTTGAATTCGCCTTGCGCCTGTACACTCATGTGACTAGAAAGATGGAAAGTGACTCCAAGAAAGCCCTTGATACATATTTTGATTTTGAATGATTTATCACAACAAGCTATCGCACCGATTGTATATAAAAAATTGCTGTAAAGCTGATTACTACAGGCTTTGTAAGCGTTTTGGTGGGACAACTTGTTTTTTTACAAAAAAATAAAGCTCTATCCCACCATTATCCCACCAAATCACGAAAACACAGGAAAATCCATAGAGCTTTAAAAAAATAAAACAGGGTATTCCTGTTTCAAGAACACCCTGTAAAGCCTTTAAATATCAGCTTATTAAAGCATATTTTTTTATATTATTTGCCGCCGAAATATCTTTCAAGTAAGCCTTGGAAAGCTTTACCGTGTCTAGCTTCGTCTTTGCACATTTCATGAACTGTATCATGAATAGCATCATAATTAAGTTGTTTAGCTTTTGAAGCTAAATCTTTTTTACCTTGAGTTGCACCATGTTCAGCCATAACACGCATTTCAAGATTTTTCTTAGTACTAACATCAACAACTTCACCTAAAAGCTCTGCAAATTTTGCAGCATGTTCAGCTTCTTCAAAAGCTATTCTTTTGTAAGCTTCAGCAACTTCAGGATAACCTTCACGGTCTGCTTGACGGCTCATAGCAAGATACATACCAACCTCGGTACATTCTCCCATAAAGTTTTCTTTCAAACCTTGTACAACTTCAGGGTCACAATCTTTTGCAACACCAATTCTGTGTTCATCAGCAAATACTAAACCTTCTTCGCTAGCTTCTTTAAATTTTGAAGCAGGAGCAGAACATTGAGGGCATTTTTCTGGAGCTGAATTACCTTCATGAACATAACCACAAATTAAACAAACAAATTTTTTCATAATAAATTCCTCCAAAATATATTTTATTTATATTAATAAATTCATAATATATATTTGTTAATAATTATTATCAACTAAAATGATTATAACATAAAAAAAATAAAAGTCAAGGTCAAATAAACAATAATTTTAATTTTAATTCTGCAGTTTTTAAACATATGCTTCAAAATCAGTAAATCAAGCTTTTGTCTTATATACTCTTTCATACTGAATAAAGTAATCTTATTATGGCATAAATTTTGGTTATTTAGATGTGCAACTCAATGTTATCAGTTTAAGAAGTTTTATTTTGTTGAACACATATTTACTACAAACAATACATAAATTAGAAATTTTATCAAAACGGATAAACCCACTCTAAAAAAGAAAATTTGATAGATTATGTAAATAAATAATACTTTAAGTCACACAATAACATTCAAACTAATGTTTAAATTAATGAAATATGGAGTTTTTAGCAAAAAAAGCATCAAATTTGGTTATGGTGAGATATAGACTATGGAACCAATCAAGTAGCCAAATGTTGGTTTGGAGGGATGGAACATTTGAGTTATTTAATTTGTTTTAAATGGCACTCTAAATTTACTAAAACCATAATTTACCTCAATTTTATTACTTTTTATATTTTGGTAAATTATGGCATAATTTCTAGAACATAACCCTTTTTTATAAAGGCTTAGTAGTTTATAAAATTTATTTATTATTTAAACTTTTAATTCAAAACTACTAATAAGTTTGTCATTATATAAATCTAAAACAGGTATTACATCGTTTTCGATAAATTCATCAACCTGTACATTTGCACGCCCAATATAACTTTCAGGTCTTAAAACAGAATTTATTTCTTCAAAACTCATTCCAAAAATAGGGTCGCTTGCAATACGTGAAACTAAATCATTTTCTTTTCCCAAAATTTTAACTTGATTAGAGGCCTCAACAGAATGAACACGAATTCTTTCGTGGAGCTCTTGCCTATCCCCTCCATTTTTAACAGCCCTCATTATTATATTTTCAGTAGCCATAAAAGGCAATTCTTTATATATATTTTTCTCTATAACTTTTTCATAAACAACAAGCCCTGATGTAATATTAATATAAGTATTTAATATAGCGTCTACTGCTAAGAAAGCTTCTGATAGTGCAATTCTTTTGTTTGATGAATCGTCAAGAGTTCTCTCAAACCATTGTGAAGAAGCAGTCAATGCAGTATTTTGTGCATTTGCAATAACATAACGGGAAAGCCCACAAATTCTCTCGCTACGCATTGGGTTTCTTTTGTATGCCATTGCGGAAGAACCAATCTGATTTTTTTCATAAGGTTCTTCTATTTCTTTTAGGTGCTGTAAAAGTCTTATATCATTACTAAATTTACTTGCACTTTGTGCTATTTGGCATAAAACATTCATAAATTTGCTGTCAATTTTTCTCGAATAAGTTTGTCCTGTAACAGGATATACTCCTTTAAATCCTAACTTTTCGGCAACCAAATAATCAAGTTTTTTTACTTTTTCACTATCATTATCGAAAAGTTCCATAAAGCTTGCTTGTGTTCCTGTTGTACCTTTTGAACCTAACAATTTTACATTATCAAGTAAAAAATCTATTTCTTCTAAATCAAAAAGAAGTTCTTGTATCCAAAGACAGGCTCTTTTTCCTACAGTAGTAAGTTGTGCCGGTTGGAAATGGGTAAATCCAAGTGTTGGTAACTCTTTGTGTTTTATTGCAAAATCCTTTAACTGATTTATAACAGATAAAACTTTTGTTTTTATAATATTTAAAGCCTCTGCCATAATTATTAAATCAGCATTATCTCCTACATAACATGATGTAGCACCTAGATGTATAATTCCTTTAGCCTTTGGACAAAGAACTCCATATGCATGTACATGTGCCATTACATCATGACGTACAATAGCCTCTCTTTCATCTGCTACATCATAATTAATATTGTTTTGCTGGGCTTCCAATTCTTCTATCTGCTCGTCTGTAATATTAAGCCCTAATTCCTTCTCGCATTTAGCTAAGACAACCCAAAGCTTTCTCCATGTCTTAAATTTTTTGTCTGCTGAAAACAAATGTTTCATCTCATCACTTGCATACCTAGAATTTAACGGGCTTTCATAAATATTTGTCATTTCATTATCACCTATTATAAAAATTTTATTAAAATCAAAAATAAAAAGAATATTAAGAAGAAAACTTTCAAAAGTCCTCCCTCCGAACCCCTCTTTCAAAACTTTCTCCTAAAACGCACTTTGTGCGTATTAGGCTGTTAATAATTAATATTACTGGTTTTGCAGTTTTAATGATTGCAACATTGTATTCTTAAATTTTACAAGGATACTCACCTGTAAAACAGCCTTTACAAAATCCACTTGTACAATCGGGAGTAATATAATTTAGAGCATCGACGCTCAAATAACCCATAGTGTCAGCGTTTATAATTTTTGCTACTTCTTCAGCGGTATGGTTTACTGCAACAAGCCCTTCTCTGGAAGGTATGTCTGTTCCAAAGTAACAAGGCCATAAAAAAGGAGGAGATGAAACTCTAACATGAACCTCTTTAGCACCAACTTCCCTTAATAAACCTACAATTCTACTGCTTGTTGTTCCTCGCACAATAGAATCATCAACCATAATAACCCTTTTTCCCTGAATATATTTTTTTATTGGGTTTAGTTTTAAAGATACAGCTAAACGTCTAGACATTTGGTCTGGTTTTATAAAAGTTCTTGCAATATACCTGTTTTTTATAAAACCTTCTTCAAAGGGAATTCCTGACTCTTTTGAATACCCTATTGCAGCAGGAATACCAGAATCAGGTACTCCTATTACTATATCTGCTTCAACAGGGTGTTCTTTAGCTAAAAGGCTTCCAGCAAGCCTTCGGGAGTCATTAACTAATTGCCCATTTATTATACTATCAGGTCTAGCAAAATAAATATATTCAAATATACATAAGTTTGATTTAGCACTACAGTTGTCCTTGTTACTAATAACATTTCCGTCCTCTACAGTAACAATTTCACCTGGCAAAAGTTCTCTTTCAAAAATAGCACCTATTGCATCTAATGCACAAGTTTCAGAGGCAAAAACAATATCCTTTTTTCCATCTCTTTCTAATGTCCCCATGCAAAGAGGACGAAATCCCCAAGGGTCTTTTGCTGCAATAAGCTTTTTGGGACTCATAATAATTAGAGAAAATGCCCCAACAAGTTTTTTCATAGCATTACTTACGGCATGTTCAATTGATTTACAATTTACTCTTTCTCTCGCAATTGTATATGCTATAATTTCTGTATCTGATGTAGTTTGATAAATAGCACCATTTTTTTCATACTCTGACCTTAGTTGAATTGCGTTAAGTAAATTTCCATTATGAGCAATTGCTAAAGTTCCTTTTACATATCTTAGAACAAGAGGCTGTGCGTTTTCTCTTCTTGCTCCACCTGTAGTAGAATATCTTACATGCCCTACTCCCATATTGCCTATGAGTTCCTTTAGGTTTTTTTCGTTGAAAACCTCATTTACAAGTCCCTCATCTTTATAGTAACTTGTTTCTCTGTCTTTATTTACAGCAATTCCACAGCTTTCCTGTCCTCTGTGTTGAAGTGAAGTCAAACCATAGTAAATATCTGTAGCTACATTATCATTACTATGTGAATAAATGCCAAAAACTCCACATTCCTCTTTAAGCTTGCCCATTCTCAAGCCTCCTTAATATTTGCTTGTACGCTTCGTCATATCCTCCTAAATCCTGTCTAAACCTATCTTTATCAAGCTTTTCCAACGTATCAATATCCCAAAATCTACATGTATCAGGTGATATTTCATCAGCCAATATTATATCGCCGTTTTCATCTTTACCAAACTCTATTTTAAAATCAACTAAAATTAAACCCACTTTTTTGAAAAAATCAACTAGTAGTTCATTTATATTAAATGCAAAATTTTTAATTGTTAAAAGTTCATCATCAGTTGCCAAATCTAATGCTTTTGCATGATACTCATTAAGCATAGGGTCTCCTAAATCATCATTTTTGTAACAAAGTTCGTAAACGGTATGGTTTAATTTAATTCCGTCTTTCATTCCGTATTTTTTAGCAAAACTTCCAGCGGAATAATTCCTCATTATAACTTCTAATGGGATAATTTCTACTTTTTTAACAAGAGATGTATTTTCATCAATTTTTCTTATGAAATGTGTTGTAATTCCGTTTTTATTTAAATGTTCAAATATTATTGTAGATATTTTATTATTTAGTGCACCCTTCCCGCTAAAGCTTCCCTTTTTTTCACCATTGAGTGCGGTTAAATCATTTCTATATTCTATTATGTATTCATTATCGGTATCTGTTTTGTAAACTGTTTTTGCTTTTCCAGAATATAAAAGCTCTCTTTTTTCCATTCCCTAATTCCTCCATTAATTATTATGTTTTTATATTTAAAAAGAACTATTGTAATTTTATTTATTATTAGTACAATATAAATATAAACATATATTCAAATAAAATCAATACAATATTGAAATTACAAAGTATATTTTGTGGAATTTAAAATATTTTTAAGTTATTATAAAATATTTTTATATATCGTATGATTATTTGTTAAAAATTAAAAGTTTTTAACTATCTGTCTTGATATGTACAATTTTGTAAAAAAACAGGATTTTGCGAAAAAAATTACTTCCACAAAATCCCTAGGTTTATTTTAAAACTATAATACAATTTTAGTGCCGCTTTTACCTTCAATAGCAAGAACAGCCTTTTCAAGAGCACCAATAAGAGCTTGCCTTCCTCCACCTGTTTCCACAAAGGAAATTGCAGCTTCAACTTTAGGAAGCATACTTCCCGGTGCAAAGTGCCCTTCTGCACAGTATTGCTTTGCTTGTGCACAAGTTATTTCAGTAAGTTCTTGTTGATTTGGCTTACCCCAATTTATAGCTACACGGTCAACAGCAGTAAGAATAAATAAAAAATCTGCATTAGCCAACTCAGCTAACTTAGCACTAGAAAAATCTTTATCCACAACAGCAGGTATTCCTGTAAAATCACCATTACCGTTATCTATAACAGGTATTCCGCCACCACCGCAAGCGATAACTACAAATCCATCATCAACAAGTGTTGTGGTTGCTGTCTTCTCAACAATATCAACAGGTTTAGGAGACGGCACGACTCTACGATATCCTCTTCCTGCATCTTCAACAAACACGACATTTGGATCATTAGCCATAGCAGCTTCTGCATAAGCCTTGTCATAAAAATTTCCAATAGGTTTAGTTGGATTTTTAAATGAAGGGTCGTTTTTATCAACAACCATTTGGCTTACTATTGTTACTACCTTTTTAGGTATGCCTTGTATATAAGATTCTCTTTTTATAGCGTTTTGCAGATGATATCCTATATATCCTTGACTCATCGCACAACATTCAGGTAATGGTATTTCAGTTATTTCACTTGCTTGATTGTGTGCCACTTCAAAGGCCTTATTTATCATCCCAACTTGCGGCCCATTTCCATGGCTTATAATTACTTGATGCCCTTTCTTTAAAAGCTCTACAATAGGTTTGGCAGCATGTTGCACCTGTTTAATTTGTTCCTCTGGAGAATTACCAAGAGCGTTTCCACCCAAAGCAATAACGATTCTAGCCATTTTATTTACCTCCCATTTCTGCAAAGCCTATTAATGCATCAATAAAGCATTTTTCTGGTGGACGAACAAGCCCAGCACCAACTTGCCCAACTCCTGCCTCTTTATGTGCCATTCCAGTATTAATAATAGGAAGTACTCCTGCGCTTACTACTGCTCTTATATCAATACCAAGTGCAGAACCTCTGAAATCAAGAGGAGGTAATGAGAATGTAGAGTTTTCAGAAACAGTAATATCATACATACTGTTTGAAAAAGCAATAGCATCATCAACACTTCCGCCTACAAACTGAACAATAGACGGAGCAGCCGCCATTGCAAAGCCACCAATACCCATAGTTTCTGTTATTGCGCTGTCACCGATATCAGGGTTTGCATCTTCTTCAGTAAATCCTGGGAAGAACAATCCTTGAACATATTGTGCAGGCCCTGTGAACCAAAAGTCAGAGGCAAGCCCTGCAACACGTATTCCAAATTCAACACCATTACGTGCCATTGTCGTAACAACTGTAGAATTTTTTACTCGCTGTGCGGCATCTAATGAGCATTTACATGCAGCCATTGACAAGTTTAAATAATAATGGTCGTTTGCACAAATAAATTCAAGTGCAGACAAAGCATCAGGGTTTTTACTCACCATAAAATGTGGTACAAGTTCTTTTAAAAGTAAAGCAGTAGCCGCTTTATTACGATTATGGCATTCGTCACCCATGTGCAGTGCCTGAGCTGTTAGGCTTCTTAAATCTATAGAACCTGCTTTTAATATAATTTCTTTCATAACAGGATAAAATTTATCACGAATAAATTTAAGGCGTTCTATTACTTCTTGACTATTTGCTCCATAACGTAATACTTTGCCTAACCCTTCGTTAACTGTAGCATAGCTATAATTACCATCTGTTATGTTTTTAACAACATGTACAGGCATTGTAGGAGAAATTATACCTGCCATCGGACCTACAGCATTATGCTCATGACATGGTGCAAATGTAACTTCTCCATTTTCTGCAAGCTTTTGGGCAGTTTCATAGTCATCAGCCCAACCTTCATAAATAATTGCACCAATAATCGCACCAACCATTGGGCCGCACATATCTTTATAAGCTATAGGAGGGCCAGCATGAAGTATAGTTTTGTTATTAAGAGCCGGAATAACATCTTTAGCAATTGCCATATCAATAAGAACAGGGTGAGCGCCTTTAATTTTTTCAATAGCCTGTTGATTTGCTTTGTCTATTTCTTCATTGTCCTGTAATTTGTCAAGTGCTTCTATTGCTTTAATGTTACCTCCAGCAACAGGCTTCCACTCTACTTGTGCGGCATATGCACCTTGTTTTATTATTTCATCTTTAAACATAGGTGCACCAACATTTAAAAAATTTAGTTCTTTAAACATTTATTGTACATCCTTTCTTCCGGCAATCGCCATTGCAATTTGTGTTGCATGTAAGTTACTTTCGGCAACAATTACGCCACATTCTGATAATAATGATTTTTGAGCGTTATATCCTTGGTAATCTGATTGTGTTCCCAAAATATAAGCTACTATTGCAACATTTTTGTGTTTCTCATTAATTATTTTAAGAGCATCTTTTGTTACACCTACTGGGTCACTATGTGAACCGTAACCTAATTCAAAATCAAGTAATATAACGGCTGTTTCCACATCACTAGCTTCCTGTAAAAGTCTTTCGATTCGAAGTTCAGGCTCAATCATTGGGTGTGGTCTGCCTACCGTAAAAACATCATCTCCAAGGTCAACAATACAGTTAGCATTACTTACCATTGGGTCTTTTAACTTTTGTTCGTCTTTTTTTGCTACGTTGCTATATACAGGAGTAAACTCCTTTGAAATCTCTGTTAATGCTTCTGAAGCTAATGTTCCGCCACAATAAAGAGCCCGTATATATTTTTGTTCAGGTTTAAGAGCAGAAATACGTTCTGATATTTCTTGTTTAGGAAAATTAAATCTTGTAGTTGTATGCTTTTGTGCTGGCTTTCCTTGCATAGCCAAAACTGCTTGAGTAGCTGCATCTTCAAGGTTTGCTGCAAAAATTGCATTAGTACCTTCAAGCATTTCAGGGGTTCCGCTAATAAAACATGTAACAACAGGTTTTGTACAGTTTTTTACTGCTGACAATATTTTTTCTGCAACTTCTTTTACTGGAGGTTTTGAAACTAATACTATAACTTTAGTTTCTTCATCTTTTTCTAATAAAGATAAACCGTCAAGCATCATTATACCGCCTATTTTAGCAGAAAGGTCACGTCCACCTGTACCTATCGCTTGACTTATTCCCTCTCCTAAATTATCAATTAGTACCATAACTTCTTGAAGCCCTGTTCCCGAAGCCGCAACAAGACCGATATTGCCTCTTTTTACTGAATTAGCAAAACATAATCCAACACCATTAATCATTGCTGTTCCACAGTCAGGACCCATAACAAGCAAATTTTTGTTATGTGCATAAGTTTTAAGCTCAAGTTCTTGTTCTTCTGTAACATTATCAGAAAAAAGCATAACATGCATATCATTTTTTAATGCCAATATTGCCTCTCGTGCCGCAAATTCCCCTGCTACAGAAATAACAGCAAAGTTTAAATCTTTATTTGAGGCTTTTGCAGTGGCTATTGTAGGGTATACCTCATCAGTTTTGCCTTTTTTGTTTGCTTTTTTTGAAAGAAGTTCATCAATCATTGAAAAAGCACTATCACAAATTTGTGCTTCCTCTGCTTTTATAGCTATTATCAAATCGGCAGGAGTAGCCGACGCAACGTTCTCATCACTAAGACCAACACTTTCAAGCTGTTCTTTGTTCATATCTGTACCCATTGCAACTACTGCATCTAATACTCCATCAAGTTTTTTAAGTTTGCTTGATAGTGTCATAAGGGTTACAGAGTCGTAGTATGCATTTTTACGAATATTAATAAGCCTTTCCATCTTTAAATCACCCTCTACAGTTTAATATATATTTTGATAATATTCGCACAAATTTAGCCAAAGTCAGGCTAAATTTATGCTCATAACAAGAAAAATCTTGCGATTTTCGCCTTGTTTTACAAGCCGATTCGACTAAGTCAAACTTACGTTATATTATTATTTAATTATTCTAAAAAATTAAAGGAAAACCTTAAAGCTTTCCATAAGTGAAATGAATTCCGCAAATGCGGAATTCATTAATAAAGTTTTTTAAAGGGTTTGGGAAACTTTTTTCAAAAAAGTTTCCTAGGGTCTTTTTAAACTTTTAATGATGAGCGTGTTCTGCTTTTTCTTGCTTAATTTCATCAAGAACTTCTTGTGATAACTTATTTTCATCTTTATTGTAGTAGTTCATTATAAATAGTATTATAGCCATTCCTATATATCCTATTGTCATCTCAGGTGCTGAATTAATTCCGAATGTAGCAGCATGGATAATACCGAAGAAAGATAACAAAGCAGTTATTAAACAGAAGCAAGCTGCACGTAAATATCTTTTATCTATAATATAAATTACTGCGGCGGCAATAAGCATTGAACTGATAAAATCACCTTGAGAAAGACGCAACCAACCTAAGAAAGGTACACCGTTTCCTGACATAAGACCGTTTGTTACTGCAACAACACCCTCTCCGGCTTGTTCAGTAAATGCAACTGAAATATTTTCCCCAGCGGCTGAAAGTGCAGCATTAACCGCATTCATTGTAGAATTTAATTTTAAAACAATAAAGCTTCCAACAAATGGCAAGAAAGCAAGTATAACTGCTGGCATATGACGTTTAGGTGTCATAGAAAACGCTTGAGCACCCATAACCATACCTATATAAACCAGAATTGGAAGTAGTGCAACTAATGGAATAACAGCAGAAACAAGCTTTAACAAACCTGTAAAGGATAATATAAGTATTCCAACTGCTGTTGCCACGCTATACCCGATACGTGCACCAGTAGCTTTCCAACCTGGGTGTCCAATATATATAATTGTAGGGAAAACACTACCAAAAAGTGAACCTACTATAGTAAGTATTGCTGGTACACTCATACTAATAGTAACAGGATAGTGTTCGCCTGCAGCATCAGCACTTTCTAGGTTATCAAGACTTTCTAAGAAATCATAAATACCAAGTGGAATTGCTGCCGGAAGGAATGGAGCGATTTGTGAAAAACCTTTTGAAAATACGCCAAGCATTACAGAAGGTATTGGAACGTTAAATCCTGAAACAGCTTCTGTAATCGCTTCAGGTCTCATGTATCCTGTTACCCATGCAAGAATTGTACCAACTGCAATTGCAAATGCACCTGCGGGAATACCGAAAGGCATACGCTTTTGCGATAACCAACCAACCATAAGAACGGCAAAGCATGTTAACCCGATATATGGTACAGTAAACACTTCACCAAGAGGATTTCCTGATATAAATGTTATTGCAAATCCTGCAAGTGTTCCTAGCATTGCTGCACGTGGAAGGTATTTTTTCATAGTTGGACCTAAAAGTGCACCAGCGAGCATTATTATACCTTGAATCAAATTCCAAACTATACCTGTCGCCCAAGCAATTGTCCAGTCATTTGTCACAACATAAGTTGGCAAAATTACACCAAATGCAACCGCAAAATAATGTGGTACGCTAACGCCATACGGCATTGCTGTAACATCTTTTCTATTCTCTTTGATAGACATTTGCTTCGCAAGATAAGCGAGTATAATGTTACCACCAGCAATAGCGATTGCTGTTGCCGGAACAATCTTCCCAAATACTATGTCTGAAGGCATAGCTATCGCTGAAAGCAAACCAATTGCTGTTAAAAAATTAGTTAATGAATTTGAAAATAAACCAAAAAAACCATTTAAGTCACCAGGTACCCACCACGGTGTGCCTTTGCTTTTTGTATCCATAAGTACCTCCTGTGTTATATTCACAAATTTATATTACAAATGCATCAATTGTTCTACAATTTATGCATTTGTATACTTTAACAAACCTGTATTATTAATAAAATTTTGTTTTACTTTTTGGCTAAAGCTTCAATTACTTTATCAGAAGTTGAAGCCCAACCAAAGATTCCGCCTTGCTGATGGATACTTTTTACTGTTGCTTCATGGTCAGCCTTATCAAATGCAGCAGAGCAGTCAGAAAGAAGTAAGCAATCAAAGCCTCTGTCGTTAGCTTCTCTTATTGTGGTACTTACACAAACATGAGTTGTTACACCACAAACAATAAGACTTTCAATCCCTTTAGTTCTTAAAATAAGCTCAAGGTCAGTTGCATAAAAAGCACCTTTACCAGGTTTATCTAAAATTATTTCACCTTCTATAGGATAAAGCTCTTTAACAATATCGTGACCATATTCGCCACGCACTAAAATTCTACCCATTGGTCCAACGTCACCAATTCCTGCTCCTTGTTTTTTACCGCGATTAAGCTTTGCTGGAGGGCAGTCTGAAAGGTCTGGGCGATGTCCCTCACGTGTGTGAATAACAAGCATATTGTTTTCACGTGCGGAATCTAACATTTTTTTAACTATAGGTATAATGCTCTTCGTAGGAGTTATATCATTTCCAAGTTTTTCCCCAAAACCACCGTGTTCGCAAAAATCACGTTGCATATCAATAATTACAAGAGCTGTTTTTTCAAGTTTAAATGTGTACTCATAAGGCAAAGCCTCTACTGTATATTCTTTCATTTATTTCACTCCTTATATTTTTGAAGAAAGCTTTTGATGCTTCCTAATATTCTTTATGCTTTTAATATGTTCACAATTTTAAAGATAATTCTACATATATGCTTACTCCAAGTCAGGTTCACTTTCTTGATTTGATAGTACAATAGCAATAATTGCAATGAAAATATATCCAATAGCTATACCTGGCTCCATAAATATTCCGACAGAAGCAGAATGAATTATGCCAAAGAATGTCAATATTGCTGCTATAAAACATAGCACTATAACCTGTTTTGTTTTGTTCTCAAGCATATAAACAAGAAGCGAAGCCCAAATAACACCTATAACTATTGCACCGTTCCCCATTATTTCAAAACCTTTGTAGTATATTCCATTTTGTACAAAAACATCTTGAGAAATATAAGCTAAATTTCCACCTGCTGCTGAGACTGCATTTCCGATTAACGTTTTGCCCCAGTCTGCAAGCCATGGTGTTATTCCCAAAATTACTGCCGGAAAATGCTTATGTGGAACATGCATAAAAGCTTGTGAGCCTATAAGCATACCAATATAAATTAGAATAGGTAGCAAAGCAACAATAGGAATTATTGATATTAATATCGAACCTATCCCAAAAATTGATATTAATAAAACGCAAATGCCCGTCATAGCTGTATAGCCTAATCTAGCTCCTATGCTCTTCCAGCCTGGGTGACCAATATATATGGCTGTTGGAACAACATTACCAAAAGCAGCACTTATCATGCTTGTTGCACCATCTGCAAACAGAAGAGTTGCTGTTGGGTATTTATCTCCTGCTACTTCAGCACTTTCCAAATTGTCGATACTTTCAAGAAAATTATATATTCCCATTGGTATTGCCGCTATTAAATAGCTTGACGCAACTGACATCCCTTCTACTAAATCTGAAAAGGCAAGAATAGGCATATAAAAACCTAAATTACTAACAGAAGCTTGAAGACCTTCTATTTGCATATATCCAGACAACCAGCCTAAAATAGTACCAAGTACAATTGCTACAAGACCAGCTGGAACAGCAAATGGCATTTTCTTTCTTGCAATAAACCCAAGCAGAATTACTGCAAAGCTTGCAAATGATATATAAGCTACCTCAAAACTTTGGATTGCACCATTACCCAAAATATAGGTTATTGAAACACCGGCAAGAGAACCCAAAAGTGCCGCACGTGGAACAACAGAACGGATAAACTTTCCTACAAATGCCCCCAAGCATTCAATTATTCCCTCTAGGAAACACCATGCCATACCTGCTTGCCAAGCAATAATAGGGTTACCTGTTTTTAAGTGAACAGGTACAATTATCATAAATATAATTAAGAACATGTGTGGTACGCTTATTCCGGAAGGTAAAGCTGTTACATTATCTCTCTGTTCCTTTTTTGTTAAAATATAACCTTGATAAAAATAAAAAGACGAACTTATAAATATTGCAAGTCCAACTGCAGGCAAAATACGTCCAAAAACTAAGTCTTCTGGAAGTCTTGCAGCATAAAGCAACAAACCAGTCAATACTAAAATGTTTGTAATGTTGTTGGTAAACAGTCCAAAAAAACCATTAATGTCAGATTTTTGCCATACTGTTATCCCATTAATCTTCATTTTTTAGCCTCCTCTTTATTTAATGTGAGTTCGGCGTAGTCGAACCGGCTTGTGAAACAAACCGAAAATCGTAAGATTTTTCACGTTATGAGCATAAATTTAGCCTAATTTTGGCTAAATTTGTGAGAATATTATCAAAAGTTCGACGCAGCTTTATTGTGTCGAACTCACGTTTATTTATGGCGTAATATTATCATAAATTAAAAGCACTGTCTTTATTCTATGAAAACAAAAATAAAGCGATGTTATTGTCAGGTAATGACAAAACATTCGCTTTGTTTTAATATTTTAGAAATATAAAATTAATAATAATTTTGTACAAAATGTATGAAATTATTGTAAATAGTATCATAATATCAATATAATTAAATAATAAAAATTCTAAATTTAACAATAATTGATATTTTACATGTAAATATAGCAAAAATTATAATTTTTACTATATTTAGTATAGATTATATGAAATTACTTCTTAAAAATATAATCTAAATTTTAACAAAATATTAAACTTATGTTAATTTAATATTTTGAGTAAAACAGAAATAAATTTTAAGTGCAAGGTTTAAATCAAGCAAATCGTTAAACAATGATAAATCCTTACCTGTTAACTGCTCTAAAAGGCGGTAACGATAACGTACCGTATTATAATGGATATATAGAGTTTTTGCAGTAAGCTTTAAATTTCCGCCGCATTCTATATATGTACGCAGAGTAAGCATTAGCTCAGCATTGCTTTTCTTGTCATACTCAACTACTTTACTAAGCATTTCATCTGCAAATAAGATAAGCTCATCCTTATCTTTTGCAGAGGCTATTATTCGGTATATACCTATTTCTTCAGAATACATAACCTTTTGCTTTTTTGTCCATTTTACAATTTCAAGTGCCTTCTTTGCTTCTTCGTATCTGCTTTTAAATTGTGTAATACAGCATATATCTTTAGATACACCTATATGAAAGTTATTTGCACCTAGACTATGTAAAACATTTACAAAATCATCTACGTCTTTTTGCTGAACTTTGTCTGGAAGATACTCAAAAAATACTATTATATTGTTTTCAACATTTGCGAATACAGTTTTTTTGGGTTTAGTAGCTAAATATTTATTTTTCAGCTTTTCAAAAAAGTGATTTTGGTCAGTAAATGCTTTTGGTATAGCATGTATTTGAAGCACAACAAGAAATAAAGGAACATTAATATTGAATCCAAGTGATTTCGAGCGTTTCAAAATTGATGTATAGTCATCAATAGGACGTAGAAGTAAATCATTTGCAAACTCATCAAAAAATCTTAATTCTACTCTGGCAACTGCTGCCTTTTTCTGCTCAATTATATTAAATACTATGGCAAACTGTTCTATAGCAATTTTTTCAAGCATAGGTAAGTCTTTGTCGTTATCAGCAGCGGCAGCAACATATCCAACAATATTTCTACCATTACATATTGTAAAAACAGTAAATCCTTCTAAATAACTATATTTGGGAGTTGGAGAAAAATTCTTACTTAAAAATTTATATTTAAATTTTTCAATTGACTTTTCATCCCGTGTGATAATATGCTTGTCTACAATATTTTTTTCATCATCAAATAATATTATATCTTTTTTTAATATTGAAAAGAAACCACTTGCAAGACCATCAAATTCCTTGTCAAATAGCATCATCTCCATAAGCTTATGATGAATGTCATTACGATATTGTAGCTCATAATTTCTAAGTAGTAACTTCTTTTTTAAAAATCCATTTATTTGAATAGAAAAGTTACTTTTCTGTGGCAGTATAATTACAGGAAAGTCAAGTTTATTTGCAGATGAAATAATTATATCAGGTAATATACTTAAATACCTGTTAAGCTTTATTCCTATACCAGAAAGCCCAATATCGTTTAACCTATTGATAAAACTGGAAAGTTCATATTCATTAGAATGTATAGGGTAAAGAGTTGAAAGCAAAAAATCTCCTTTAGACACATAATCATCGATATCGGGAACTTCCATAATGGCAATTCCCTCAACTTCACGGTCAAGCCCTTTGCCTCCCGCTACTACAACTGAACCGACAAAACTATCAATTTCCAACATTTCTCTTAAAGTTATCATAGTATTATAACACCTATATTTTTAATGAAAGCAGTGTATACTACTTCATTGTTTATTAAACTTCTTTAAAAATTTGATTAAGTTTATCATATAATCTTAACATTTACAAGCAAGAAGTGTTGTGTTAATATATGCTTAAAAAGTTATATTTATATAAAAATTTTATAAAAAGTATTTGTTAAAGAGGTTTTATGTTAATCAAAAAAATTTGTGCTGACCTTTATTATACGCTTCTAAATGGGAAAAGACATTCTATAAAGGTACACTCTATATTCAGCAATGCTGTTAATTTTTTATTAAATGATAATAGAATATTTGCTGTACTATCTGAGCGTGCAGAACTTCGCCCTTTTACAATTCTTGTTGAAGGGCTTAACACATATAATTTTAAACAAGGGCAATGGATTTATATTCAGGATAATTCTATATGTATTAATAATATCAGAATGCCTTTATATAAAAACGATATTGAAGACTGCTGTATAAAAAAAGAATGTGTTATTATTACAGAGCAAATAAAAGATAACTTAAATATAAATATGAAAGTAGTTTTATCCACTCTAAAAAAGAAACAGCTTAGCTTATTTAGTTGTGGAGTATTAGATAGCTTAAGTGGTATAAATACAAACTCTGTAGCATCAAGTATTGTAAACTTAAAGGAAGCTTTACAAAATAGAGATTATAATGCTATGTCGTATATTTCTGAAAACTTATGTGGTTACGGAGAGGGTCTCACCCCTGCAGCAGATGATTTTTTATGTGGAGTCATGCTTTCGGAAATTATGTTTAAACTTGACGGGAATAAAGCAAACCAATCTATAATATCACGTCTTATAAATAAAACTAACATTATAAGCTACAATTATTTATTGTGCGCCCATGATGGGTTAGCCCCTGAATCTTTACGTAAGTTGCTTTATATGCTGACTCAAAACCCTAATAATAAACTTGTATTTATTGAACATATTGTAAACAAGGTCTGTTCTTTTGGTGCTACGTCTGGTTCTGATATATGTTGTGGTATTTATTTTTCTCTCATGTGCTTAAGGTAATGTTTTGAAAGTAATCTATTATTTTTTTAAATTAAAATTATTTTAAGGTTCATTAAAGGTTTATAATATATAATTATATTGTAAATTATTTACTTAATAAAAATTTTAATGGAGGTTATGTATATGAAAAGTATTTTTAATACTACTAAAAAAACAGTCGGAACTTTAACTCTTTGCAGCACACTCGCTTTATCACTTGGAACAAGTACGGTGTTTGCAGCAAACACTAATGATACTACAGCAACAAAATATGAAACTACAATAAATAAATTCTATATGAGTGTTGCAGGTAACAAAACATTAGGTAATTTAGATAATGACAAGTTTAAAGTAACTACAAAATTAGAAGATGGCATTACAAAATATTCATTAGATGAAGGTTTAACATGGATTGACGTATTACCAGAGAATATAAAGGTATTTAAACATGATTCTTCTAAGCCAATGATTACATTTGAAAATGACAAATTATTATATTCTATGGATGATGGAGAAACTTGGAGTGAAGAACCTCCTGAAAATATGCCGCTTCCTCCAATGCCTTATGGTATAATGGTTAAAGTAGAAGATAATAAAACATTATTTTCAACAGATAGCGGAGAAACTTGGAGTGAAGAACTTCCCGAAAATATACCACTTCCTCCTAAACCTCTTGCTATAAAAGTTAAAGTAGAGAATGATAAAAAACTATATTCAGTAGACGGTGGCGAAACTTGGAGTGAGGAACTCCCTGAAAGTATACAATTTCCCCCAATGCATTTTGGCATAAAGATTAAGGCTGAAAACGGCAAAAAATTATATTCAACTGATGCTGGAGAAACATGGAGCGAAGAACCTCCTAAGGATATGCCACTTCCTGCAAAACGAATTGACTTTGTAATAAAAGATTATGGAGATAAAAAATTATATTCGACAGATGGTGGTAAGACTTGGAGTGACGAACCAAAAGAAGATATTAAAATTTTTATTAAATCCGATGTTATGTTTAAAATAGAAGATGGTAAAAAACTAATTTCTGAAGATAACGGACAAACATGGAGTGATTTTTCATATAATCCGAAAAATATCAATGTATATAATATAGAAGTAGAAAATGTTAATGCACAATAAGTAGTCTTTTACTATTAAAAATTCATTTTTATAATAAAAAATGTAAAACTATTTAGAATTGTTTTTAGAACCTGTTTAATGGCTTCATTTTAAATATTTTTGGTTAATTTTGTGCCTGATTCTTAATAATAACAATACCACAAATTTACTTAAGAAGTCACCAAAAATAAACTATTAGACGGGTTCTTGGTATTTTTTTAAAGTAATATTATGAAATATTTATAAAGTTTACAAAGGGGTATGAAAATGCGAATCTTAATTGTCGAAGATGAGAAATATTTAGCTGAAGCTGTTTCATCTATATTAAAAAAGAACTATTACAGTGTCGATTTAGCATTTGATGGTGAATATGGGTTAGATTGTGCTCTAACTAATATATATGATATTATAATTCTTGATATTATGCTCCCTAAAATAAACGGAATAAATGTTCTCAAGGAATTGCGTAAAAATGTTATTGAAACACCTGTACTTCTGTTAACGGCAAAAGGTGAAACAGAGGATAAAGTAATAGGGCTTGACAGTGGTGCAGATGATTATTTGACAAAACCTTTTAAGACAGAGGAATTATTAGCTCGGTTGCGTGCTTTGGGACGAAGAAAAAACCAAATAATAAATGATAATATTTTAATATATGAAGATATTGAACTAAACTTACTTACTCTCCATCTTAGTTGTGGTGATAAAGTATTTAAACTAACTTTAAAAGAGTGCCAGTTGCTAGAGTTTTTAATAAAAAGAAAAGGTTCTATAATTTCTAAAGACTCTATCGTAGAAAAACTTTGGGGGTTTGAAACAAATGCAGAAGATAATTACGTTGAAGTATATATTTCTTTTTTACGTAAAAAATTAAATCATCTAAATTCAAGTGCCGCTATTCAAACAATAAGAGGTGCTGGTTATATATTAAGGTGAGCTTGATACTACCAAAAATCTTAAGATTAATTTGAAGGGGTATAATAATTTGTTTAAAAAATTAAGAAATAAATTCCTTATATTGAATATGTCTATTATTTCTTTTGTTATGATTTCTGCCTTTACCGTTGTATATTTAAGTACATATAACAATATTCAAGAAGAAAATCATAGAAAACTGCGTGGATTGCCAATTGCACCAGCAAATATATCAGTTACTTTGGCAAATGATAATAGTGCAATTAATATTAAACCAGAAAAATTATTTATTGAAGCAATTCCATTTGATTACTCTCCATCGTTTACAATACGTGTGAATAAAAATGGAGACATTTTAAATATAAACTCAATTATTGACATTCCCTCCGAAACTTATATTAAAGCATTTGAACTTGCTAAAAGTAACAAAAAAGATATTTCAATAATAACATTAGGGGAGAAAAAATGGCTATATGACAAAACGTCACTAAACAATCCAATTGTTGTAAAAGAAATATGGCAGAAAAATTCAATAAATGCAGATAGTATATACCAAGTTGTATTTTTAGATGTGACAGAAAGTGCTAATACTCTTAGAGAACTATTAATGACACTTATTTTTGTTGCAATAATTATGCTTTTTATTATTTTTATTATAAGCCTATATTTTGCTAACAGAGCAATAAAACCTATATCAATTGTATGGTATAAACAGAAACAATTTGTTGCTGATGCCTCTCATGAGCTAAAAACACCTATTTCAATTATTAATGCAAATTCAGATGCACTTTTATCTAATATGAATGAAACAATTGAAAGTCAAAAAAAATGGATTGATTATATAAAAATTGAGACTGACAGAATGGGTAAACTGGTAAGTGACCTTTTATATCTGGCGAAGGCAGAAGATGCAGATATTAAATTACAAACTTGTATTTTCGATATAAGTAGAGCAGTAGAAGATGTAATTTTATCAATGGAAGCTATAATTTTTGAAAAAGGAATTACTCTTTCACACGAAATTGAACAAAATGTTATTATAAAAGGTGATGAGGAAAAAATTAAGCAGTTGGTTATGATATTATTTGATAATGCTGTTAAATATACAAATGAAAAAGGTTCTATTGATATTATGTTAAAAAAAACAAAACATCAAGTAATGTTTTCTATTAAAAACAGCGGAGAAGGAATACAGAAAAAGGATTTATCAAAAGTGTTTGACAGATTTTATAGGGCAAATCAAGCAAGAACATACGAAAATGGCAGCTATGGTTTAGGATTATCAATTGCTAAGGCTATAGTTGAAAGTATGGGTGGTAAAATTAATGTAGAAAGCATAGAAAATAAAAATACTACATTTACTTTTGTATTAGGGCGTATATAAAAAGTCACCATATCTAAGAACTTATTCATATTATTAAAACATAGAGATTTTAAATTTATAGATTATTATGAATAGGCTCTTAATTTTAGGTAACCAATAAAGAATATATGTTGTAATAGTAAATATAAAAATGAATTCACATAAAATAAATAAAATTATATTTTTTAGCCACACTCTACACTCCCTCAAACTTAGAAGATAAATGGTATTTTTCTACTACGAGGTATATAAACTTACCATTTGTAATTTTTACCATTTTAGCCGGAAAATCACCGAAAATATCTGTAAAAGCTTGTTCGTCTTCTTTTGCCTTTGAAACCTCTATTGCGTGACGAATTGCTCTTTCAACATTGTATGTGGTGGTTTTAAACTCTTTAGCAATTTCGGGATACAATCTTTTTGTAATACTATCTAACAGAGATTCATCTAAAATAGACATCACAATCGCTGTTTTTAAATAAATGTATCCTTTTAAATTGCTTCCAAATCCAAGTTTATGTAAAATATTTACAACAAAATCTTCTATATACTCTGCTTTATTAACTTGATTAAATTTTTGTTTTACAGTTATTGTCGAAAGTTGATTAAGTTTTCTGTATTTATTTTTATTTTTAAAAACATCCGCTAACCTATAAGATAAAAGGTTTAAATCAAATGGTTTTAATATGTAATAATCTGCTCCAAGGTCTAAAGCTCTTCCTGTTATAGCCTCACTTCCTATAGATGATAAAACTATAACAGTTGGTCTTGCCTTTGTTTTTTTATTTAATTCTTCTAATATGAAAAGTCCGTCTTTTTTTGGTAAAACCATATCTATCAAACAAATATCTACTTTATCTATTTGGGACAAAATTAAATTTAATCCTTCGCAACCATCGTGAGCAGTATCTAATATTTCAAACATATTTGTGCTTTCTAAATAATCTGCAATACCTTTACATAGTTCCTTATTATCTTCAACAAGTATAAGCTTTATTTTCTGATTGGAAATATGTACCAACTCCTTTGCCTTTCACATAATTTTTTTAATACCCTAATTATTATTTAAAGTAAGTTCAAGTAATTCATTAATATTAGAAGCACCAAAAACTCTTATGCCATCAAATTTTTTCATAGATTTTAAATTGGCCTGTGGAATAATGCACTGCTTAAAGCCAAGCTTCCAAGCTTCATGAACACGCTTTTCAGCTAGTGTAACAGCCCTAAGTTCACCTGTAAGCCCTATCTCACCAAAAGCCATAGTAAAATGGTCTATTGCTTTATTTCTATAGCTTGATGTTATAGATAGGACAACCGCAGCATCTAAAGCCGGCTCTAATATTTTCATTCCTCCGGCAATATTTACATAGCTATCATAGTTTCCAAGCTGCAACCCTACCCTTTTTTCTAAAACAGCTATCAACATAACAACTCTATTGTAGTCCATTCCTGTTGCCATTCTTCTCGGCATACCAAAATTTGTATAACTTACTAATGCTTGTACCTCAGCCATTATAGGACGAGTCCCTTCAATACTGCATGTTACTGTTGAGCCAGAAACTCCGATAGGGCGACCACTTAGCATATATTCTGAAGGGTTAGATATTTCATTTAAACCTTTATCATGCATTTCAAAAACACCTATTTCATTTGTAGAACCAAAGCGGTTTTTAACAGCACGAATAATACGGTAAATCTCTCTTCTCTCTCCTTCAAAATATAAAACAGTGTCTACCATATGCTCTAAAACTCTAGGACCTGCAATAGCTCCATCTTTAGTAACATGCCCTACGATAATAACCGAAATATTCATTACTTTTCCTATTTTCATAAATGATGAAGTACATTCACGCACCTGAGTAACGCTTCCTGCCGCACTTGAAAGTGAATCATTATACATAGTTTGAATTGAATCAATTATAACTAAATTAGGTTGAAGCTGTTTGACGGTTTGTTCAATCATTTTTAGATTTGTTTCAGACATTAAATACAAATTTTCTGTTGTTATTTCAAGTCTTTCGGCACGCATTTTTATTTGATGTATAGATTCTTCACCAGAAATATAAAGTATTTTTTTATTTTGCATACCAATTCCTTGACATATTTGTAAGAGTAGTGTCGATTTACCTATTCCTGGGTCTCCCCCTACAAGGATTAATGAGCCTTCAACAATTCCTCCGCTTAAAACTCTGTCGAGTTCAGGAATTTTAGTTTGAATCCTTTCTTCTGACAAAGGTTTTACTGATTTTAAAGTAGCAACTAAACCGGCTTCACCAGTAGACTTAAAATCTGATGAAAACTTAGTTTTTTCAACTATTTCCTCTTCAAAGGTATTATATTTACCACAAGAGGGACATTTCCCCAGCCATCGAGCAGATTCATAGCCACACTCTATACAACTGTGAATTGTTCTTGGTTTCGCCATAAACCTCTCTCCTTTTATATATTTTTGAAACTTATATAATAAATTATTGGGGAAACTTTTAAAATTTCCCCTTTAACTTTTTAATTAAACTTTCTCTATTTTAACTTCTTGAACTTTGTTTGATAATTCGACGCTAAAATTAATTTTTCCTGAAAAATTAGACTTCATTCTTCCTAAATTAACGCTATCAATAAATATTTTATATTCTGTATCTGGTTCAAGCTCTATTGTAACTTGAGTATCCTCATACCCTTCTATATTTAATAAAACAACTTTTTCATTAAATTTAAAGTTATGAATTGTAGAGCCTGGAACAGACTCTAATAATAGCTTTCCGTTTTTCTCTATTTTCGTTATTTTATTATGAGTTTTAACTTTATAAATATTTCCGTTTACCTCAAATCCATCAATTTTCTTTTTATCTTCTGTTTTATAATCTCCAAAACTTAAACTATTGTCACTTTCAACACGAATTATTTCTTCAATAACAGCCATCGTAATAGCCCTCCATAATATATTTTAATATTTTAAATAACTGCGAATTTATATTTTATAACATGAATGTTACTATAAAATTTAATCTGATAATAGGATTTCCTATCTTCACCCATCTCATGTTATTATATATAACTACTTAACAATTATATCACAAAAAATAGCTATTTGTATATGATGAATTGTTTGTTTACTCAATAAAACAATATACAGTTTTTTTTATAAATCTACCCAAATAGGTTTTCTATTTCTAAAACGAGTATAAGCTTTAAATCCCGCTGTTTTTAATATCTCCTCTGCTCTATCAAAAAATTGCCCTATATTAGCCTGTTTATGGGCATCAGAACCTATCGTTATTATTTCACCACCAAGTTCTCTATATCTTTTTACAATTTCAAGACTAGGGTGAGCCTGATTAAGCCCATATGCAAAACCTGAAGTGTTTATTTCAATACCTTTTCCTTTATATATAATTTCTTTTAAAATCATATCCAATATATCATGAAAATCCGAATAAGTAAAATAATTGCTCTCATATGAAGCATATCTTATTATATAATCCATATGGGCATATACACAAAAATCTTCATTGTTTTTTATATTTTCAAGCATTTCATTAAAATAAATGCCGTAAGCAGTTTTTTTATCTTTATCGGCAAAAAATTCTTTGCAAACGAAATAAATATCTTGTCCCTCAACATTGTGCGAGGAAGCAATAATGAAATCAAATGGATATTTTTTTGATATTTCATTAGTTTTGTCAATAATTTTTGAATCAAGCCCTAACTCTATACCTAGCAATATATTTATATCTTTCTTGTATCTCTCTTTTAAATCACTATATTCTATAATATATTTATCAAAATCAATTTCATTAGAATATGGGGTTTCAAAAACAGTATACTCCTGATGGTCTGTAAACACAATTTCATCAAAACCAAGTTTTATAGCAGATTTAACCATATCTTCCATTTTTTCATTAGAATCTGGGGAATAATTCGTATGCATATGGTAGTCAGATTTTATCAAATAAATCACTCCTAAATTTTGTATGTATATTTTTTAGTAAATGGTGTTATTTTTGAAAATATTTTTAGTGATATTTAACTATTTATTAAAAACTTATATAAAGCATTTACTAATATGTGAATATTATAACATTTATTGCTTATAATTACAAAAATCTTTTACACGTTTTTTATTTATATATACTTGATAACGTTAATGTGTCATGGTAAAATGGAAAAGATTGAAAATTATTTTAAAACTTTTATATAGTTTTGAAATATATTATTATAACTGGGTATACTTTAAAATTATGCTAATTTAATGTGAGTTCGGTAAAGCCGAGCAATTCGCAAAATGGATTAAATTGTAAAGCAATTTTCACGTTGTAGGTATAAATTTGTAATATTTTTTTATGCAAATTTATACAAATATGTTACTTTAGTTTGAAGGGAGAATGTAATAGTGTTAAACAAAAAAACAGTTGATAATTTGAATGTAAAGGGCAAAAAAGTTCTTGTTAGATGTGACTTTAATGTACCATTAAAAGACGGTCAGATTTCTGATGAAAACAGAATAGTTGCTGCATTGCCTACTATCAAAAAGTTAATTAATGATGGGGGAAAAGTTATTTTATGCTCTCATTTAGGTAAACCAAAACAGCCTACTCCTGAAGCCTCTCTTGCACCTGTTGCAAAAAGATTATCCGAACACCTAGGAAAAGATGTTGTATTTGCAGCAGATAACGAAGTTGTTGGAGATAATGCTAAAAAAGCAGTTGAAGCAATGAAAGACGGCGATGTTGTTTTACTTGAAAATACAAGGTTCCGCAAAGAAGAATCTAAAAATGAAGAAGCATTTTCTAAGGATTTAGCTTCTATTGCTGATATATATGTTAATGATGCTTTTGGCTCTTCTCATAGAGCTCATTGTTCAACAGTTGGAGTGACTAAATTTGTTGCAGAGTCAGCTGTAGGATACTTAATGGAAAAAGAAATTGAATATCTTGGAAATGCAGTTAATAACCCTGTTAGACCTTTTGTTTCTATATTAGGTGGAGCAAAAGTTTCTGATAAAATTAATGTTATTAACAATTTACTTGATAAGGTTGATACTTTAATTATAGGTGGAGGAATGGCTTACACTTTTATTAAAGCACAAGGTTTTGAAGTTGGACAATCATTACTTGAAGCTGATAAAGTAGAATATGCTAAAGAAATGATTGAAAAAGCAAAACAAAAAGGTGTAAATTTATTACTTCCTATTGATACTGTTATTGTTAAAGAATTTAAAAACGATACGGAATTTAAAACTGTTCCTTCTAACAGTATTCCTTCTGATTGGATGGGCGTTGATATTGGTGAAGAAACAAGAAAACTTTTCTCTGATGCATTAAAATCTGCAAAAACTGTAGTATGGAATGGTCCTATGGGTGTTTTTGAGTTTGAAAACTTTGCTAAAGGTACAATAGCTGTAGCACAAGCAATGGCTGATATTGAAGCAACTACAATTATTGGTGGTGGAGATTCTGCTGCTGCTGTAAATCAGCTTGGTTTCGGAGATAAAATGAGCCACATTTCAACAGGCGGTGGAGCTTCTTTAGAATTTTTAGAAGGAAAAGAATTACCTGGAGTTGTTGCAGTACAAGATAAATAAATATTATATTGTAGACAAAGACCTTGGGAAACTTTTTTGAAAAAAGTTTCCCAAACCCTTCAAAAAACTTTATCAAGAAATACCGAAGTTATGCTGTTTCAGTAAAAGTTCCTTGCTTATTTCAAGAAAGAAGTGAGGGTGGTCTGAAAGTTCCAAGATATTGATAAATACAGATAAAATTTGAAAGGGCGATATTATGAGAAAAAAAATCATAGCAGGCAACTGGAAAATGAACAAAACTCCTAATGAAGCAGTTGAACTTGTAAACAGCCTAAAAGAAAAAGTAAATACTGATAAGTCAGATGTAGTTTTTTGTGTTCCGGCAATAGACATTATACCTGTTTTAGAAGCAGTAAAAGGTACTAATATTCAAGTAGGAGCACAAAATATGCATTTTGAAGACAGTGGTGCATATACTGGTGAGATTTCTGCAAGTATGCTCACCTCTGTTGGAGTTAAGTATGTTATAATAGGTCATTCCGAAAGAAGAGAATACTTTGCCGAAACAGACGAAACAGTTAATAAAAAAGTTTTGAAAGCTATTGAAAACGGTCTTGTTCCTATTTTATGTGTAGGAGAAACCTTGGAGCAAAGAGAACAAGGTATTACCGTTGACTTAGTAAGATTACAGACTAAAATAGCTTTAAAAGATGTTAAAGCTTCTGATGCAAAAAATGTAGTAATAGCATATGAACCTATTTGGGCTATTGGAACAGGCAGAACTGCAACAAGCCAACAAGCAGAAGAGGTTTGTGCAGCAATAAGACAGGTTGTTTCTGAAATTTATGATAATGAAGCAGCTCAACAAGTAAGAATCCAATACGGCGGAAGTGTTAACGGCGGCAATGCTACAGAACTTTTCAATATGGAAAATATAGATGGCGGATTAGTTGGCGGTGCCAGCCTAAAAGCCGAATTTGAGAATATTGTTAATTATTAATAAATATAACAATTTTGAGGAAAAATATAAAAAAGATTCCTCCACACAATGTCTTCAATAACTTAGGAGGCTTTTATGAATAAAAAACTAACAGTTTTAATGATTTTAGATGGTTTTGGCTTAACTGACGAAAAAGAAGGAAATGCAATTTTAGAAGCCAAAACTCCTGTACTTGATGAAATTATGAAAAAATATCCTTTTGAAAAAGGGTATGCAAGTGGACTTTCAGTAGGATTGCCTGATGGTCAAATGGGAAATTCGGAGGTTGGTCATCTTAATATTGGTGCTGGTAGAATAGTTTATCAAGAACTTACCCGTATTACAAAATCTATTGAAGATGGGGATTTCTTTGAAAACAAAGCGTTTTTAGATGCAATAGAAAACTGTAAAAGCTTTGATTCTAGCCTTCATCTTTATGGATTGCTTTCTGATGGCGGTGTTCATAGTCACAATCAACATCTTTATGCCCTTCTAAAATTGGCTAAACAAAAAGGGCTTACTAAAGTCTATGTTCATGCATTCTTAGATGGAAGGGATACTCCTCCAACATCAGGAAAAGAGTTTCTTTCTGAACTTGAAAGCAAAATGAATGAAATAGGTGTAGGAAAAGTAGCTACTGTTATGGGTAGATACTATGTAATGGACAGAGATAACCGTTGGGAAAGAGTTAAACTAGCTTATGATGCTATGGTATTAGGAAAAGGCCCACAAGCAAATTCTGTCTCTGAATGTATAGATAATTCATATGCTGCAGATATAAATGACGAATTTGTTTTGCCAACGATTATTATGGATAATGATATGCCGACAGCATCAATTAAAGAAAACGATTCTGTTATATTCTTTAATTTCCGTCCAGATAGGGCAAGAGAAATATCAAGGGCTTTTTGTGAACCTAATTTTGAAGGATTCCAAAGGGATAGAGGTTTCTTTAATTTAAAATATGTTTGTTTTACTGAATATGACCATACTATTCCAAATAAAGAAGTTGCATTTTTGCCTGCCTCTTTTAATGATACATTAGGCGAATATATTTCTAAAAAAGGGCTTAAACAGCTTAGACTTGCAGAAACAGAAAAATATGCACATGTGACATTTTTCTTTAATGGTGGAGTGGAAGAACCAAATTTAGGCGAGGACAGAATACTTGTTCCTTCTCCAAAAGTTGCTACTTATGATATGAAACCTGAAATGAGTGCACATGAAGTTACTGAAAAATTGGTTGAAAGTATACTTTCTGATAAATATGATTTAATAATAATTAATTATGCAAATTGTGATATGGTAGGGCATACAGGTATTTTTACTGCCGCAGTTAAGGCTGTTGAGGAAGTAGATAGCTGTATAGGAAAAGCTTTAGAGGCTCTTTTACAAGTTGATGGGCAAATGTTCATTTGTGCTGACCATGGTAATTCTGATAAAGAAATTGATTATGAGACAAAAGAACCATTTACGGCACATACAACAAACCCTGTTCCTTTTATACTTGTAAATTGTAAAAAGGCTAAAGGCATTATGAAAGATGGCAAATTATGTGACATAGCCCCTACTCTTTTAGATATGATGGAACTTCCTCAGCCTGATGCTATGACTGGTAAATCTTTAATTATAAAATAAACTTATTTTACAAAGACTTTTTCCTTTTTTTAGAAAAAGAGGCAAAAATACAAAAATATTTTAAACTTGAAAATTTTATATTATGAAGGGAGCTTTTTTAATTATGAAAGGTTTTTTAGAGATTCTTAATGTATATGCAAGAGAGATTTTAGACTCAAGAGGTAATCCTACCGTTGAAGTAGAGGTTGTTATTGATGATGGAAGCGGTGGCGGAACTCAATTCGTTGGTCGTGCTGCTGTTCCTTCAGGTGCTTCTACTGGTGCATTTGAAGCTGTTGAACTTCGTGATGGCGGTGACCGTTACTTAGGTTTAGGCGTTGAAAATGCTGTTTCTAATGTAAACGATATTATCGCAGAAGAACTTATTGGTATGAACGCATTAGACCAAGTTGCTATTGATAACGCTATGATTAAATTAGACGGAACACCTAATAAAGCTAAATTAGGTGCAAATGCTATTTTAGGTGTTTCTATGGCGGTTGCAAAAGCTGTTTCAGAAGCTTTAGATTTACCACTTTACCAATACTTAGGCGGTTTTAATGCAAAACAACTTCCTGTTCCTATGATGAATATTTTAAATGGTGGAAAACATGCAGATAACACTGTTGATTTCCAAGAATTTATGATTATGCCTGCTGGAGCACCTACATTTAAAGAAGCATTACGTATGTGTGCAGAAGTTTATCACAAACTCAAAAAAGTTCTTAAAGATAGAGGACTTTCTACAGCTGTAGGCGATGAAGGTGGTTTTGCACCTGACCTTAAAAATCCAGAGGAAGTTATTCAAGTAATTTTAGAAGCTGTTAAAGCTGCTGGATATGAAGCTGGAAAAGATATTTATATTGCTATGGACGTTGCTTCAACTGAACTTTATGATGCAGCAGATGGTAAATATCACTTCCCTGGAGAAAGCAAAATGGAAGGCAGAGAAGTTGTTAGAACTTCAGAAGAAATGGTTAAATTATACGAAAGCCTTATTAACCAATTCCCAATTATTTCAATCGAAGATGGTTTAGCAGAAGACGATTGGGACGGCTGGAAACATATGACTGAAGTAATTGGTAGCAAAGTGCAGTTAGTTGGTGACGACTTATTTGTTACTAATACAGAGAGACTTCAAAAAGGTATTGACCTTGGAGTTGCAAACTCAATATTAATTAAAGTTAACCAAATCGGTACTTTAACAGAAACATTTAATGCTATTTCTCTTGCTAATAGATACAATATGACTGCTGTAGTTTCTCACCGTTCAGGTGAAACAGAAGATGCTACAATTGCAGACATAGTTGTTGCTGTTAATGCTGGACAAATTAAAACAGGTGCGCCTGCACGTTCTGACAGGGTTGCTAAATATAACCAATTATTAAGAATTGAAGAAGAGTTAGGCGAAATTGCAGAATATCCAGGGCTTGAAGCATGGTTTAACTTAAAAAGAAAATAATAATAAATTATAATAATGATATAAGGGGTGTTTGATTTTCAAACACTCCTTAATTATATAAAAATGATGGTATCCATAAATATAACTTATGTGTTATAATAAAAAAGCGTAATATTGAAACTAAAATTTATATGAGGTGATATATAATGAGCTATATGGACAATTACAACTTATGGTTAAATAGCGATTACATTGACCAAAAAACAAAAGATGAATTAAAAGCTATTTCTGACAACCCAAAAGAAATTGAAGAAAGATTTTATAAAAATCTTGAATTTGGTACTGGGGGGCTTAGAGGAATTATTGGTGCAGGAACAAATCGAATGAATATATACACAATCCGAAATGCAACACAAGGCTTGGCTAACTACATACTAAAGCAGGGTGAGCAAGCCAAAAGCATGGGTGTTGCGATAGCACATGACCCTAGATATATGTCACCCGAATTTTGTGAGCAGGCAGCTTTAGTTTTAAATGGAAACGGGATAAAAACTTATGTATTTGACGAACTTCGCCCCACACCTGTTCTTTCGTTTGCTGTTAGACACTTAGGTTGTATTGCTGGAGTAGTAATAACAGCAAGCCATAACCCTAAAGAATATAACGGTTACAAAGCATACTGGTCTGACGGCGGACAAATACCTTATCCTAAAGATGAGGAAATTATTGATGAAGTTAATGCTATTGAAGAATTTTCACAAATAAAACTTGCAGATAAACAAGAAGCTATAAACGCTGGTTTATATAATGTAATTGAAAGTTCTTTTGATGATGAATATATTAAAAATGTTAAAGCTCAAAGTATTAACCCTGAAATAATAGAAAAAGCTTCTGATACTATGAAAATTGTGTACACTCCTTTAAATGGTGCTGGTAATAAACCTATACGTAGAGTATTAAATGAAGTAGGTTTTAAAAATGTGTATGTTGTTCCCGAACAGGAATTGCCAGACCCTAATTTTGCAACTATAGGCTATCCAAATCCAGAAGACCCAAAAGCGTTTACATTAGCTTTAAAATTGGCAGACCAACTTTCTGCTGATGTAATAATTGCAAGTGACCCTGACGCTGATAGATTGGGTACTGTTGTTAAAAATAGTAATGGGGAGTATTCCGTCTTAACCGGAAATATGATAGGTGCACTTATTTCTGAGTATATGTTATCACAAAAGAAAGAATTAGGTAAGCTACCTAAAAACGGTGCTTTAATTTCAACAATTGTTTCAACAAATTTAGCCGCTGAAATTGCAAAAGCTTATGGCATTGAATTTATTGAGGTATTAACTGGATTTAAATATATTGGCGAAAAAATTAAAGAGTTTGAACAAACAGGAAGCAATGAGTTTATATTTGGTTTTGAAGAGAGCTATGGATATTTAGCTGGAACTTATGCCAGAGATAAAGATGCATGTGTTGCTGCTATGCTTGTTAGCGAATTGGCAGCATTTTATAAAACAAGAGGATTGTCATTATATGAAGGTTTACAAGAAATTTATAAAAAATACGGTTACTTCAAGGAAAGTGTAGAGTCTATTTCTCTGACAGGAATAGAGGGAATTGAATCTATTAAAAAAATAATGGAGACATTAAGAGTTAACCCTCCTAAGGAGGTTAGCGGCTTAAAAATAACTAAAGTCCGGGACTATCAAAAATCTATTACAAAAGACGTAAATACAGGAAGTGAAGAAAAAATAACTTTACCGGTTTCTAATGTTCTATATTTTGAGCTTGAAGATGAATCATGGTTCTGTGTGCGTCCTTCCGGAACAGAACCAAAAATTAAAATTTATTTTGGTGTAAAAGGCACAAGTCATGAAGATTCAGAAAGCAAGGTTGCAAAACTTTCTAAAGGTGTTATGGAAGTAGTCAATAATGCTATGTAAATTTTTATAAAAAATGTAAATCCAATAAAGCATAGACTTTGTTTAACTAATATTAAAAAAGAACTTTTGTTAGGATTCTATATAGCATAGCTCCAACAAAAGTTCTTCTTTTAGTTTGGGAAATACATTTAAATAGGTTGTAAAATGTATATATTTTTTTACAAAAGAAATTTACACTTTATCATCCTCTTTTTCAACATGTTCTTTATTAATTTCTTTATCAGTATCAGTATTTTCTTTTACTATTTCTGATGGAGAAATCATAAATCCTTCTTTTACAATGGTCTTAAGTGAACCCTCTGGAAATAGCTTTCTTATTTCTTCTCCAGTTACCTTTTCTTTTTCCATTAATAACTTCGCAATTTTGTGTAAAACATCAATGTATTTATTAATAATTTCTAATGCCTGTTTATATGAATCTCCAATTATACGCTTAATTTCGGAATCAATTAAAGATGCTACATTTTCGCCATAATTACGAGTATGTGCTAAATCACGTCCTATAAATACCTCGTCATTATCATCTCCAAATTGAATAGGCCCTAATAACTCACTCATACCATATTTTGTTACCATATTTCTTGCTATAGCACTTGCACGCTCAATATCATTTGAAGCACCAGTTGTAATATCTTTTATAACAATTTCTTCTGCGGCTCTACCACCCAAAAGAGAAACAATCGTTTCTTCCATATATCTCTTAGTAATATATCCCCTATCCTCTCCAGGTAAATGCATTGTCCAACCGCCTGCCATACCAGTTGGTATAACTGAAACCATATATGTTGGGTCAATTTCAGAAAGAACTTCATGCACTATTGCATGACCTGCCTCATGATACGCAGTTATGCGACGTTCTTTTTCGGAAATAACACGACTCTTTTTCTCTGTACCTATTCCTACTTTTATAAATGCTTTTCGCATTTCTTCCATATCAATTTCTTTTTTATCTGCTCTTGCAGAAAGTAAGGCAGCTTCATTTAGAAGATTTTCTAAATCAGCAGGAGTAAATCCGGCTGTAGTTTGTGCTACAACTGCAAAATCAACATCTGAACTTATTGCTTTTCCTTTTGCGTGAATTTTTAATACTTCTTCACGACCTTTTACATCCGGTTTTCCTACAACAACCTGTCTGTCAAAACGCCCCGGACGCAAAAGTGCAGGGTCTAAAATGTCTGGTCTATTTGTAGCAGCAATAATAATTACCCCTTCATTAACACCAAAACCATCCATTTCAACAAGTAATTGGTTAAGAGTTTGTTCTCTCTCATCATGACCGCCACCTAGACCGGCTCCCCTACGTCTTCCGACAGCATCAATTTCATCTATAAAAACAATACAAGGAGAATTTTTCTTAGCTTGCTCAAATAAATCTCTAACTCTTGAAGCACCAACACCTACAAACATTTCAACAAAATCTGAACCTGAAATGCTAAAGAACGGAACAGCAGCCTCACCGGCACAAGCTTTAGCCAAATAAGTTTTACCTGTTCCTGGAGGCCCTACAAGAAGTATACCTTTTGGTATTCTTGCACCAATTTCAATGAACTTTTTTGGTTGTTTCAAAAACTCTACTACTTCTTCAAGTTCCGCTTTTTCCTCTTCCAAACCGGCAACTTGAGAAAATGTAATTTTATTTTTTTCATCTATTGCTACTTTTGCTTTACTTTTACCAAAGCTCATTACACGGCTTCCGCCGCCTCCACCCTGCATTTGCTGCAATATAAATAATAACAGGAATACAGAAACTACCATAACAATAATAGGAGGTATAAACTGTATTAGCCAGCTTGTTTTTGGAGTTGGCATAGTTTCGATAATATATCTTGTATCACCGTTTTCATCTATTGAGGTTTTTGTTATTTCAGACATAAAAACATCAATAGCAGGTATTTCTACAATACTATATTCGTCATTTTGCTTAATTATTTTTGCTTTTCCGGAATTAAAGACATCTGGGTCTCTATTAATTTCAATTTTTTTAACTTCATTTTTTTCAATTTGAGTGATTAAATCACTATAAAAATATTGTGTAGCAGGTTTTGCTGGGTTAATTACTTGATTCGCTATTACAACGGTTATTAAAAACAGAAAAATGATAAAGTATATCATAATACTATTTGTATACTTTTTCAATCAATATCCTCCTTTCAAGGATTAGGTTAATAAATAAAATCATCAGATAATATTATCATATCAAATTAATAAAATCAACTATTCTTCAAAAGAAAGCTTCCCTATATAAGGCAGATTCCTATAACGTTGAGCATAGTCAAGACCATATCCTATAACAAATTCATCAGGTATAACAAACCCTATGTAGTCAGGCTTAATATCATCTACTACTCTTCTGTCTGGCTTGTCCAAAAGGGTACATATTTTAAGCTCACTAGGCTTTTGAGACTTTAGATGACTAATTAAATGAGACAAAGTCCTCCCAGAATCGATAATATCTTCAACCAGCAGAACATTTTTTCCTGTTATTGGGTTTGTTAGATCCTTGTTTATTTTAATAATACCGCTTGACTCAGTTCCATCTCCATAGCTAGATATTTCCATAAAATCTAGTTCTACATCTTGATTTATTCCTTTTGCTAAATCAACCATAAAAACAACTCCGCCTTTTAAAACGCAAATCATTGTTATTGTTTTTCCTTTAAAATCGTCCATAATCTGAGCAGAAAGCTCTGCTATTCGATTTTGTATTTGTTCCGCAGATATTAACGAGCTTACAATTTCTTTCATTATTTATTTTCCTCCCAAAGATACAAATATATTTTATTATTAAAATTATTAAAAGCTTTATATTTATCAGATATTATTCCTTTATTATCAATTATCCAAATTATATCTGAGCCATTAGCAAGAAGCGGAATGGAATCTCTTTCACTTCTTGGAACTTTATTATCAATAAAATAATCTTTTATTTTCTTGTTACCACCTATCTTACTTATAAAAATTTTGTCACCTTTTTTCCTACTTCTTATTTGAAGTAACTCAGGAGGATTAAAACTAATTTTATCATAGCAAAATATTTTAGTATACAGGTTTGTTTTATAAATTTGTAATTTTTTTGTTGATATCAAAAAAGTAGTATTTATTTCTTTTACATATATTGGTTTATCATATACTAGATTATAACAAAATTCTTTATTGATATTCTCTTTTTTATACATAAGCAAAAAGCCATATTGTACTTCAACAATTATATCATGGGGTAAATTAAGCATTTTACCTGTGTCTTTGTTCGCAAGTAATAAAATGTCATTAATATGTGTATATGATATATCATGCAAATCATTTGAAATATTGCTCAAACCTATACGAATTATTCTTTTTTGAATTATATCAGGATAAGTACAAAGTTTTTTAATTGATATTAGTATTCTTTCATCTTTTTCAAGACAATAATCATATGCTTCATTTGCTACTTTATTCAAATAACTTTCCTCTTGAGAAAATAAATCAGACATTCTAAATAAAGTTTCAACAATTGAGGGGTTTATTTCCTCTTTTATATATGGTATAAGTTGTATACGTATTTTATTTCTCATGTATACAGCTTCATTATTTGTACTATCAATAATATAGCCAATTTTATTTTCTATACAATATTGCTCAATATCTTCACGGCAAAAAGTAATTAATGGGCGGATAATATTTCCTCTTACAGGTGGTATTCCTGAAATACCCTTTATACCTGTTCCTCTAAAAAAACGCATTATCATAGTTTCTGCATTATCATTCATGTTGTGTGCAACTGCAATTTTTGTTGCATTATTTTTTGATAAACATTCATCAAAGGTTTTATATCTAATTAATCTTCCAGCTTCTTCTTCTGTAATTTTTCTTTTTTTAGCTTCTTTTTTTATGTCAAAATTATATATTTCCAAATGCAAGTTTAGCCTTTGGCATAAATTTTGTACAAAAATTTCGTCATTATATGCTTCTTCTCCACGTATTCCGTGGTTTATATGCACAGCTGTTAAACTCAAATTATAAATATCTTTTATTTCTATTAAAAGATGTAGTAAGGTTATTGAATCAGCCCCACCCGAAAGCCCAATTATTATATGGTCATTTTCTTGCAACATATTATATCTTTTAATTGTTTCCATAAATTTGCTAATCATAACATCAATCTCCGCACTATGAAAACTTTAAGCAATTTATTGTTTTATAGTTTTAAATCTTAATTTTAAAAAATATTTTACAAACTGCACCCCATGGGAGTTGAACCCACTACCTTTCGGTCCGGAGCCGAACGCTCTATCCAGTGAGCTAAGGATGCATGAAAAGTATTTTACATTAAAAAATTATGTATGTCAAATATTGTGATACAAATTAAAAACATGTATTTGATTGACTTTATAGCTATTTAAATGTAGACTTAAAGGTATGTAAACAATCTGCAAATCTAGCTTAATGGACTAAACTAATGAATATTTTGCAATAAAGGAGAAACTATGGACTTTAAAATTAGAGAAGCAAATAAAACTGATGTATTTTATATAAATGAAATAAAAAATTACTATATAATAAATACAAATTATAATGTAACATTTAAACCAAAAACAATTGAAGAAGCAGAACAATGGTTTGATGAGTGTAATGGTAATTACCCTATTTTAGTAGGAGAATATATGAATAGCGTTATAGGGTATGCCTCATTGTCTTCTTTTAGGAAATATGATGGGTATATTCTGACAGCAGAAGTTTCTGTTTATGTAGATAAAGATTATTTAGGCAGGGGTTTTGGTAAAAAACTTCTTGCCGAGTTAGAAAAGTATGCAAAAAAATATAATTTTCATTGTCTTGTTTCAGTAATAATAAGTGAAAATACCCAAAGTATAAAACTTCATGAAAATAATGGCTATAATCTAATAGGAATAATGAAAGAAGCTGCTCATAAAGATAATAAATTTATTGATATAGTTTTTATGAGCAAATTAATTTAACATAAATTTGATGAAACTGATTAACAAGGAGTATGTATTATGAATTTTACACATCTTCATGTTCATACGGAATATAGTCTTTTGGACGGCTCTTCTAAAATTAAAGAATTACTTAAACAGACAAAAGATTTAGGTATGGACAGTATTGCTATAACAGACCATGGGGTTATGTATGGTGTGATAGACTTTTATAAACAAGCTAAAGAAATTGGTATAAAGCCTATTTTAGGCTGTGAAGTTTACATAGCATCATCTTCACGTTTTAATAAGGAAAATAGCAAGGGTAATACTTATTATCATTTAGTGCTTTTAGCGGAAAATAACATAGGTTATCAAAACTTAATAAAGCTTGTTTCAAAAGGATTTACAGAAGGATTTTATTATAAACCTAGAATTGATTTAGAAATATTAGAAAAGTATAAAGAAGGTTTAATTGGTTTGAGTGCTTGTTTGAGTGGTTCAATAGCTAAAAACTTATTAAACACTTCATATGAAAAAGCTTTGGAGCAAGCTTTGATTTATAAAAATATTTTTGGAGAAAATAATTTTTTTCTTGAGCTGCAAGAGCATGGGATTGATAGACAGAAAATAGTAAATCAGCAACTTATACGATTAAGTGGGGAAACAGGTATTAAGCTTGTTTGTACAAATGATGTACATTATATAAACAAAGAAGATGCCTATGCACATGACTTACTTCTTTGTATTCAGACCGGAAAAACAGTAAATGATGAAGATAGAATGACATATCCGGGAGATGAGTTTTATTTAAAATCTCCAGAGCAAATGGCTCAATTATTTCCATATGCTATAGAAGCAGTTGAAAATACTTATGATATCGCAAAAAGATGTAATGTTGATATTACTTTTAATAGTTATAAGCTGCCAAAATATAAAATACCAATTGAAACTACTTCAAGCGAATATCTGTACAAGCTATGCTTACAAGGATTAGAAAACTTATATAAAAATGTTACACTTGAACTTAAACAAAGATTGGACTATGAGTTTTCTGTTATAGAAAAAATGGGGTTTGTTGATTACTTTTTAATAGTTTGGGATTTTATTAAATTTGCAAGAGACAATGGCATTATAGTAGGCCCAGGAAGAGGCTCTGCTGCTGGAAGCCTGATTGCGTATTGTCTTCGCATTACTAACATTGACCCTATTAAATATAATTTACTTTTTGAAAGGTTTTTGAACCCTGAAAGAATATCAATGCCTGATATAGATATAGATTTCTGTTATGAAAGGCGTCAAGAAGTCATTGATTATGTAATTGAGAAATATGGAGATGACAGAGTTACACAAATTATAACATTTGGAACAATGGGTGCAAAGGCTGTTATACGTGATGTAGGACGTGTATTAGCAATGCCTTATGCCGATGTTGACAGAATTGCTAAAATGATTCCTTTTGAGCTAGGAATAACAATCAAAAGGGCACTACAAATAAACCCCGAACTTATGAAAGCATATGAGGCAGAAGAAGATACAAAAGAGCTTATAAATATGTCTTTGAAGTTAGAAGGTTTGCCACGGCACTCCTCAACTCATGCGGCTGGAGTAGTTATTTGCAATGAGCCTGTTACGGAATATGTTCCTCTAAGCCAAAATGATGGAGTAACAACAACGCAATTTCCTATGAATACTTTGGAGGAATTAGGTCTGTTAAAAATGGACTTTTTGGGGCTTAGAACTCTTACTGTCATACAAAACGCTGTTAGGGAAATTGAAAGAAACCATAACATAAAAATTGACATAGATAATATTAATTTTGAGGATAAAAAGGTTTTTGAAATGATTTCGCAAGGAAGAACAGAGGGTGTTTTTCAGCTTGAAAGTTCGGGAATGAAATCATTTATGAAGGAACTTCAGCCTGAATCTCTAGAAGATATTATTGCTGGAATTTCCCTTTATCGTCCAGGCCCAATGGATTTTATACCAAAATATGTTCAAGGTAAAAGAGATTCAAAAAATGTAAAATATACTCATAAATCATTAGAGAATATTCTGAAATCAACATATGGTTGTATTGTATATCAAGAACAAGTTATGCAAATTGTACGGGAGCTTGCCGGTTACAGCCTTGGCAGAAGTGATTTAGTAAGAAGGGCAATGTCTAAGAAAAAAGTATCTGTTATGAATGAGGAAAGAAAAAATTTCATTTATGGTCTTGGAGAACAGGTTCCTGGCTGTATAAAAAACGGTATACCAAAAGACGTTTCAGAGAAAATATTTGATGAGATGAGTGATTTTGCTAAATACGCCTTTAATAAATCACATGCTGCTGCTTATGCCGTAATAGGTTATCAGACAGCATGGCTAAAAACTTATTATCCAATTGAGTTTATGGCGGCATTAATGACTTCTGTTATGGATTTCTCAACAAAAGTTTCTGAATATATAGATGAATGCAAAAAAATGAATATTTCTTTGTTACCTCCAGATATTAATGAAGGTTATGCTCATTTTAGCGTTTCGGATAATAGCATACGTTTCGGGCTTAGAGCTATTAAAAATGTGGGCAAAAGTACAATTGATTCTCTTGTAAAAGAAAGAGAGAAAAACGGCTATTATAAAAGTATGACGGAATTTATTAACAGACTTGAAGGTCGTGATTTAAACAAAAGATGTATTGAAAGTCTTATTAAGGCTGGTGCTTTTGATTCATTAGGAGGAAAAAGGGCACAGTATTTAAAAATTTTTAAAAATATTCTTGATGGAATAGGGCAAAATAAAAAAAGAAATTTAGAAGGTCAGATGAACTTATTTGATTTAGCAGGAAGTGATAACTCAGAAATTCTAAATGATAATTTACCAAAAATTGATAATGAATCACTAAAAGAGGTTTTGGCAAATGAAAAAGAGGTTTTAGGTATTTATATTAGTGGGCATCCTCTGTCTGAATATAAAAGCTTTATAGAAAAACATGTAAAAACTACAAGCTTAGATTTTATTAAAAAGGACGAAAACGATTTTCAACAAGAAAACACTATTGTTGACGGCAGTATTACTTCTATAGGAGGAATAATAGTAAATAAATCTGTAAAATATACTAAAAACAATAAAACTATGGCTTTTTTATTAGTTGAAGACTTATATGGTGCAGTAGAGGTTATTATATTCCCTCAAATATATGAAAAATATTTAGGTAAACTTACAGAGGAGAAAGTTATAGTAGTTAACGGCAGAGCAAGCGTAAGAGAAGATGAGGATGCAAAAATAATTTGTAATGATATTATTTTTTATGATGATGAAAATAATTCAAACGAAAATAATTTAATAGAAGACAATCTTACTCTTTGGCTTAAAATATCAAAAGATGTTCAAATATCGTCAAGCGATATTACTAAAACTCTTTTGGATTATAAAGGCAATACTCCCGTTATAATTTACGATGAAGCAAAAAATGAAAAGTTTAAGCTTAATAAAAACTATTGGATAAACATAAATGATAGCTTATTGAATAAGCTTAAAGAGGTTTTAGGAAAAAATGCTGTTATACTAAAATAATGCTAAAAATTTTATTATTTTTTAGACTGATTAACATATATATTACATTCTGTGGAAATAAGCTCAAGTAATTCTTTTGCTATCTAAAAATTATAACTATTACACAGTAATAAACAGGATAATTTTCTAAAATTTAGTAGTTAGAAATATTGTAGTTTATAAAAAATTATTGTAAAATTCAGATTGTCATACTAATACATTACAATAATATAAGTTTAAAAAATTTAATTAAATTTAGAAGCCAATATTTATAGGAGGGTTTTAATTTGTCAGGTCAATTGCAAAAGCATAGAAATAAAAAAATAGGAATACTTACAAGCGGTGGTGATGCCCCTGGTATGAATGCTGCTATAAGAGCTGTTGTTCGTACAGCTGTTCATCATGGTATAAAAGTAATTGGTATTATGAGAGGTTTCGATGGTCTAATTTCCGGAGATATAGAGGAACTTACAAAAAGTTCTGTTTCTGATATTATCCAAAGAGGCGGTACAATACTTTTAACAGCACGTTGCCCTGAAATGATGACTAAAGAAGGTCAAGAAAAAGCTGCAAATATATGTAAGGTTCTTAACTTAGATGCTTTAGTTATTATAGGTGGAAATGGTTCTTTTGAAGGTGGCAGAGCTTTAAGTAAACTTGGAGTTAATGTATTATGTATTCCAGGAACAATTGATTTAGATTTAGATTGTACAGATTATACAATAGGTTTTGATACAGCAGTTAATACAGGTATGAAAGCAATTAACAAATTAAGAGATACGTCAAGTTCTCATGAGCGTTGCAGTGTTGTTGAGGTTATGGGACGAAATGCTGGATTTATTGCACTTTGGTGTGGTGTTACAGGCGGTGCAGAGGAAGTTTTAATACCAGAATCTGATTCAGCAAATGCCGATTCTGTAATTGAGCAAATACTAGAAAATCGTTCAAAGGGAAAAACACATAATTTAGTTATTGTGGCAGAGGGTGTTGGTGGTTCAACAGAACTCGCTGAAAAAATAGAAAAAACAACAGGAATTGTAACAAGAGCAACTATTTTGGGGCACTTGCAAAGAGGAGGTTCTCCTACTGCTATGGATAGAATGTGGGCTTCCATTATGGGATATAAAGCGGTTGAATTATTTTTGCAAGGTGAGTTTAACAAAGTTATTGTACAAAAAGAAGGTAAATGCACATATTTAGATATAAATGAAGCTCTTGACTATAAACGCACATACGATGAAAGCATATATGAAATGATTAAAATTCTTGCAATTTAATGTTAATTTTAAATAAAAAGAGAAAGTATTTATATTTTAAAAATTGGAGTGTATTAAATTATTTTTTATCAGATTGTGGATTAATATTTTGGGGCTTTCATCCCCAAACCCAGAATTTGCTGAAATGCACATTTGTGGCATTCATTGTTAAGGTTCTTTGAAGAGTTTGGGAAACTTTTTTATAAAAAGGATATCCAAGGTCTTTTATCTAAAATCTGTGATATATTTAGTATAACGTGACTTCTACGTAGTCGAATCGGCTTGTGAAATAAGCCGAAAATCGTAAGATTTTTCACGTTATGAGCATAAATTCAGCCTGATTTTTGGGTAAATTTGTGCGAATATTATCAAAAGTTTGACGCAGCTTTATCGTGTCGAACTCACATTAATATAGTACACTCTATAATTATATTAAAAAGGGGTGCGAGTATGCGTAAAACCAAAATAGTAGCAACTTTAGGACCTGCAAGTAATGACGTAGAGATAATCAAAAAACTTATCACAGCTGGAATGAGTGCCGCAAGAATTAACTTTTCACATGGCACGTATGAAAGTCATGGGGAAACAGTAAGTAAATTAAAACAAGCAAGAGAGGAATTAAATGCTCCTATTCCGTTAATACTAGATACTAAAGGACCTGAAATAAGAATCAAAAAATTTGAGGAAGATAATATTTACCTAAAACAAGGCTGTAAATTTACTCTTACAACTGAAGATATTGTTGGTGATGAAACTAAAGTTTCTGTAACTTATCAAGACTTGCCAAAGGACTTGGAGGTTGGAAGCAGGGTATTGATTGACGACGGGCTAATTGAACTAAAAGTTAAACATTTAACAGCAACAGATATAGAGTGTGAAGTTATAAACAGTGGCTTTTTGAGCTCTAACAAAGGTGTTAATGTACCTGATGTTTATGTTAATCTTCCCTCTCTGACAGAAAAAGATATAGAAGACATAAAGTTTGGTATTGAGCAAGGTTTTGATTATATTGCCGCTTCATTTATTCGTTCAGCAAATGACGTTCTTAAAATACGTGAGGTTTTGGAAGAGAACGGCGGTTCAGATATTATGATTATTGCCAAAATAGAAAGCCGTGATGGTGTTAATAATATTGAATCTATTTTGGAAGTAGCAGATGGCATAATGGTTGCTCGTGGCGACTTAGGTGTTGAAATCCACCCTGAAGAAGTTCCTCTTGTACAAAAAATGCTTATAAGCAAATCAAATGAAAAAGGTAAACCTGTTATTACAGCTACACAAATGCTTGAATCTATGGTAAATAATCCTCGTCCAACAAGAGCAGAGGCAAATGACGTTGCAAATGCAATTTTTGATGGTTCTGATGCTATTATGCTTTCAGGTGAAACTGCAAAAGGTAATTATCCTGTTGAAAGCGTTTTAATGATGGATAGAATAGCAATTACTACAGAGGCATCAATTGATTATAACAAAAAAGTATTATCCAAACATACAGTAGAGTTTAAAACTAATATTACAAATGCTATTAGTTATGCTGCTTGTACCACTGCTGTTGATTTGCATACAGCTTGTATTGTAACTGTTACTGATTCCGGATTTACAACAAGAATGGTTTCACGCTTCCGTCCATCATGCCCTATTGTTGCAGTTACTTCAAATTTAATAATTTGGAGACAGCTTAATTTAACTTGGGGTTGTGTTTCTACAATAACTGATAACATTAAAGGTAATGAAGAGGTATTTGATATTGCTGTAACTAAAGCTAAAAAAGAAGGTCTTGCAAAAGACGGAGATTCTATTGTTATTGCTGCAGGTGTTCCTGTTGGAATTGCCGGAACTACAAATACATTAAAGGTACAAATTGTAGGCGAGGTTATTACAAAAGGAAAAGGCTTCGGCGGTAAAGTTGTAACAGGGATAGCAAACGTAATTAAAGTAATCGAAGAAGCAGAAAAATATTTTAAGCCCGGAGATATTTTGGTTACTACAAGAACTACTAATGATATGATGCCATATATCAAAAAGGCTTCTGCACTTGTTGTAGGCTCATGGGAAAATATTGATAACTCTCATGCTGAAACAGTTGCAACTGCTCTAGATAAACCTTTAATAATATGTAACCAAAAAGTTGTTGATTTAATTTCTGATGGTTCACCAATAACTGTTGACACAGAGAAGGGCTTTGTTTATAATGGATTTAGAGGATAAAGAATAATAATTATTTTTTAATCTTAATTCTTTAATAATATAATATATAAATTGGAGGTTGTTCTTATGGAAAAATGGATTTGTGATATTTGTGGATATGTTTATGACCCTGCAGTTGGTGACCCTGACAGTGGTATTGCAGCAGGAACTGCTTTTGAAGATATTCCTGATGATTGGGTTTGCCCTTTATGTGGAGTAGGTAAAGACGATTTTTCTAAAAAATAGTATTTTAATTTGTTTAATTCAAACTTTCTGAATAACATTTTTTAATAGCATTTTAGTATATAAAAGTTCGATGATATTGTATTTTTGCAATATTATCGAACTTTTTATATTTATATCTATATAATTCAACAAAAATACTATATAATTATACCAATAATTCAAACTTTCAAACTTTTTATACGTATATTGTTTTACATAGTTGTATAGAGTAAGTTTAACAAAATTTACTTTATGGGAAATTTTATTAAATTTTTTATGAACTAAATTATTAAAGGAGCTTGTAAAGATGAACAAAAAGAAAAAACTTTTTATTGTACTTTTTGTGGTAGGAGGGGTACTGGGAATTACGACATTCGGAATAAACTATCTAAAAAATAATCAAACAAATGATAACATTCCGAAAGGGGCTGTTATGGTAGAAACTGAAAAGCCTCATAAAGAAACAATTGTTACAAAAGTTAATGCAAAAGGGAAAGTCCAGCTTATTGACAAGACAGTTATTTATCCACAAGCACAATCAAGAATCAAGAAAATTAATGTAAGTGAAGGTGACTCTGTTACAATAGGTCAAATTTTGGTACAATATGATGATAAGTCACTTGATGAACTAAGAAAAAATTTAGCCTCTGCAAAACTTGACTTAAAAGCTGCTCAAATAGGTGTTCAAGGGGCACAACTTCCTGTTACAAATGAGGAAATTTTTCAAAAAGAGATACAAGTATCACAGGCTAAAAACTCTATAGCAGATGCAAACTCCAGAATTGAACAGTTAGATTTAGAGATAAGTTTAATAGAGCAAAATATTGAAGATAAAAATGATGTATACAATGCTAATTTAAATTTATATGAAAATGGAGTAATAGCTAAAGTAGAATTAGATAAAATAGAGGAACAAATAAACGAGCTTAAAAATAGATTAGCTACAACTCAAGCACAAAGAAACTCAGCATTAGTTTCTCTTAATACAGCTAATCAAAGTCTAGAAATTGCTCAAAAGCAATATAACATTACTGCAAATAAAAATAATAATGCAGTTACACAAAATAATATTGATAAACAACAAGTACAAGTCGAACAAGCACAACTTAAAATTAATCAAATTAATAATGACATAGCAAGTTTTAAATATGACGAAATTTCTACAGTTAATGGTACTGTTTTAAAGGTTAGTGCAGTAGAGGGAGATACACTAACTACATCTAACCCTATTATGGAAATAGGAGATGTCTCTATTAATAATTTAATAATGATTGTAGACGTTCCCGAAAATCGTTCAGCAAACTTAGAAGTTGGGCAACAAGTAGAGATTAGGGGAAGTGCTATAGGAAAAAATATTATTAAAGGTGTTGTAAGCAAAATATACCCTCAAGCCGAACAAAAACAAGTTGGAAACTCTATGGAAAATGTTGTTGTTATAGAAATTAAACCTACAGAAACAAAAACTACACTACGTCCAGGATATTCTTTAGAAACAGATATAATTACAAAAGTAGAAGAAGATGTTATGGTTATACCTTTTATGTCAACTCTTACAGACGAAAACGGTAATAATTTTGTTTACGTTTTAAAAGATGACAATACAGTACAAAAAAGAATTGTTGAACTTGGTTCATATTCAGGTTTATACGTTCAGGTTAGTGGAGTAGATGAAAATGACAGTTTAATAGTAAATCCTCCTCCAGGATTCAATGAAAATTCCATAGCACATACAAGACCCATTTTTGAAGGTGAAAACATTCAGCAGAATAATAGTGATGAGTCTGAAGCTTCAACTCAATCCGAGCAAGCATCATAGGAGAAAATTAATATGATTATTAAAATAGAAAACCTAAAAAAAGTATACCAAAATGGAAAATTAGAGGTTATGGCTTTAAAAGGTATTGACCTTGCAGTAGAAGCTAATGAGTATGTATCTATTATGGGGCAATCAGGCTCCGGAAAATCAACTCTTATGAATATACTAGGTTGTTTAGACTCACTTACTTCCGGAAAATATTATCTTGATGGAGAAGATGTTTCAACAATTAAAGGTAACAAACTTGCACAAATACGTAATAAAAAAATAGGTTTTGTTTTCCAATCTTTTAATTTGCTTCCTAAACTAACAGCTTTACAAAATGTAGAAGTACCTTTAATATATGCAGGAGTAGGTAAAAAAAAGAGACGCGAGACAGCAATGGAAGCTTTATTAAAAGTGGGTCTTACCGAAAGGGTTGGGCATAAACCAAACGAGTTATCAGGAGGACAAAGACAAAGAGTTGCTATAGCAAGAGCACTTGTAAATAATCCTGCTATTTTACTTGCCGACGAGCCAACAGGAAATTTAGATAGCCGCTCAGGTGAGGAGATTATGGGTATTTTTCAAAAGCTAAATGATAGTGGGGCAACAATAGTAATGGTTACTCATGAGCCTGAAATTGCACAGCACACTAAAAGAATAGTCTTTTTTAAAGACGGCGAAATAGTAAGCGATGAAAAAAATTTAGAACAAATAAAAGTAGAGGTGGGTAATTAATGAATGTTTTTGAAAGTATATTATCTGCCTTCTACAGTTTGACATCAAACAAAATGCGTTCTATACTTACTATGCTTGGAATAATTATTGGAATAAGTGCTGTAATAATGATTACTTCGATAGGAATTGGATTCCAAAATTCTATGAGAGAAAATATTGAAGGCATGGGGCTTGACGGGCTACAACTTTATGCAAAACGTGATAAAGAACTACAACAAAGTGATTATTTAACTTTAGATGATACTAAAATACTTAAAAGCCACCCAAATGTAAAAAATGTTTCTTCATATTTTTGGAATAGAGCACATTTTGAACTTAGAAATCCTGAAGAAACTGAGCCAGTTTCAGTTATAGGTGTAACCTCAGAGTATAATAAAATACAAAATATAAAAATTAAATATGGAAGGTTTCTTACTGAACAGGATATTGAAAATAATAGTTATGTTGTTATAATAGATGAAGGGCTTTCAACAAAAATTTTTGGAAGACAAAACAGCATTGGTGAAAGTATTAGAGCAAAATTTTGGTTCGGAACAGTAGACCTTACTGTAGTCGGAATAACAGAACAAGATGATTTAGGTATGTTATTTTCTATGGAATCTTCAGCATATATACCAGTTAGTACAATTATGGAGATGCATAACTGGTACATGGTGGATTACTTTTTTATTACTCTTAAAGATAAAACACTAACAGAAAAAACTGCATTAGAGTTAACTAAGTTAATTGAAATAGCTCACCAAAATGAAGACATGTATTACTTAACTCCAATCATGCAGGGAGCAGACGAGATTTATGCAATTCTTTCCGGAATTACGCTTTTTGTCGCTATAGTTGCATTTATATCTTTTATTGTTGGTGGAATTGGTGTTATGAACATTATGCTTGTTACTGTTACCGAAAGAACGAGAGAAATAGGCATAAGAAAATCTCTTGGGGCTACAAATGGAAATATTACATTTCAATTTTTAGTAGAGGCTATTATTTTAACCACCTTAGGTGGTATAATAGGAATTGTCTTAGGTTATTCAGGTGCCTTTGCCGTGTCAGGAGCAATTAATATAGTACCTTCTATTTATTTTCCTATAGTAATAGGTTCTGTACTTGCTTCAAGTATTGTTGGAATCATTTTCGGTGTTTATCCGGCTATGAAAGCAGCAAAACTTGACCCTATTGAAGCTTTAAGATATGAATGATAAATAACTCTGCTACGAATATCAGCAAAAGTCCGACACAGTTTATTGCGTCAAACTCACGCCAATTTATAAGGAGGAATTTGTATTGAGGTCGCCGGTGTATATTTTCGGGCATAAAAATCCGGATACTGATTCAATATGTTCAGTAATAGCATACGCTGAATTAAAAAGAAAATTGGGCATAGAAAATGTTTTAGCCTGTAGACTTGGAAAAATTAATAAGGAAACAAAATTTGTATTAGACTATTTCAATATAGAACCGCCTATATTATTAGATGATATAAAAATAAAATTAAGGGATTTAGACTTATATAACCCTATAAGACTTAAAAAAAACGACCCTCTAAAAAAAGCATGGGATGCTCTGCAAACTAGCGGAGGTTCTCGCCTTATGCCTATCGTTGATAAAAAAGGCAGGGTAGAAGGTATAGTTTCTATAGGCGATATTACTAAAATATTTATGGAAATTTCAGACGAAGAAGTTGTTTCACGCCATGAAATACGTTTTGATAATTTAATGAATATTTTAGAAGGAAGACTTTTAAATGGAGAGTATCCTTATGAAAATCTTTGTGGCTCTTTATATATTGGTTCAGTAGTATCAAATGAGGGAACATTAACAGATAAAGATATAATAATAACAGGAAAAATAGAAAATGCTAGGTTTTATGCTAATGAAAGAACATGTGGATGTATTATTCTTACGAATGATTATTTTCCTATAGAACTTGAAAAAGCCAAATGCCCGATAATGTGTGTTAAGCATACTATGTTTAAAACTGTTAGTTTAATAAATCAAGCTATTTCAGTTAGTTCTGTTATGAATAAACATAAATTTGAAATTTTTTCAACTGAGAGTTATATTGAAGATATTGTGGAAATGATAAAATCTTCTGTGCATAGAAATTTTCCTGTTGTTGATAGGGAAGGAAGGCTTTATGGTGTAATTTCCAGAAGGCACTTAATTGAATATGACAGAAAACAAGTAATATTAATAGACCATAATGAGAGAAGACAATCTGTAGATGGTCTTGAGCAAGCCAATATTTTGGAAATTATTGACCATCATAGAGTAGCTGATGTTCAAACAGATTCTCCTTTATATGTTCGCTCTGAGCCTGTTGGGTGTAGTGCAACAATTGTGTATAAGCTTTTTAAAGAAAATAACATTAAAATTGAAAAAACCACTGCAGGGCTTTTGCTAAGTGCTATACTTTCTGATACAATTATGTTTAGGTCTCCTACATGTACAAGCGAGGATAAAGCAACAGCTGAGATTTTAGCTGAAATTGCAGAAATTAGTATTGAAAAATATGGAGGCGAAATGTTTAAAGCTGGAACTTCTTTATCAGAATATACGCCGGAAGAAATACTAGCTATAGACAGAAAAGAATTTTCTTTTGATAAATACTTAATATATATTTCTCAAGTAAATACATTAGATTTTAAAACAATTGTTAACAATAAACAGGAATTAATTGATGCGATGAACAAATTTAATGATGATAAAGCTTGTGACTTATCAATGCTTCTAATTACAGATATTCTAATAGGAGGAAGTGAGATTCTAGTTGCTGGAAAGGCTAGAGAGCTTACATCAAAGGCTTTCGGGCTAAAACTTGAAGATGACAGTATATTTTTGCCTGGTGTAGTTTCTCGTAAAAAACAAATTGTACCTAAATTAACTTTAGCTTCTCAAATATAAAGAGAGTGGTGGTAAGTATGAGAATTTTGAAAAAAATACATTATAATTCACCAGTAATATTAACATACGCATTGATATGTCTTTTTGTCCTACTAATGGGAATGTTAACAGAAAATGTAACAACAAATTTATTATTTTGTGTTTATCGTAGCGGATTTGATGACCCACTTTTTTATTTTAGATTATTTGGTCATGTTTTGGGGCATATAAGTGTTGAACATTTTTTCAGTAATTTTATGCTGATTTTATTAATAGGCCCGATACTGGAAGAAAAATACGGCTCAAAATGCATTTTGTTAATGATTTTAGCTATAGCCTTTGTAACAGGGGTGCTAAATGTTATTATTTCTAATAATGCTTTACTTGGAGCAAGTGGGATTGCTTTTATGTTTATTATTTTAGTTTCTTTTGTAAACTTTGAAAAGGGACGTATTCCTCTGACTTTTATATTAGTAATTATAATTTACATTGGTCAAGAGGTATTTAGTAGCATTAACAGTGTAGATAACGTTTCTCGAATTACTCATATTGTTGGTGGGATATTTGGGGCCGCAATAGGATTTACTTTAAATTATCGCAAAAGCAAAAAAAGTACTATAAAAATTTATGAAGACGATTAATAAAATAATATTAAGTTCTATTTAATTTAAATAAATTTACTAAAAAATATAAGGAGTTGAAATTAAATGGACGTTGTAAGTTTTACAATTAATCATGATAAAATGGTAAGAGGAGTTTTCGTTTCAAGAAAAGATAAAGTTGGAGATGAAATACTAACAACTTTTGATTTACGTATTAAATTACCTAATAAAGAGCCTGTTTTAGGTAATCCCGAGATACATACTATGGAACACTTAATGGCTGTTTACTTGAGGGGAAACGAGAGTGGTTGGGCTGACAAAGTAATTTATGTTGGGCCAATGGGATGTCGTACAGGTATGTATTTAATTCTAAAAGGTGATTTGTCAACAGAGGAGGTTTTACCTCTTATTCAAAGTACATTTAAGTATATAATGGATTTTAATGATAATATACCGGCTACAACTTCTCCTGAGTGTGGGAACTATTTAGAACATAATTTAGCTTTTGCAAAATGGGAGGCAGAAAAATACTATAGTGAAGTATTAATAAATATGAAAAAAGAAAATATGTACTATCCTGAATAATTATATTATATATTCCAAAACATACTTTTAAAAATAATATTGTTTTACAAAATATTTAGGGAGGAATTAATAAAGTTTCCTCCCTAAAACATTATCTATATGCTAAAGGTTTAAAGCCGAAAGCCCAAAGATATTAATGTCGAAAACCATATGTTTTATTATATAGTAATAAAATTTTTTGTAAAATAAGCCGATATAAATTAATAGAAATTATTCTAATGTAAGTTTAACAAAATAATTGTATTTATTTTTAAAAGTAGGTTGATGGCTCATGAGTAATAACGATAAAATAAAAATAGCAACTTCTATACCAGGTCTAAAAGATAAAGTAAAAATTGATATTCCTAGTGATACAGGAATAATTTATTGGTATATTAAGTTTAATATACCCCTAGATGAAAAATCAGTATCATATAGAACTATGGAGGTAATTGATACTGACGGATATGTTATGCGTACAGATATTTCATATGACTCAAAATTAAATGCTATTGTAATTTCTCCTTTAGATACCTATGAACAAAATATATACTATATTTTAAGTATATCAGAAAATGTTAGGTCTGCAAGAGGACAAAATTTACGCTCGAAAATCCATATAATGTTTAAGCTTATTGGAACAGCAATCTCAGAATTTAAAGTTTTAAAAAGTAATGTCTCAATACCAAAATCTAAACCACGACCTAAAGATTATGATAAAATGCGTACAAAATCAAAAGTTTATGTTTTTGATAAAAACCCATATGAAAATTTACCACAAGACAAACTCCCGTCATTACCTGTTAAAATAAATTTAATACCGCCTGTGTTAGGGCTTATAACCATTTTTTTGAATTATTTTATAAAAAATAATTATTTTTTATATGGTAGTATATTGGCTTGTTTAGTCGGAGCTTTATACTTAATTATTCAACTAACAAAAAGTGAGCGTAAATCAGAAATTTATTACAATTTGGGTGCAAGTGAATTTAACAAAGGTAAATATGAAAAAGCAAGTAAATCTCTAAAACTTGCACTAAAATTAAATCCAGAAAACGAAATGGCTGAATATGGAGTAAATAAAATTAGTTTTTATGTAAAAGATGAGTAGTTTAACATGAGTTCAACATAGTTTTCTTATTCGAATTCATATTAGTTTATATTTATAAGGAGTTATTTAATGTATGGAAGAAACTGTAGTTGTTGTAATGATAAAAGATGAAAAAACAGGTTTTTTAGATAAAGAAATTGCATCTTATAAAATTCCTCAATATGATGATTTAATATTTAATATTTTTGCTGAAAAAGAAAAAGAAGATATTTTTATACACATGAAAATATTTACTGGAAAAGATGTAGAAAACTGGAAATTTAATGCTATTTATGATTACTATGAACAAAATATTTTTGAACACGAAGGTTTAATTATAAAAGAAGATGAAGAAAGCTTTAATCCTACTTGGGAGTTAATTTTTCCTTTTGATGATGACGATTATAAAATGGAAGAAAAAATATACAAAATTCTACAGCTACACAAACAGGAACTTGAAGACGTTTACGAAGTAATAAAAGATAAGAAAGAAGAATATACAAATGAGTGAGCAAGTAGTTGTTGAGGGTATTGTAGAAAATATTATTTTCCAAAACAATATTAATGGTTATACTGTTTTTTCTGTTTCTCCATTTAATCAGAGTGTTAATGAAATTTTATGTGTCGGAAATATTCCGTATCTTTCACAGGGTGAGAGCATAAAAATTACAGGTATATATGTTGTTCACCCCGTATATGGTAAACAAATAAATGTAGAACATTTTGAGAAAACAATTCCAACTTCGGAACATGGGTTAATAAAATATTTGGGTTCTGGAATTATTAAAGGTATTAGAGAAAGACTTGCCAAAAGAATAGTAGACCATTTTGGAAGAGATACTTTTTCTATAATTGAAAATTATCCTGAACATTTAACCGAAATAAAAGGCATATCTATGTCTAAAGCATTAAGTATATCTGCAACATTCCATGAGCAAACAGAAATGCGAAAAGTAATTTTGTTTTTACAGGATTTTGGTATTTCTATTATATATGCAATGAAAATTTATAAAAGATATAAACAAAATACTTTTGACGTAATTAAAACAAACCCCTATAGTCTTGCTGATGAGGTTTTTGGAATTGGATTTAAAACTGCTGACTCTATTGCTTTTAAAGCCGGAATACAATTTGATTCTCCTTATAGGATACAAGCTGGTATAAAATACTCTCTGCAACAGGCATCTGTTAATGGTCATGTATATTTGCCTAAAAAATTATTAATAGGATATGTTGCAGAGCTATTAGAAATTTCAACCGAACTAATTGAAAATAACATATTAACACTTCAAATGGAAAGAGTAATTTTTCAGGAAAGTATAGATGATAATGATGTTGTTTATTTGAGCAGTTTTTATTATTGCGAAAATAATGTTGCAAAAAAACTATTAGAACTATCTTCAAATGCTATTTCTTGCAAAATAAATGTTGAATCAAAAATTTCCGAAATAGAAAACGAAACAGGAGTCAAGCTTGCGGAAAATCAAAAACAAGCTGTAATAGAGGCAATGGATAATGGGGTATTAATTATAACAGGAGGCCCTGGAACAGGTAAAACTACAACGATTAACACAATAATAAATATTTTAAGACAGGAAAAATTTGAAATTCAACTTGCTGCTCCTACAGGGAGAGCTGCAAAACGTATGTCAGAAGCAACAGGAATAGAAGCTAAAACTCTACATAGGCTTTTGGAAATTACGTTTTTGGACGGAAATAACGGTAGAAGACAATCTTTTGGAAAAGATAAAGATAACCCTATAGAGTCAGACGTTATAATAGTTGATGAAAGCTCAATGGTAGATATTTTATTAATGAATAGCTTGCTAACTGCTATAGCACCAGGTACAAGGTTAATATTAGTTGGTGATGTAGACCAGCTGCCTTCTGTAGGTCCTGGTAATGTACTTAAAGATATAATTTCCAGTGGAAAAATAAAAATTGTTAGACTTAATGAAATTTTTAGACAGGCAAGAGAAAGTGCAATAGTTATGAATGCCCATAGAATAAATAAAGGTAAGTATCCTGTTTTAAACGAAAAAAACAAAGATTTTTTCTTTACAAAAAAATCAAATATTGACGAAGTAATTAATACGATATTAGAACTTACTTTAAAGAGGCTTCCAAAATATACTAATTGTGATAGCTTTCAAGATATTCAGATTCTTACACCTATGAGAAAATCTTTGTTAGGTGTCAGTAATCTAAACAAAATATTACAAGAAAAAATTAATCCTCCTTCAAATGAAAAAAAGGAAAAAGAATTCCGCAATATTATTTTCAGAGAAGGAGATAAAGTAATGCAAATAAAGAATAATTATAATATGCCATGGCGTGTTATAAATAGGTTTGGAAAGGTTATAGACGAAGGTTTAGGAGTTTTTAATGGTGATACAGGTATTCTAAAAACAATAAATGATTATGATGAAACTATGACTATTATATTTGATGAAAATAAACTAGTAGAGTATGATTTTAGTCAAATTGATGAACTTGAGTTGTGTTACGCTATAACAATTCATAAATCGCAGGGAAGTGAGTATAAAGTAGTTGTTATTCCTATACACAGTGGTGCCCCTATGCTAATGAGCAGAAATCTTCTTTATACTGCTGTAACAAGGGCAAAGGAGTTAGTAGTAATTGTTGGTATACCTGAAACATTATATAGAATGGTGGATAATAATAAAGAAGTAAATCGTTATTCGTCACTTAACAGGCGAATAATAAAAATGTTTGATATGGGTTAAATCAATTGATTTTTTGTGACTAAGTGAAATTAACAGGAGAATAATATGTATTATGTGTTGTCTTTTTTAGAAGGTATTACTACTTTTATTTCACCTTGCTTGCTTCCTATGCTACCAATATATATATCATATTTTGCAGGACAAAAAGGTGAAGAAAAAAAACATAAAACTCTAATTAACGCTTTAGGGTTTGTTATTGGATTTACTATTATTTTTACAACTTTGGGCGCTTTTGCTGGAAGTGTTGGCAACTTTTTAGTAAAATATAACACAATATTAGATATACTTAGTGGTACAATTATTATATTATTTGGGCTGAATTTTATGGAAATTATTAGGCTTCCACTTATTAATTTAGGCAGACAAATAGATTTTAAAATAATAAATTTGGGATTCCTTTCATCTGTATTGTTTGGTATAATTTTTGCCATAGGCTGGACTCCTTGTGTTGGCATGTTTCTTGGGTCGGCATTAATGTTTGCCGCAAGAAGTAATGATACTGCAAAAGGAATAATAATGCTATTATGCTTTTCATTAGGGCTTGGTATTCCATTTGTAGTAAGTGCAATACTTATAAATAAATTAAAAGGTGCTTTTGATTTTATTAAAAAAAATTACAAAATAGTAAATTTAATATCTGGCGGCTTACTTGTTGTTATTGGTATTTTAATTATAATTGGGTTAAAAGGAAAGTTTCTATCCCTATTTACATTTTAGGAGTGAATTTATGAATACAAAAATTAAAACATTTATTGCAATAGGTGCCTTTGCTTTGTTTATTATAATTGCCTCGATGGCATATAACTCTCTTGCTAAAAATTATAAACTAGATTCAAGTTTAAATCTCACTGACAAAAATGTTAGTAATGAAAAAGAGGAAAATAGTACTGATGAAGGAAAAGAACAAGAGGAAGGTAATAATGAATTATTTCCGGCTCCCGATTTTACAATGCTTGATATAAACGGGAATGAAATAAAATTGTCTGACTTTTTTGGTAAACCTATTGTACTTAATTTTTGGGCAAGTTGGTGTCCTCCATGTAAAAGTGAAATGCCTCATTTTGATAAAGTTTATAATGAACTAAAAGATGATGTTGTATTTATGATGGTTGATTCTGTTGACGGGGGTAGAGAAACAATAGAAAAGGGAAAAAAATTTATAAATGATAATGGATACTCATTTCCAATATATTTTGATGAAAATAATGAATATGGAATTTCTGCACTTCCTACAACTATATTTATTGATAAAAATGGTAATATTGTTACTGGTTGGGAAGGTGCGATGGATGAGGAAACTTTACTTGAGGGAATTAATTTTATAATAGAAAAATAATTTATTATCTAAAAATACTGGTAATGCACTAGAGCCGTTGAGTGTGTTATAGTCTGTTAAAAATAAAAGCCACGACAAATATAATGGTTATACCTAATGTCATCAATTTAAGGAATTTTATTTTGGAGAATATATTTATGCGTTTTACAAACAAAACCTAAATTAGAAATTTTGTACGAATAAATTCGCTCTCTACTGTATTTTTCCTTAAACTGATGATATTTGGTTGTTTTCAGCATTATTATATACTGTTGGCAATTGTTTGCACGGCTACTCAATTTAAACTAAAGAGTATTCACAGCCAAAAGTTTCCCTCAGTCTTATTGTTATAACTTATCTCCCCTAATCCTCATTAATGATTCTTTAATCCTTTTTTCGACCCCATTTTCGGAAGGTGTGTAGTAAATAGTACCTTTAAGCTCGTCAGGCAAATATTGTTGTGACACATAATGCCCTGGATAATCATGAGCATATTTGTAGCCTTCTCCGTTGTTTAGTTGCTTTGCCCCTGCATAATGTGAATCTTTTAAATGATTAGGTACACCAGATATTTGTATTGTCGAAACATCGTTCCATGCCTTTTCTATTGCTTTTATTGCAGAATTGCTTTTGGGGGCACATGAGATATATGCAACGGCTTGTGCAAGTATTATTTTACATTCGGGCATACCAATAAAATCTACAGCAGAAGCAGCAGATACAGCAACTTGAAGAGCATGTGGGTCGGCATTTCCAACGTCCTCGGAGGCACATATTACAATTCTTCTCGCTATAAATTTTGGGTCTTCTCCTGCGTATAACATTCTTGCTAGGTAGTATATGGCAGCATCTGGGTCTGAACCTCTCATGCTTTTTATAAATGCGGAAATTGTATCGTAATGGTTGTCTCCGTTTTTGTCATAGTTAATTGCCCTTTTTTGAATACATTGTTGTGCAGTTTCTAAATCTATTATGATTTTTCCATTGGGGTTTCTCTCTGTGGAAAAAGCCGCAAGCTCTATTGCGTTAAGTGCTGTACGTGCATCTCCATTTGATATTTCCGCTAGGAAGTGTAATGCACTTTCCTCTATTTCAATGTTTAAATTGCCTAGACCGTTCTCTTTGTCGCTTATTGCCCGGGAAATTAGTGTAATAATATTTCCCGATGTTAGTTGCTTTAGCTGAAAAATTATTGAGCGTGATACAAGGGCTTTGTTTACTTCAAAGTATGGATTTTCGGTGGTTGCCCCTATTAAAATTACTGTTCCATCTTCTACATGTGGCAATAGGGCATCTTGCTGTGCTTTGTTGAATCTGTGTATCTCATCAATAAACAATATGGTTCGCTTGCTTGAAGTAGCAAATGTATATGTTGCATCGTCTATTGTTAATTTTATGTCCTTAATTCCTGATGTCGTTGCGTTTAGCTGTATGAAATTGCTTTTTGTTGTATTTGCAATTATTCTAGCTAATGTGGTTTTACCTGTTCCAGGAGGACCATATAATATAATGCTTGTTAATTTGTCAGCTTTTATTGCACGATATAAAAGCGTATTTTGGGCTACAATATGTTCCTGCCCAATAAAGTCCTCTAGTTTTGTTGGACGTAACCTTGAAGCTAAAGGGGATTCCTTTTTCATATTTTTTTCTTTTTGGTAGTCAAATAAGTCCATTTGTTCACCTGTTAATTATGAATTATCATTGCATCTCCAAAGCTGAAAAAACGATATTTTTCTTTTATTGCTTCGCTGTATGCATTCATAATATTTTCTTTTCCTGCTAGTGCCGAAACAAGCATTATTAATGTTGATTCTGGTAAATGAAAGTTGGTTATAAGGCAGTCAACAATTTTAAAGTCATAACCTGGGTAAATAAAGATGTTTGTCCAACCTGAACCCTCTACTATAAAACCATTATTGTCTGCACAACTTTCAAGGGTTCGTGAACTTGTAGTTCCTACTGCTATAATTCTTCCACCGTTTTTTTTGCAGTTATTTATGATTTCTGCTTGGTCTTTGGTAATGGAGTAGTATTCAGAATGCATTTGGTGCTCTAGTATATTTGATGTTTTTACTGGGCGAAATGTACCCAAGCCTACATGGAGTGTTACTCTTGCTATATTAACGCCTTTTTGTTCTGCTAACTTTAATATATTATCTGTAAAATGTAACCCTGCTGTTGGTGCAGCTACTGAACCCTCATTTTTAGCGTAAACTGTTTGATATCGGGTTTTGTCATCTAGTTTTTCTGTAATATATGGCGGCAAAGGCATTTCTCCACATATATCTAGTATTTCCTCAAATATTCCTTCAAATTGAAATTTAATTATTCTTTTGCCATCTTCAATTATATCTAATATTTCGCCTTCTAAGATACCATCTCCGAATTTAATTTTCTCACCTATTTTGGCTTTTTTTCCAGGCTTAACTAATACCTCCCAGCTTTGATTGTCTACCCTTCTAAGAAGCAAAACCTCAATTATAGCTCCTGTACTTTTTCTAATTCCCATTAGCCTTGCGGGGATTACTTTTGTATCATTAATTACTAAACAATCTCCTTTATTTAGATAGTCTGTTATGTTTTTAAATTGATTATGTTTAATCTCACCAGTTATTTTATTTAGTGCTAATAATCTTGATGATGACCTGTCCAAAATTGGAGTTTGTGCAATTAGTTCTTCTGGTAGATGGAAATAAAAGTCTTCTTTTTTCATTTTCTTACCTCTATGCCTGTATAATAATGTTTTAATATTTGTTCATATGTATATCCGGCTTCAGCCATTCCTTTTGCACCATATTGGCTCATACCGGCACCATGTCCCCACCCTTTTCCAATAAAAACTATTTTATCTCCTGTACTGTTATAGGATAATAGCGTTTTTGTATCGGAGTATGTAGAAGTAGCATTATTTTTTCCTATTACAACAGCACCTGTTACTATTTGAGTAGGAGTTCCGGAAGACGACATAGCATATATACCTACTAATGGGTGAGCTTTTGATGCACCATTTTCATATACATATACCTCTGAATGTGTAGTTGCCTCACTTCCGTGAGAAATTATAAAATTTGTACTGTCAAGGCTTCCGGTTTTAGACTTATTAAAAATAGTACGTATTTGTTCTTTATATATACTTTTTTTGCCTTTTGTTCCAATGAAATTTAATTCTGATACTCTTCCGCTAACAGGGCTAATACTAAGTGAAACAGATGTAACATTCCCTATTTCAAATCCATTAGCGTGCATAATGTCTGTTAATTCAGATAATGTATATGTTCTGCTCCATTCTTTATATGTTTTTTCGTTTATCTCTTTAACGCTTTTCAAATAAGGTGTATCAGTCCCCCACACTTTATTTCCATCTTCTGTCGCCCCTCCGCTACTAGAAAAATAAACTGCATTTATTGGTGTATTGTTGTAGAAAGCCATCACACCACTAGTTTCATGTACTGCTCTTGATGCAGATGTTGATTCATTACCTGCACCCAAGTAACTTTGACAATGAACTGTATCACAAAGGTCATAGCCTAAATTTTTATGTACACCTCTTTGTGTAACAGTATAATTTCTTGCTGCAACAGCCTGTGCCTTTAAGGCCTCAATGGCCCAACTTGATGGCATTTCTGAAGCAACAACACTGCATAAATAATCATCTATTTTTAAAACGTTAACCGCTGTAATATTTCCCCCCGTAAACCGACTAAACTCTATAGTACCTCTATATGACCTGTCAGAAAGTTTGAGAAAGCCACCTGAGCTATCTGCAATTTGAGGAAAGTGACTTTGATTATCGAAAAGTATTATTCCGGTGTCTCCATCTTTTAAAATAGTTCTCTTATTATTTGGAGTTACAACAGTTTTTCCTGTATGTTCTGCATCTCCTTTGTTAGTATAACCACCAAGATAAACAGCCCATTTTCCAGTATCTGTGTATGCGACTACAGCTTTATGCCCTGAATTTACTAAGTTATCAGCTATATGTTTTGCTTGCTCATATGAAGTTAAACCTTCATTCTCTTTTGCATAATAGTAGTTGTCTGTCGCTACAGAAAAGGAGGAAGTAGCCTTTATTGTAACTTCACCATGAAAATTGCCGTTACTTTCATACCCAATTAAAATAGAACTATTTCCTATTTTAATAGAAGTAACATCTTTAAATTTAGTTTGTAAACCAACCTTAATATTAGATGTAGCATCATATGCAAAAGCAGATGAAGTATATACAATTGTAAATATGAAGACAATAAATAATAAAGTCAGTTTCTTAATAATCAATCTAATTCTACCTTCTTTCTATATATTAACAATATGTTCAACGCTCACAAGTTAGCTCGGCTACGTTGAACTCACATAAAATTAACATAAAGCTATTATAAATTTTTATTTCTATAAAAGCAACATAATTTATTGTTTACAAAAAAATTAACAAATTAATGTAAGCTCAAAAAATCAATTTTAATTGTGAAATAAATATTATAAATTTATTCAAATAGTTGTTTTAAATATAAATTCTTCTTTTTAGTGAAGATTTTATACCCATGCTTTCTCTGTATTTTGCAACAGTTCTGCGGGATATAAAAATACCTTTTTCACTTAATATTTCGCTTATTTCTTGGTCAGAAAATGTATTTCTTTTATTTTCTTGAGATATTAAACTATAGATTTCCTTTTTTAATACCGTTGCCGAAAGATTATTTTCGGAATTGGATAGCCCTGTAGTAAATAAGTCTTTAAGTTTAATAATTTTTTCGGGTGTTTGTATATATTTACCTTTTATAGCACGGCTAACCGTAGATTCATGCATATGTATAGAATTTGCTATTTCTTTCATGCTCATTTGCTTCAAATATTTTTCTCCATATAGAAAATAATTTCTTTGTACTGCAACAATTTCTTCTAAAACTTTAACAAGAGTAGCTTTTCGCTCCTCAATATTTTTAATTAAATATATAGCAGAGTTTAATTTACCTTTAATATATTCTTTTGTTTTTTCGTCAATGGAATTATTAATTATATCTTTATAGCAGTTCATAAGCCTTAATCGGGGTAGCATATTATCGTTTATTGTTATAATTAGTTCTTCACCCGTTCTTGCGATATAGGCATCAGGTATAATGTATACCTCTGCATCGCTATAAAAACCTCTGGACGGTTTTGGTTCTAATGTTTTTAATATTTGGAAGTATTTATATGTATCAGTTTTAGAAATCTTTAGCTTGGTTGCAACTTCTTTTATTTTATTCTTACCTATTAATTCTAAATGAGAATTTATCATTTCGTATAAAATTTTGTCTGTTATATTTCTTTTTTTTAATTGTATTATTAAACATTCTTTTAAATCTCTTGCCGCAATTCCATCTGGTGTAAAATCTTGTACTTTTTTAATTGCATATTCTGCGGACTCAATAGAAATATTTAGTTCTTTAGCGAGTTCAATATCTGTATAAGGAAAATAACCTCTTTCATCTATGTTTTGTATTATATAATGAATAATTTTTATAACTTTATAAGGTTCTTTTAAGTATCCTGATTGTTCCATTAAAAAGTCAGTTAATGTTTTTTTTTCTTGTATATAGTTAATTGGGTTTTCTATTTCTTCATAATTTGGGTTGTTTTTATCATAATTATAATCCAATAAGAGGTTTTTATATAGTTTATATGAATATTCTTCAAAAATATCATTATGGTTGATAGGGTCATCAGATACAGTTTCTAAAAGAGGGTTTTCGTTTAATTCGTTTGAAATATTTTCCATCAACTCTATTATAGGCATCTGTAGAATATTTAGCGATTGTTGCATTTTAAGCGTAAGAAAAAGCTTTTGATTCATATTAACTTCTTGCTTTAGTCCTAAATTCATTTTAAAACCTCCTTGGGAATATATCTAAATACTTTTATAATTATACCTTATTTATTGTAAATAAACAACAAATAAAGGCATAACAATTATGACAATAGCTTACAAAATATCCTTGACGACAAACAGAAAAAATGCATAAAATATATTTTATAACCAGTTTAACACTTTTTATAATGAGTATTACTTTATAGCATTTATACAAAAGTTCTTTGCTTCTTTATTTCAAAAAAACTATTTTATTACCTTGAACTTTTATTAACAGAAAAGGAAATGATAATTTTATGGATGTGTTTTTAAAAAAAACAAAAGTAAGTATACATACACGTATAATCACATTTTTTGGCGGAATATTTTTATTAATTTTTATATTAATATTAATACCTTCTGCATTATACATAGGTAATATTAGTAAAAAAGATTTGCAATCTTTTGCATTGCAGTCTTTAAAATCTACTGATTCTCAACTTATTTCCTCTATTGATAGTTTTCACACTCTTATAAATACAATCATGATTAATCCTAAATTTCAAACATCAATTATAGACTCAAACAGTGTATTGGAAAGAAACAGGATAATTTCAGATGCTTTATTTAATATATTAATAAATGATACAAATATAATGTCAGTTATTTTTTGTGATGAAAACACATTTTTTCGTGAATCAAATAGTGGAAGTGTTTATTCTGTTTATGTAAATTTATTTAATTCAGAAGAGTGGCTTACAAAGCTCAAAGAATCAAACGGTGAATTTATATACTTTGAAAACGGTGGGGAAGCAGTAAAAGTAATTAATTATGATAAACCATATATTTCATTTGTTAGAAATATAAATAAAATAAGCGATTATAAGCCTATGGGTACCCTTATGATCAATATTACTAAAAATTCTCTTAGCAACAAATTATTTTCAAAACCTGAAGAAGCAGAGCATGAAATGCTAATATTAAATGCTTATGGAGATATTATTATACAATCCTCAAATTCCACAAGCATTTCGGAACAGTTATCAAAAAATGCTGTTTTAAAGAAAAGTGAATTTCAAATAGTTGAAACGCCAAATGGCAGTATGGCTGTATCATCATTAAAATCTCAATTTGCAGATTGGTATATTGTAAGTGTTACTCCTTTAAATTATAAAAAAAATCTAAACTCAAGTTATTATACTATTTTGCTTATTATAGCTATTCTAGTTATAGCAATTATATTTATAAGTCAATTGTTTATAAGTAATATTATTATAAAACCTTTGGCAAATCTAGTAAAACATATGCGATTAGCTGAAAAAGGAAATTTTTTACCTATAAAGATAGGGCATACAAACATTGAGGACGAAATAATAGAGTTACAAACTTTCTTTAATATTATGATAACTTCTATAGACGAATTGACGAAAAACATAAAATTAGAAGAACAATTAAAACGTAGAAATGAGCTTAGTCTTTTACAAGCGCAAATAAAACCTCATTTTTTGTATAATGCACTAGATGCTATAAGTGCCCTTTCACTAATAAATGATAATGAAACTGCTTATAAACTAACTCAAGCGTTAAGCGGTTTTTACAGAACAAGTTTAAGTGTAGGAAAAGACTTTGTAACTGTTGAAAAGGAAATAGAATGTATTAAAAATTATGCCACTGTGTTAAACATAAGATATAAAGATAAAATCAATATAAAATATAATATATCTGAAAATATCCTAAAGTTAAAAATGTTAAAATTATTATTGCAACCTATAATTGAAAACTGTGTATATCATGGCATACGAAATAAACATGGTGTAGGAAATATAACTATTACAGGATTTAGAGAAGATAATATGATTATATTTATAATAGAGGATGATGGGGTTGGCATTACTCAAGATAGAATAGATAATATTTTAACTGGAAAGTCTCGCTCAGAAAGCAATGGATTTGGTATTTATAATTTAATAGAAAAATTAACTATATTTAATGAAAATGATAATTCTTTACAAATAACAAGCGAAGTTTTTAGGGGGACAACTGTTACTATTAAACTTCGTATTTTGGAGGAAGACATATGAAAATTTCTGTAATGATTGTAGATGATGAGCATTTGGAAAGAATTCTTATAAGTAAAAGTTATGATTGGGAAGATAATGGATTTAAAATAGTTGCTGAAGCAAGTAATGGAGAGGAAGCAATAAAATTATTTAATGAATTTAATCCGCAAATTGTTTTAACGGATATAAACATGCCCTTTATGGATGGATTAATTTTATCACAAAATATAAAAGAACTAAGCCCAAAAACAGAAATAATTATAATTACAGGATTTGGAGAATTTAGTTATGCACAAAAAGCAATTAATATTGGAGTTAACTCATTTATATTAAAGCCTATTGATAAAAACGAGCTTAAGCAAGTAGTAGAAAAATCAAAACAAACTGTTTTGGCACATACCCAAAGTGAAAGTAATACAAAAAAACTAATAAATAGCTTAGAGAAAAATAAACAAATTGTTTTGGAAAGTTTTTTACATCGTTTACTTCAAGGGCGTGTAGGAAGTATTGAATTTATTGAAAAAATAACCGAACTAAATTTGGATTGGTCAGATGCATATATTATTTGCGTAAATATTAAGCATGGTTTTCAAAGCTCTAATTACATTATAAATAGAATAAAAGAAAAATTTTCAACCTTTAGCTGTACAGTCTTTGAGCATTACTCTGGAAGTATTATCATTTTAATTAATATAAAAAATGACGAAAGTGGATTATATTTAAGAATAAAAGAGTGTTTAATGAATATTTTAAATATAGAAAGTATGTTTATTGCTATAAGCAATAAACATATTGGTCACAATGCAGCTACAGAAAGCTATTTGCAAACAGTAAAAATAATAGCCAGATTAGAAATAAGTAATCAATATGGAATAGATATTTATAATGAAAAAGATTTACCCCAAACTAGTAGTGTAAATTATGAATATATTTTAAAAAATTATATTGAGTCATTTAAAAATGGGCTTTTTGGAGATGTCAATAAATATATAAATGATTATATTAGTAAAATTGTTAATTATACTGCTGAGCCACTTACTATGCGATTATTAATTCTAAATATTATATTTGCTACATCGATGATAATATGGGAGTATGGGCATGATATTTCAAATATTGAGGGTTGCAAAGATATTTATATAAACATTGCAAATACAACTAATATATCAAAACAAAAAGAAATAATTATAAATTTTGTACAATATACATTTGACTACTATATAAAAAATTGCTGTTTAAAAAATGACAGTACAATAGAAAAAGTTATTACATATATAAATGAAAATTACTGTAATTATACACTTTCTTTAAAAACTATTGCTAGAGAGTTTTTTATGAATGAAAGTTATTTAAGTAGAATATTTAAACAAAGCCTAAACAAAAATATTTCTGAATATATTTGTGAGAAAAGAATGAAAAAAAGTGCTGAATTGTTAAGGTCTACAAACTATAAAAATTATGAAATTTCTGAAATGATTGGGATAAATGACCCTCATTATTTTGGGCAATGTTTTAAAAAATATATGGGGATAACAGCAAATGAGTACAGAAAAAAGATTAAAAATATTAATTGATATATACAAAGTCAAAATTTTTACCAAAATTGTAAAAATAATTATGCTTGTTTTGTGCAAAATTTGTTATTATTGAAATTACGAAGTATGTCAACTAATTAACTTGACATACCACCAAAACAAAAATAGGAGGTTTTAATTATGAGTTTAACAAAAAAAGCTATATCAATATTACTAGTAATTAGTATTATATTTACGTTAGCTGCCTGTGGAGGTAATTCGGGTGGAAGTTCTAACTCAAATGACTCTGGAAATGAAGGAACTGATGGAAAAACCACATTACATCTTTGGCACCTTTGGTCAACCGAAACAGACTCTATGAGAATAGCAACGGAAAAAGTCGCAAAAGAGTATATGGAAGCTAATCCAAATGTAAATATAGAAATACATATTCTTGAAAATGAAGCATATAAAACAAAAATTTCAACTGAATTTGCTGGCAGTGCAAAAGGAATAGATTTATTTTACTACTGGGGTGGAGGACGCGGAGGTAAACTCGCTTTAGCAGATAAGTTACTTCCAATTGGAGATTATTTAGATGAAGAAACATTACCTCTATTAAAACCAGGTTCAACACAAGCTTTTGAATATTCAGGAAAATTATATGCATTACCTACTTATTCTTGGGCTATGATGTTGTATTGCAATAATGACCTTTTCCAGCAAGCAGGTGCAAAAATTCCAACTACTTATGAAGAACTATTAGATGCTTCTAAAAAATTATCAGATGCTGGAATTACTCCTATAGCACAAGGTATAAAAGAGGGTTGGCAAGCGGCTTTTGTTTATGAAGCTTTAGCATTACGAGAAGTAGGAGCTTCTAACATAAACAAAATGTTAAACGGTGAGGCTAGTTTTGATGATAATGGTTATCTTGTTGCGGCTCAAAAAGTTAAAGAGCTTTATGATGCTGGTGCGTTTGGAAAAAATCCATTAGAAGTTGCTTCTCCGGACGCTGACAGTATGTTTTATTCTGGAAGAGCAGCTATGAGACTTACAGGAAACTGGTTTACAGATGGTGTTTATACAGATAAAAACTCTGTTTTACAAGAAGATGGAAAAGTAACTGCTATTAATATACCTATGTCTAGTTCAGCAAATGCTAAAGAAACTGATTATTGTGGCGGATTTATAGAAGGATTTTTTATCAATAAAAATACTGCTAATCCTGAAATTGCTGTTGACTTTAACATATATCTTTCAAAAGAACTTGCAAAAGCTAGACATGAATCTGGGCAAGGGTTTACAGGCTGGACAATTCCAGTTGATGAAAGTTCATTAAAACCATTGGCAAAAGAAGTTGCTGCAATTGTTGCTAAAAATGTTGATGGAGTTGTAGCATGGGATACAGCCCTTGACGAAAATACAGCTGCTACACACTTAGAAGAAGTTCAAACTTTATTTACATCAGGTGCAAATCCCGATGCTGTTTTTGAGGCTCATAAAGATATACTTAACAAATAGTAATAAAAAAATAAATATGTTTCTTTTTAAAAAATAAAGACTAAAAGTTTGAGGAAACTTTAAAAAAGTTTCCTCAAACTCCTTTAAAAAAACTTTTTAGGTATTCCTTTTATTAAAAGTTTTGCATTAGCTTTTTCAAAAGCTTGTGGGATTTGTGATAAGACCTTAATGTCTTATATTTATATAAAAAAAGAAATATTCAGAAAGGATTTTGATATGAATAGGCTACTGGGAAATAAATTGCATATAGCAGTATTCATCTTACCTTCTCTTATTATATTTGTTTGTGTAGCAATTATACCATTACTAATTACGTCATTTTATAGTATGTTTGAATATGATGGTATTTCCGAAATGATTTTTTTAGGGCTAGGAAATTATATAAAAATTTTTGGAGATAAAAATTTTATTCGTGCTACAATTAACGCATTTATATTAATGGGTTGTTCTCTTTTAATTCAACTTCCTCTTTCGTTTTTATTCGCTCTTATTCTTTCAAAGGGAGTAAAAGGAGAAAAATTTTTTAGAACAGTATACTTTGTACCTGTTGTTATTTCAAGCATGGTTATTGGTAGACTTTGGATGAGCGTTTTTAACTCACAATATGGTTTATTAAATGAGTTTATACGTATGTTAGGTTTCAGTGACTTTGAGTTTCCGTGGATGACAAATGAAAATACAGCTTATTTAACTACTGTTATCCCTGCCGTTTGGCAATATATAGGTTATCATATGCTTATTTTTTATGCTGGTATTAAATCAATTCCAGGAGACTATTATGAGGCTGCAACTATTGATGGTGCAACTGGTTTTAAGGCTACTACGGCTATTACAATACCTTTATTAGTACCTGTAATAAAAACATGTGTTATTTTTGCTATTGTAGGTTCAGTTAAGGCATTTGACTTAGTTTATATAATTACAGGGGGAGGACCTAATAATATAAGTCACGTCCCTGCAACATTAATGTATAATAACTTGTTTAAAAGAGGCTTATATGGTTATGGTAGTGCACAAGCATTTTTAATTGTGTTGGAGTGTATTTTGTTTAGTGTTATTGTAACAAAATTATTCAGAAAAGCAGAGGATAATGCTGTGTTATAAAACAGAAAGGAGTTTTCCATGAAAAATGCAAAGCGTTTGGGACTTACTGTTTTCTTATCTATATTTGCTTTTATACAATTAGTCCCTCTTTATTGGTTACTTACATATTCATTAAAAACAAATTCAGAAATACTAGGTGAGAATGTATTAGGGCTCCCATGGGTGTGGCAATGGGATAATTACACAAGGGCTTTGGGTAGTAGTGGCATAATGGGTTATTTTCTAAACTCTGTTATATATTCTTCAATTACTGTAGTTCTGGTTGGGATTTTATCAGCAATGGCAGGATATGCAATTACCCGTATGATTTGGAAGCTTAATCAAGTTACTTTTTTAGTATTCAGTGTAGGTATTATGATTCCTACACATGCGGCACTTTTACCATTATTTCAAGTTTTGGATAAGGTTGGTTTAAAAGGTGGTTATATTGGACTCCTGTTGCCATATATCGCATTTGCATTGCCTATGAGCGTTATGATATTAAGTAGTTTCTATCGCTCTATACCAAAAGATATTGAAGAGGCAGCATGTATTGACGGGTGCGGAATTTATAAAACTTTTTTTCTAATAATATTCCCTATTGTTAAGCCAGCTCTTGCTACAGCTTCAATATTTACATTTTTAGGTACATGGAATGAGTTGCTCTTTGCAAATACTTTATTAGATAATGATGCATATAAAACTTTACCTGTAGGTATTTTATCATTTTCAGGAGTTTATATGACAGAATTAGGGCTTATAGGTGCTGGATTAGTTATTGCTACTATTCCTACCCTTATTATATATTTCTTGCTTAGTAATACAGTTCAAGATAGTTTGGTTGCCGGTGCAGTAAAAGGATAGAAAACAAGAAAGATATTTTATAAAGTTTTTTGAATAGCTTTGGAAACAGAGCATAACCCTAATTATAACATAGTTTTTAATTAGGGTTATGCTCTGTTCTAAAAAAGTTTAACAAGGTCTTTTATCTACAATTTAAATTGTGGCTGTGCCCACAAATTTTATTAATAATAAAATTATTAGGAGGGAATTTAGTATGTCTTTTAAAGAAAATTTTGTTTGGGGTGCTGCAACAGCAGCATATCAAATTGAAGGTGCTGCTTATACTGACGGAAGGGGATTATCTGTTTGGGATATATTTTGCAAACAACCAGGGAGAGTCTTTGAAGGTCATTCAGGTGATGTTGCTTGTGACCATTACAACCGATATAAAGAAGATATCAAACTTATGGCTGAACTTGGTATTAAAAATTATCGTCTTTCTATTAGTTGGCCACGTATTTTACCAAATGGTACTGGTGAAATAAATAATAAAGGGATTGATTTTTATTCCGATTTGATTGATGAGTTATTAACAAATGGTATTACACCTTATGTAACTTTATTTCATTGGGATTATCCTTATGAATTGTTTAAAAAAGATGGTTGGCTTAATCCAGATAGCCCTAAATGGTTTGCAGATTATACTAAAATAGTTTCGGAAAAACTAGGAGATAGAGTTAAAAACTTTTTTACATTTAATGAACCTCAATGTTTTATAGGGCTTGGATATGTACAGACGGAACATGCCCCTGGTATAAAATTCCCACTGAAAGACACATTACAAATGGCACATAATGTACTTTTGGCACATGGCTTGTCAGTACAAGTATTAAGAAAATATGTTAAAGATTGCAAAGTTGGATATGCTCCTAATGGTGTATTTTTCTATCCAGCTACAGATAAACCCGAAGATATTGAAGCAGCAAGAAAAGCTTGTTTTGATATACCTACAGAAAATAAGCTTTTTAGCGTTAGCTGGTGGAGTGACCCAATAATATTTGGAAAATATCCTGAAAAACTAGTTGAAGCTTGCGGAAGTGATATGCCTGAAATAGGACAAGGTGATATGAAACAAATTTCTCAACCTCTTGATTTTTATGGGCAAAATATTTATAATGCAACACCTGTTGTATCAGATGGAAATGGTGGATATAAAGTTTGCATTGATGTAATTGGGCACGGAAAAACAGCAATTGGCTGGCCTATTACCCCTGAATGTCTTTATTGGGCACCAAAATTTATATATGAACGCTATAAATTGCCTATATATATAACCGAAAATGGTTTGTCATGCCATGATATCATATCTTTAGACGGAAAAGTACATGACCCTAATAGAGTAGATTTTCTTAATAGATATTTACTTAATCTTAAAAAGGCGGCTTCAGAAGGTATTGATATTCATGGATATTTTCAATGGAGTTTGATGGACAACTTTGAGTGGGCAAAAGGGTATGATGACCGTTTTGGACTTATATATGTTGATTACAATACTTTAGAAAGACTACCTAAAGATAGTGCTTATTGGTATAGAGATGTTATAAAAAGTAATGGAGATATTTTATAGAAAACTTAGTATTTCGTGTAATTGTAAACAAAAAAATAAATTAGATATTATCAATTAAATTCTTAAGAAATCTGTTTAGAATATTGCAAAATTTTCAAAAACATAATATAATAATAGCAAAAAGCACATAGAGGTCATTAATATGCACAACAAATATTCAAGCAATATTGCTTTTGAACAATTCAGTTTAATCAAAGCAGAGCTTGAAGGCACAAGTATGCAGACAAAGCCTCTAAAGATTGTTTTATTTGATATCAAATCCATGTTTAACGTCGAACCTTATTTAAATTACTGATTTTTTGGTTGTGTTTCCTTGGCTCAATAAGTTTAGAACATAATCGCTTTTAGGGCACCTAAAGTTTTGGTGTCCTTTAATTTTTGCTGAACACAATAATAGGACAACATCTTATGAATATTGTTTGGAAAAGGGGACAAAACAAAAATCGCTTATACAAACGAAAGTGAGATTAAGTATGAGTATGACAGTAAAAACAGAGTAACAAAAGAGTCATATCTGTTTAAATAATTTAAAGGATTTGAGTGTTCTAAATCCGAATCTTATTATAATAAGGAGATGATTATTGTGTTTAATAAAAAAAGTTTACTGTATATTTCAGCAAGCAGTGTTTTGTTTGGGGTACTACTTTGTTCTCAATTACAATTTTTGTGGAGAAGCATGTATGTAGAGACAGAAAACAAAAATATAGTTAATGCAAATGCAGAAAACCCACAAGTAATTACTTTTGAAGATAAAGCTGTAGAAAACATTACAAGAACACTACTTAAAAAACCAGAAGGTAGCATAACAACAGAAGATGTACTTTCTATTGAACACTTTGGTGATTTTCCTTACTATTATGATTTTGAAAATACAGTAGATGATTATGAAGAATATAAAAAAGATTTTTATGCAACTTACAATGAATATAAACATTATTTTGAAAAAATTAAAACTTTTTCAGATTTAAAATGGTTTGAAAATTTGAAGACTATTAATATGTCAAGTTTTAATAGCAATGTTAAAAACATTTCTGGTATAGAAAATTTGGATAATCTGGAAATTTTTATGTTAAATTCTAACAAAGTAAATAACTTAGATAGCCTTAGCAATCTTAAAAATCTAAAACAACTTGTATTAATTGCCGACCGTATTTCAGACCTAACTCCTTTAAAGGAACTGTCAAACTTAGAAAACCTTGAAATAACAGGAACTAATTTAAGAGATATTAGACCTATTGAACAACTTACTAATCTAAAACAACTTGTATTAAACGCTAGCCGAATCACAGATTTAACTCCTTTAAAGAAATTAACAAAATTAGAAAAGCTTGAAATAACAGGAACTAGTTTAAGAGATATTAGGCCTATTGAACAACTTACTAATCTAAAACAACTCGTATTAAATGCAAGGAGAATCTCAGATTTAACTCCTTTAAAGGAATTAACAAATTTAGAAAGGCTTGAAATAACAGGAACTAGTTTAAGAGATATTAGACCTATTGAGCAGCTTACTAATTTAAAATATCTTAATATTTCGGGGCAAACTCATCTTTCAGATATATCAGCAATTAGAAATTTAACAAATTTAACTGACTTGTATTTGACTTATTGCAATATTACAGATATTTCTGCACTAGAGAATTTAAAAAACTTAAAAAACGTAGATTTAACATATAATTTTATTCGAGATATTAGCCCATTAAAAAATATAATTACATTAGAGTCACTGATTGTAGATAATAATAACATTACGGACATATCTCCTGTTTTGGCTTTACCAAGACTCAATTTTCTATCTGTGGAGGGTAATAATATTGATGAGAAACAATTAGAACAACTTAAAACAGAAAGAATTAATGTTACTTATGAAACAATAGTAAAATTAAATAAAGAACTTCCCAAAATCAAAGTAATATCTGATGGTTATAGTTATAGGGATAGTAGTGCAACGACTTTTGAAAACATTATAATTAAAAATGCAGAAAATGAAAAATTTATACAACAAATACCTATAAAAAGTAATATAAATGATACAGAACAACAGGTAGCTATATACTTTGAAGATGTAAATTTTGATGGTATTAAAGATTTATATATTAATAGAAACCCATACTTTATTTTAGACGATGAATATTATTATAACGATTATTATTTGTGGGATAGTAAAAGCTTTTCTTTTGTTTATAATGAAACATTAAGCAATCTTAGAAGACCTACATTTAATAATTATGATAATACAATAATAAACACTTTGTCAGAAGCAGATAAAATAAATTCCACCGTTGAAGCTTACAGATTTACACAAAATAATTTAACTAAGACTTCAGAAATAAAAATGAAAACATACTATACAAATTATAATTTTATATCCAAATTTGTAGAGTCTCCAAAAAATTATAAAGGCGGCTCCATGTACTATATTAATAATTGTTTTTTATATTTTATAAATAAAGAAACAGGAGAGCTTGAGTTTAATAAAGAGTATTATGATATTGGTTGGTATAATGAATCTACTTATCAATATGAGGTTGTTCGCACTCTGGATATTGTAAATGACATAGAAATTATTGATAAATATATAGTCCCTTTTGTTAATAACTATAACTTAGATGAAGTTAAAAAAATGTATCCATACCTTTTTTATTAAAACAGTATGAAGCATAAAATTATAAGATTTTACATTATGAGAATAGATTTAGTCTGATTTTTCTTTAAATTTGTTTGAATATTATAAAAGTCCGATACAGTTTTATAACATCAAATTCACGTTAATATAACGATACAATTTGATAAGTTAATTTTAAATTTTTGTATTGCATTTTATATCTTATTATGGTATAATTCAACACTGTTAGTAAGGGTGTTCCGCTTGTGCTGTACTTTAGATTAAATGCATTATGAACATCTGAGAAGGAAGGAGGAACTAATTTGAATAATGTAATTAGAGAAATTGAGAAAGAACAACTTAAAAGTAATATTACTCCTTTTAGTGTAGGAGATACAGTTCGTGTTTATGCTAAAATAGTTGAGGGTTCAAGAGAAAGAATACAAATGTTTGAAGGAACTGTTTTAAAAAGACAAAATGGTGGTATTCGTGAAACATTTACCGTTAGGAGAATATCTTATGGTGTAGGTGTTGAAAAAACATGGCCTCTTCACTCACCTCGTATTGAACGTATTGAAGTAGTTCGCAAAGGTATTGTAAGAAGAGCTAAACTTTTCTATCTTCGTGACAGAATAGGTAAATCAGCTAAAGTTAAAGAAGCAATTATGAAAAAAGAAAAATAGGATTTTTACTATTATATTTTTATTAGAATATATAAAAATATTTTGTTAATATCATAAATTTAGCTTGTTAGCTTAATTGAGACATTTTATTAAAGCCTATCCTTAATTAGAAATAATATCAATTAATTATAACTTTGTACAATATTTTTGTATCTAAAGCGTTTTTCAATACGTCTTGTTGGTATTTATTTGTATTGTGTAAAATTATTTATGAATTGATAATATAATTAGGGATAGGCTATTATTGTTACTATATTTATAAAGCTTTATGTTTACTTAATTATGAGGTGTTTCTATGTTAAAGAAATACATTAAAAATGATGCTATTAGAAATATAGCAGAGTGGCTAGTTGCAATAGTTGGAGCATTGCTAGTTTTTGTTGTACTTCAAAAATTTGTTATTGCTAATGTATATATTACAGGCAATTCAATGGAACCAACATTTAATCATAGTGATAAGGCAATTGTTTTAAGGTTTAGTTATTTATTTTCCAATCCTGATTATCGTGATGTAATAGCATTTCCATATAAAGAAGACCCTAGTCGATATTTTATTAAAAGAATTATAGGCAAGCCGGGTGATGAGATTGACCTTGTAGACTATCAATTTACAGTTAATGGTGAGATACTTGAGGACGATTTTTCAAAGGAAATTGTGTATGCCTTAGGTAATGTTAATTTTCCAATTATAGTTCCAGAGGATAGTTATTTTGTTTTAGGTGATAACAGAAATGCTAGTCAAGACAGCAGATATTTAGAAGTTGGCTGTATTCCTAAAAAAGAAATTGTTGGTAAAGTTGTATTAAAAATCTGGCCTTTAAATAATATAGGATTCGTAGGTGACGGGCAATGAATATACAGTGGTATCCTGGACATATGACAAAAACAAAAAGAATGATGCAAGAAAGTATATCACTTGTTGACATAGTAATTGAGTTATTAGACGCAAGAATACCTTTTAGCAGTAAAAATCCTGATATAGATAAACTTGCTGCAAATAAGTTCAGAATTATTGTTTTGAATAAATGGGATTTAGCTGACTCCGTTATTACAGAAAAGTGGGTAAAATATTTTGAGCAAAAAGGTTTTAAAGTAGTTTTAACTGATTCTACGTCTGGAAAAGGTATAAATAGTATAACTGATATTTCTAGGCAGCTTATGAAAGAAAAAATAGAACGATTAAAAAATAGAGGTCGTATTTTTGTACCTATTCGTGCTATGATTGTAGGTATACCAAACGTAGGTAAATCTACTCTTATAAATAAATATGTTGGAAAAGCTACAACAAAAACAGGGGACAAACCTGGTGTAACAAGAGGAAAACAGTGGGTTAAAATTAAAAAAGACTTTGAGCTTTTGGATACACCTGGTATATTATGGCCTAAGTTTGAGGACGAAAAAGTTGGCTTAAAATTAGCTATTTCAGGTGCAATAAATGACTTGATTATAGACACATATACTTTAAGCTTAGAATTAATTAATATATTAAAAATAGAAAAACCTTTATGTTTAAAAGAAAGATATAAAATAGAATATGAAAGCAATGATTCTGCCAAAGATATTTTGTATAAAATAGGATTGGCAAGAGGATTTAAAATAAAGGGTGGCGAAGTTGACTTGGAGCGTGCTGCAATTACATTAATAGACGAGTTTAGAGCTTGCAAGCTAGGTAAAATTTCACTTGAAAATCCTGATGATATATATTTATAAAAGGAGGCAAAAATGTTAGATGTCGCACTTTTAGGTACAGGCGGAACTATGCCGCTTCCAAATAGATTTTTAACATCTCTCTTTTGTCGCTTAAACGGTAGATTTTTAATGATAGATTGTGGTGAGGGAACGCAAATTACACTAAAAATGCTAGGCTGGGGCTTTAAAAATATTGATGTTATATGTTTTACCCATTTTCATGCAGACCATATTTCGGGTCTTCCGGGGCTTTTATTGACTATTGGAAATTCTGGAAGAGAAGAACCTATAGAAATAATAGGCCCTCCTGGTACAAGTAAAATAGTAACTAGCCTATGTTCAATTGCACCGGAATTGCCTTATGAATTAAAAATTACTGAAATAAGCAAAAATAATAATTTTAACATTACTATAAAAGATTTTAATATATCTGCATATCCAATGGAGCATAGAATACCTTGTTATAGTTACAGTATTTATATAAACCGAAAAGGCAAATTTAATTTACAGAAAGCAATGTCATTGAATATTCCTAGAAATTTATGGTCAGTTTTACAAAGTAATAATGAGGTTGAATATAATAATAAAATTTATACAGGCGATATGGTTTTAGGTTCGCCAAGAAAAGGAATTAAAGTTTCTTACTGCACAGACAGCAGACCTGTCGAAGGGCTTTCTGATTTTATTAAGGATTCTGATTTATTTATATGTGAAGGTATTTATGGTGAAAGTGAAAAGTTTGAAAAGGCTGTAGAGCATAGACATATGATTTTTAGCGAAGCAGCAGAAATAGCAAAAAATGCTAATGTAAATGAGCTTTGGTTAACACATTTTAGTCCTTCACTAAATAATCCAGATGACTTCTTAAAAAATGCTACAGAAATATTTCCAAATACAATAATAGGTAAAGATAGAATGAACAAAACTATTTTGTTTCAAGATTAAATATTTAAGATTATAACGAAAAAGTCTTTTGATTTTCGGCTTGTTTTACAAGCCGATTCGACTTCGTCAAACTAATGCTATTATAATAGAAGGGGTTATTATGAGAACAATTATATTTTATGTACATATAGTTTTTTCTTTAATTGGAACATTACCTTCCCTGTTTAAATTGAAACAACTAAAGAAAACTGTTTCTGATAAAGAATGTATGACTTTTAGCCAAAATATAGCTAAAAGATTTGCTATCTCTCAAATTAGGTATAGTGGGGCTACTTTTAATATTGTTGGGCAAGAAAACATACCAAAAGATGAAGCAGTATTATTCGTTAGCAATCACCAAAGTAATTTCGACCTAGCTTTATTTCTTGGTTATATAGATAAATATAAAGGTTATATCTCTAAAACAGAGTTGTTAAAAATTCCTATTTTAAGAACATGGATGAAGGAAATAGGCTGTGTTTTCATGGACCGCTCCGATATTAGAAATGCAGCAAAATCAGTTATTGAGGGAGTAAATTTTTTAAAAAATGGGCATTCTCTTGTTATTTTTCCAGAAGGAACAAGGAGTAAGTCCTCCAACATTGGTGATTTTAAAGGAGGAAGCTTTAAATTTGCTACAAAATCAAAAGTACCTATAATTCCTGTAACAATAAATGGTACTTATAAAATAATGGAAGCAAATAATAATCGCATTAAGCCTGCAAATGTAGATGTTTTTATTCATCCGCCAATTTATACAGACAGCTTAACAGCTAAAGAAACTACTGAACTTCCTGAAAGAATTAAGGCTATAATACAAAGTAAATTAATATAATTAATTATTGAAGTTATTTATTTTAAAAAATAGTTAGGATTTGGGGCTAAAAGCCCCAAATCCTGAATAATTATTGTTTGAAATATTTTGCTACAAAATGTTCTATTTTAGTAAATATTATGCCTCCAACCATCAGCATACATCATTCTATATATTGGGCGGCGTCTGAAAAATAATTCATTTATAATTAGTGCTTCAACAATTGCATTAATTAACTTATATCCTACCCAAACGTTTCGTACCTGTTCATTCATAATCTCGTCAAGCTCATATATATTTTTACGTGCTTTTTCAATAACCTTGCCTATTATCTGCATAAATGTTTCTTTATCCATTTGTTCGTCGTAAACAGGGCTTCCCTCATATTCGTACTCATTAAGAACCTCTTTTATATATGGCATAAGCATTTTATTTATTTCTCCAAGGAGTAATTCTGTTAATTCTTCGTCATTTTCTTCATTTGATTTCGGTTTCGATTCGTTTAGAGGATTAGGAAAAGAGTTTAAAATAGGCATATGTGTATCATAATTATATTCTGAGGAGGTAGGCTCAGTAGTTTCGTTGGGCATATCCATTTTTGATATTTTTAAGTTATACCCTTTGGTATATGGCCATCCCTTTCCTACTTCATACTGACTTTGTATTTTACAATGCATATTTTTTTTGTTTTTGCGATATTCTAAAAAGTCTCTTATTAAGTCTTCTATATCCGTTAGCACTCCGTCATAATAATACATATTGTAACCTCCTAAAACTATATATCTTCAATAATATATGCTAATGTATTTGATTAAGTTCTTTAAAAATTATTATTATATTAATGTATCGTATGTTAAATATTAACAAATACGATAAAAATTTTTTATAAAAAAAGGGTTTCATAAAATAATGTCGAATTATTAATTTTGTAGTGTATATAATGTATATTACTTTTTATTAATAAAAAATAAAAATCTATTTAAAATAAATTTGATAAACAAAATTAGGTGTTACTTTTAAAGTGTTTTATTTTTGGAGTGAAGCATATGTTATATCCACAAGAAATTATTGAAGAAATTAGAATGGGTAATGATATTGTAGATGTTGTATCATCATATGTTCCTTTAAAGCAAAAAGGTAGCCTATTGTTTGGTATTTGCCCCTTTCACAACGAAAATTCGCCTTCTTTTTCTGTTACTCCTGATAAACAAATTTTTTATTGCTTTGGTTGCGGAGTTTCTGGAAATGTTTATAGTTTTATTATGCAAATTGAAAACTTTAGTTTTCCAGATGCCATTCAGTTTTTAGCAGACCGTATTAATTTCAAATTACCCGAAAAAAACTTTTCCGAGGAAATGATTAAAAATTCAAAAATAAAAGAAAACTTGTTTGAAATTAACAAAACTGCCGCTAAGTTTTTTTATAATAATCTGGGTAAAGAAGAAGGTTTAAATGCAGTATCATATCTAGACGAAAGAGAAGTTTTTCATAAAGTGAGAATTAAGTTTGGATTAGGTTATTCATTAAAAAATAGAGACTCTTTATTTAATCACTTGCTGAAAGAAGGCTATGAACTTGATAATATATTAAAAACAGGGCTTGTTCTTACGGGTCAGCATGGTGAATATTATGATAGATTTTTTGGAAGACTTATGTTTCCGATATTTGATGCCCAAGGTAGAATAGTAGGGTTTGGTGGAAGGATTTTATATTCAGGAGAACCTAAGTATTTAAATTCTCCCGATTCTATCATTTTTAACAAAAGTCAAAATTTGTACGGAATAAATTATGCAAGGTTATCTAAGACTAAAACACTTATTTTGGTAGAGGGTTATATGGATGTTATAAGCCTTTATCAAGTAGGATTTACAAATTCAATCGCTGCTCTTGGAACATCATTTAATAATGAACATGTAAAGTTACTTAAAAAATATGCAGATACTGTTATAATATTATTTGACAGTGATGAAGCAGGTACAAAGGCTGTTTTAAGAGCAATTCCTATACTTACGAAATCAGGAATAAAAGTAAAAATTCTTCAGTTACCTAATGCAAAGGACCCCGATGAATATATCAAAAAATTTGGAATTGAAGCATTTAAAAAAGTTTTGGATAAGTCCACAAACCATATTATCTTTCAGGTTAACTATTTAAAAAATCAGTATAACCTTAATGATACTGACGAAAAGGTACAATTTACTCTTGAAGTTTCAAAAATTCTTTCTACCCTTGATAATGCTGTAGAAAGAGATGCCTATTCAAAGGAAATTGCAAGAATTACTGATATTGATAAAGATATTATAAAGTCGGAAATAAATAAAATAAGCGAACAGCCAACAAATTTAATAAAAACAATTAACAAACAAAACATTGACTATATAAAACAAAAAAAAATGAATGAAAGAGGAATAATAGAAGCTAAAAAAAATATATTATACCTTATTGCAACAAATAATTATATATGTAAAAAAGTACGAGAGTTTTTAGAGCCTGATGAAATGAATGATGAGGTATATGAAAAGCTTTTGAAACTTATATATGATTTTGATATAAAAGGAAATAATGTCTACCCGGCAGAATTAATTAATTATTTTGAAACAATTGAGGAACAAAAGAAAGTTTCGGATATTTTCAGCACTATAAGAACAGTTTATGAAAACGATAATATTACAGTAGCGGTTAACGATTTAGTAAAAAATATTAAGAAAAATAACATAAATGAAAAAATTTCCGGTGAAAACGACGCTACGCAAGTGCAAAAACTGTTAGAAATTAAAAGAAATATTGAAAAATTGTATATTACAATATAAGATGGTTAAAATAGTTAACAACGTGAGAAGGGAAGGATTGTCTTGAAATCCATAGATGAAAATTTATTTATAACCAGAATAAGAGAATTGATTGTTTTGGGTAAAAAGAAAAAAGGCGTTTTAGAATACAAAGAAATAATGGATTTCTTAGGCGATATTGAACTTGAACCCGAAATGATTGAAAAAATATATGAACATCTTGAAAGTCAAGGGATTGATGTTCTTGGTAACATAGAATTAGAAGAAGATGCCGATAAGGAAGAAATAGATATTACTGCAATAGAAGGTGCAATAAATACTGATGACCATGTTCGTATGTATTTAAAAGAGATTGGAAAAGTCCCGCTTCTAAACGCTAATGAAGAAATTGAGCTTGCACAAAAAATGGAAGACGGAGACGAGGAGGCTAAAAGACGCCTTGCCGAAGCTAACCTAAGGCTTGTTGTTAGTATTGCTAAAAGATATGTAGGTAGAGGTATGCTTTTTCTTGATTTAATTCAAGAGGGTAATTTAGGGCTAATTAAAGCAGTTGAAAAATTTGATTACAGAAAAGGTTACAAATTTAGTACGTATGCTACATGGTGGATTAGACAAGCAATTACACGAGCTATTGCTGACCAAGCCCGTACAATTCGTATACCTGTTCATATGGTTGAAACAATAAACAAGCTTATCCGTGTATCAAGGCAACTTCTACAGGAGTTAGGTAGAGACCCATCACCTGATGAGTTGGCAAAAGAAATGCAAATGCCTGTTGAAAAAGTTCGTGAAATTATGAAAATAGCTCAAGAACCTGTGTCATTAGAGACACCAATAGGTGAGGAGGAGGACAGTCATCTAGGAGACTTTATTCCCGATGATGATATACCTGCTCCAGCAGAGGCAGCAGCATTTACACTTTTAAAGGAACAGCTAATTGATGTTCTTGATACTTTAACTGATAGAGAAGAAAAAGTATTAAGGCTTCGTTTTGGGCTTGACGATGGTAGAGCTAGAACCCTTGAGGAAGTTGGAAAAGAATTTAGCGTAACTAGGGAAAGAATACGTCAAATAGAAGCAAAAGCATTAAGAAAATTGAGACATCCCAGCAGAAGTAAAAAATTAAAAGACTATTTAGATTAAAAAAGTAAAAGACGGATATAATTTTGTGTCCGTTTTTTTTATAATTAATTAAAAGTAAAGTTTTTTATTGGGAAAGAAACTTTTGAAAAAGTTTCCTCCCCAAACCCCTCCTTCAAAACTTTTGCATAAATGCACTGTGTGCATTTATGTACAGTTACTAGTGCCTAGTGTATAGCAAGATAGTAATACTGTTCTTTTATAAAAGTTTTGTACACTTTTATGGAAGGGGGTTGGGTCGTACCCAAAGGTTTAAATTTTATCATACTAAACAATATATATTAACTTAATTAATAGGAGAAAAAAATGATTAGAGATTTCATAAAATCTGATTTTAATGACTACATAAATATGTCAAAACAAATGTACAATTCAGAAGCAACTATGCATAATGTACCAGAAAAAAATTTTATAAATACATTTGATAACATAATGAATAATTCACCATTTGTTCGAGGTCTAATTATAGAGAGAGAAGGAAAAACCGTAGGTTATGGTTTACTTTCCTTTACATACTCAAATGAGGCAGGAGGTAATGTTGTTCTTCTCGAAGAACTTTTTATAATTAATGAGTACAGAGGACATGGAATAGGGGAGAGTTTTTTTAAATTTGTTCATAGCGAATACGCTAATAATACAAAAAGATTTAGACTTGAAGTAAGTAAAAACAATTTGAATGTAGTAAATTTTTATAAAAGAATGGGATACGAAGAATTTGATTATTTTCAAATGGTAAAGGATTTATAAAAATATGTCTAATATTTCAAAAAGAATAAAAGCTTTAGTAAATGAAGTTAAATTTGAAACAATTGCCGATATCGGGACAGACCATGCTTATTTGCCTATTTATGCAGTTAGTATAGGTAAAATTAAAAAAGCTATTGCATGTGATATAAATGAAAAGCCTTTGGAAAGGGCTAAAATTAATATTGTAAATAACGGCTATCAAAATATAATAGAGACTCGTTTAGGAAGTGGCCTCAATCCTATTAAAGAAAATGAGGTGGATACAGTTGTTATAGCAGGAATGGGTGGTATGATGATAAATGAGATACTTAATTATAGTCTGTCTATTACAAAAAGCTTAAAACAACTGATTTTATCTCCACATCTTGACACACCAAATGTTAGAAAAGAAGTTCATAGGCTAGGATTTAAAATTGTAAATGAGACTATTTTATCAGATGAAAACAAATTTTACAACATAATAAATTGTGAAAAGGGAGAAGATATTTTATACAGTGAAAGTGACTATATTATTGGGAAAGTACTAATTAAAAATAATAGTGATGAGTTTAAAAGATTTATAGTGTATAAATTAAATGAATTAGGCAAAATAAAAAAACAAATAGAAAATTTAGAAAATAAAAGTAATTTTAACATATATGACAGGCTCAAGCAAATAGATAAATTGCATAGCATATATTCAGAGGCGGTGAAATAATATTGCAAGCGAAATGTAGAGATATAGTAAGTATTATGGAGGAATATGCAAATCCTGCTTTAAAAGAGGATTGGGACAATGTAGGATTACTTGTAGGAGAGTATTCAGCTAGTGTTAATAAAGTTTTAATTGCACTTGATGCAGTTGAGCAAGTAGTTGATGAAGCGATACAAATTGGAGCAAATATGATTATTACTCATCACCCTATTATATTTAAGCCAGTTAAAAACATAAATGATGAAAGTCATTTAGGAAAAAAATTATTAAAGCTAATAAAAAACAATATATGCGTTTATTGTTCGCATACAAATTTAGATATAGCTTTAGGAGGAACTAACGACACCCTTTTTGATAGGCTAGACTTAATAAATAAAGAGACATTGAAAAAATCAATAAATGATAGTTTTGAATATGGATTAGGTAGAGTTGGAGAATTACAAAAAGAAATGACTTTAGAAAATTTTGCAGGGTTTATAAAAGAAAAAATATGTGCTAACTTTGTAAATTATATTGGAGATTCTACAAAACCTATAAAAAAAGTTGGTATATGTACTGGTTCATCAGCCTCAATAGATTTTTTTATGGAAGCAAAAAACAAGGGATGTGATGTATATATTACTGGTGATATAACATATCATATTGCCCAGATTGCATTAGAAATGGATTTATGTTTAATAGATGCAACGCATTACTATTCTGAAGATATTGTAACAAAAATTTTAGAAAATCATTTAAAAGAGCAATTAAACAAAAAAGGTTTTTTAACACAAGTATATGTTTCACAAATAAATGCTCAGGTTATACATAGTGTAACGTGAGTTCAACGTAGTCGAATCGGCTTGTGAAGCAAGCCGAAAATCGTAAGATTTTTCACGTTATGAGCATAAATTTAGCCTTATTTTGGCTAAATTTGTGCAGATATTATCAAAAGTTCGACGCCAGCCTTATTGCGTCGAACTCACGCTAGTGTAGGCTGTAAGCAATAACCAATAACTAAAAAAACAGCATTAGAGGAGGGCTTTATTATGAGCAGATTTGTAAATGCAAATATTATGGGGCTGGAAACAGAAAAAGTTTCAAAGGAAACTACTCTTTTGGAATTAAGCAAAAGCTACCAACACTTATTCAAAAATCAGATACTTTTGGCAAAAGTAGATAACGAGCTACAGGAACTAAATAAAACTTTAGTTGAAGATTGCAAAGTAGAATTTTTAGATATTACTGACTCAAATGCTTTCAGAACATTACAAAGGTCTATTGTTTTTGTTATGATTTATGCTGCTAAAGATGTTTTAGGAAGAAAAGCTAGAATTGTAGTGGAGCATTCTATAAATAAAAATTATTATTGTGAGATTCTTGAAGATAATGTTCAAATAACAGATGAACTCCTTAATAAAATAGAAAAAAAAATGACTGAAACAATAGAGGCTGATATTCCGATAGAAAAAATGTCACTTCCTCTTGAAGAAAGTATTCGTTATGCAAAGGAATTTGCATTAAATGATAAAGTTGATATTTTAAAATATCGTAGAACATCTAATGTTAATTTTTATAAAATAGATTGGTTTTATGACTATTTTTATGGGCAAATGGTTCCTAGTACTGGTTATATTAAAAATTTTAAGTTGCATAAAAGTGGCGAGGGGTTTATGCTACAGTTTCCTTCTATAGAAAATCCCCATGAATTAGCGGAATTAAAACCTTTACAAAAAATATCTCAAATTTTTCAAGAATCTAATAAATGGGCGAGAATATTAGGTGTAGACACTGTAGGTTCTTTAAATAACGTAATTTCACATGATGGGCTTGGTAATATTATTAGAATTTCTGAGGCGTTACAAGAGAAAAAAATTGCTAACATTGCTGACATGATATATGAGCAAAAGAAAACTCTTGTACTAGTTGCAGGTCCCTCGTCGTCAGGAAAAACAACATTTGCTGAAAGGTTATGTATTCAACTTAAAGTTAATGGTTTAAAACCGCATATAATATCAATAGATGATTACTATGTTAATAGGGAAAACGTTCCCCTTGATGAATTTGGTAAGCCTGACTTTGAGTGTATAGAGGCAATAGATGTTCAACAGGTCAACGAGGATATGATAAAATTGTTGAATGGAGAAAGAGTTCAAATACCTAAATTTAATTTCTCTTTAGGTAAAAGAGAGTACAGAGGACGATACTTACAAATAGGAAAAGGTGATGTTCTTATACTAGAGGGGATTCATGGCTTAAATGAAAAGCTTACAGAAATTATCCCTAAAAAAGATAAATTTAAAATTTTTATAAGTGCCCTCACGCAATTAAATATAGACGACCACAATCGTATTCCGACTACAGATTCCAGATTAATAAGGCGTATAGTTAGAGATAATAGATTCAGAGGCTTTACTGCAAAAACTACAATTGATATGTGGCCTTCTGTTTTGAGAGGAGAAAGTGCAAATATTTTCCCTTATCAAGAAGAAGCTGATGCTTTTTTTAATTCCGCACTTGTATATGAGATGTGTGTATTAAAACAGTTTGCCGAACCGCTTTTGTTTAATATTGAAAAAGAAGAAAGTGAATATACAGAAGCAAGAAGGCTTATAAAATTCCTCGACAGCTTTTTGGGAGTAAGCAGTGAGCAAATTCCCCCAAACTCTATTTTACGTGAATTTATTGGGGGGAGTTGTTTTAATACATGATAAATATAATAAAAAATAATGTATTAAAAACAAAAAATGGATTCCATGTTTTTGGGAATCCTATTTTTTTGTTTTTTATTGTTGGGATTATATTAAGTTACATATGTTATATAGGAAGTATGAAATGGCTTAAAATCAAATATGTAACATTTCCTTTATTAAAGAAACACAAAAAAACTGATAAATTAAAAATACTTCATATTACTGATATTCATGGCAACTCATCTAAAAAAATGAATTTAGATATATGGAAAAAAATTGAGAAACTTGATTTTGATTTTGCTGTTATTACAGGAGACTTAATTATAAATGAATTTTCTGAATTTCTTCCACATATAGAAGGAGTTAAAAGATTAGCAGAAAAAGCACCTGTTTTTTTTGTTCATGGAAATCATGACATGTTTTATTATAAAGAGTTAAAAAAAGAGTTAGAAAAATGTGGAGTAATAGTATTACTTGATGAAATAAAAACTATAGAGATAAATAATGTTAAATTAAATGTTATAGGTTTAAGAGATTTTTATTATTTAAAAGCAAATAATTTTAGAGGAATAAATAATTTATTTGAAAATATTGACAATAGTTTATTTACATTAGTGTTAAATCATCAACCAGAAATATTTGATATTATAAAAAGATTTAATCCTGATTTAATTTTGTGCGGTCATACTCATGGAGGACAGCTAAGGCTTCCTTTTTTACCCACACTTTTTGCACCACATCAAGGTTTTTTACCAAAATACGGTGAAGGTTGGTATTACGAAAATAATGTTAGAATGTATATTTCAAGAGGAATTGGTACTACAGTATTTCCAATTAGGTTTTTTAACAGACCTGAAGTTACTATTTTAGAATATATTTAGAGTATAGTTTGCTTTGATTATGAGGTCTTGTTCTAAATATATTGTCATAATTTGCCGAAGTATATAAAAACTATGCATGAGGAAAATTATGGTTAAAATAAATTTGAGATGTCCATTTTGTGGAAGCGAGAATGTAAATAAATTTGGTTAT
>CAYYRV010000009.1:0-75226 GCA_964474135.1 uncultured Defluviitaleaceae bacterium
TTATTTTATCATATTTTTAAACTTATTTCTATATATTTTTTTGGAAATAGTATTAACAACTTACGCAGACTTCCAAGGATTACGAAATTCTAATTGTTTCTGAGGAAAACATGGTTATTATTTCTCATATTGCTACTTTGCTTAAACGTTTTTGAATACAGGTTCTTAAAATTAAAACCTACCAATTCCTCGCTAGAATAGCAAATTATAAAAAATATATTGCATTTTTGCACAAATTATGTTATTATCCATAACTGTGTATATTTGCAATGTATATTAAGTATTTAGTTTAAAATCTAATGCTTACTTTGATTGTATGCATCCTTGCTCTTACAGATATATGTTTTATATTAAGGTAAGGGCCAAACGGCGTTTTAATCGTCATAATGTCCAGAAGGAGGTGTAGTTTTATGAACAAATATGAATTAACAATAATTTTAAAACCAAACTTAGACGAAGAAACTCAAAAAAGCAATATAGAAAGAATTCATGGTTTAGTGAGCAGATTCGGTGGTACAATTGAAAAAGTTGACGACTGGGGAAAACGTAGACTTGCTTATGAAGTAGATAAATTCAATGAAGGAATTTACAGCTTTATTACTTTTAGTTCTGACGGTGAAGCTCCTGCTGAAATCGAAAAGCGTGTTCGTATTATGGAAAATGTTTTACGTTTTTTAATAATTCGTTTGGAAGATTAATAAGGGGGAATATATATGAATAAAGCAATAATCATGGGACGCTTGACTCGTGACCCCGAAATTAGATATTCCCAAAGCTCTGAGCCTCTTGCAATTGCTAGATATACTTTAGCAGTTAACAGAAAGTTTAAAAGAGAAGGCGAACCAGATGCGGATTTTATACCTTGTGTAGTTTTTGGTAAAGGTGCAGAATTTGCAGAAAGATATTTGAAAAAAGGTATGATGATTGCTGTTTGCGGACGTATTCAGGTTAGAAGTTGGGACGACCAACAAACAGGGCAAAAACGTTGGAGTACCGAGATAGTTGTTGATGAACAGGATTTTGCTGAAAGCAAAGCAAGCTTTGAATCTCGTGGAGGTAGTAATGCATACACTCCTCAGGAGCCAAATGGTGCTGAACCTGAAGGATTTTCTGCAATAGCTGAAACTATTGATGATGACGACTTACCTTTTTGATAATTTAAAGAATTATACTGTCTAAAGGAGGTTTAAATATGATACAGAAAAGACGTGGTCGTAGAAAAAAACGTGTTTGTGCTTGCTGCACAAATAAAGTAAATACGATTGATTATAAAGATGTTAGTAATCTAAAAAGATTTATTTCTGAACGTGGTAAAATTTTACCTCGCAGAATTACAGGCAATTGTGCAAAACATCAGCGTGCTTTAACAATTGCTATAAAACGTGCAAGACATATTGCACTTATACCTTTTACACAAGAATAAAAACATATAAAGTTTAGGGAGGAAGTTTTCTAGTTTCCTCTATTGTGTAGCGATGGCAGAGTTTTTAAAACTATGTCATCTTTTTTTATTTTAAAATAATATTTATGTAGCTAAACCACACTAATTACAATACTAAAAAAGTTACTTTGCGAATTTAATTGCCGTGCCAAAATCAATTAAAGCTATTGAAAATTAATTAAAATAATTGTAGAATAAATAAATATAACAAAGGGGCTGATAACTTGTTAACAAGTATTTTAGGAAAAAAATTGCTATTTTTTGATGGTGCTATGGGTTCTATGCTTCAAAAAAGAGGGCTTAAACCTGGCGAACCACCTGAAATGTTAAATATAACAAATCCTGAAACTGTAATAGAAATACACAAGGAATATTTAGAGGCAGGTTCAAATATTATTTCAACGAATACTTTTGGAGCATATAGCATAAAATACGATAATGTGGAAGAAATTGTGAAATATGCTCTCCAAAACGCAAAAGAAGCCATAAAATCTTTAGGAAAAGAGGAGACTTATGTAGCATTATCATTAGGGCCTACAGGAAAGCTTCTCAAACCTATGGGAGACTTAGATTTTGAGGATTGTGTAAACATATTTAAACAGACAATTTCAGTTGGTGCTAGATATGGTGCCGATTTAGTATTAATTGAGACAATGTCAGACACATATGAAATGAAAGCAGCTTGCATCGCAATAAAAGAAAGCTGTGAATTACCTTTTTTTGCAACCATGACATTTGATACTAATGGACATACAATGACAGGTTGTGATATACAAACAATGGTTGCATTATTAGAAGGATTAGGTGCTTCGGCAATAGGAATAAATTGTGGGCTTGGGGCAGAAAGCGTTAAAACTTTAGTTCCTAATTTAGCAGAAATAAGTTCTGTGCCTATTTTGGTACAACCAAATGCTGGGCTTCCAGAAATTGTTGATGGAGTTACAACATACAATGTTACGCCAGAGGAATTTGCTAGTACAATGAGCGATATTTGTAAAATGGGTGCGTGTGTGCTTGGCGGGTGTTGTGGTACAACCCCTGAACATATAAAGGCTACTGTTAATATATGTAAGAGTATATCTCCTTCTTTAATTACTGATAAAAATTTAACTATTGTAAGTTCATATTCTAAATCTGTTTTAATTGATAAACCAACAATTATTGGTGAGAGACTTAATCCTACAAACCGTTCTGATTTAGCAACAGCATTAAGAGAAAAAAATATGGATTTTATTATTGACGATGCTACTGAACAAATTGATCTAGGCGCAAAAATATTAAACGTAAATGTTTCTGTTCCTCAAATAAACGAGACTGAGACAATGTTAGAAGCAATAAAATCTATACAGGAGGTTATTAATACTCCTCTTTCAATAGATTCTTCGAATCGAAGTATTATGGAAAAAGCAGTACGTTTATATAATGGGAAGTGCATAATAAACTCTACAACAGGTAAGCTTGATGATATGAATGCAGTATTTCCAATTGCTAAAAAATATGGTGCTGTTGTAATATGTTTAACAATGGATGAAAATGGTATTCCCAAAACAGCGGAAGAACGTTTTGCGGTAGCTGAAAAAATATTGAAAACAGCAAATGAATATGGTATCCATAAAAAAGATATTATAATTGACCCTCTTAACCTAGCACTAATTTCATATTTATCAAAAACAACACTTGATTCTGATGAAAACGGAGAAAATGCACTTGTACCCCTAAGAACAATACAGTTAATAAAACAAAGGCTAGGCTTAAAAACAGTATTGGGCTTATCAAATATATCACATGGCTTAGGAAAAAGAGAATTGGCAAATTCAGCATTTTTCTCTATGGCACTATTTGCAGGTATTGATGCATGTATTTTTAATCCTCAATCGGAAGCTATGATGTATGCATATAATAATTACTTATTAATGTCAGGATTAAGTATGGATATAGATTTTTTGTGTAATTGGGATTGATAATAAAGTGAATAATTTTTATAACCTATCCTCAATAATGGGTTATCCATATTTAAAATGATGGTTTTTAGCCATTTGTTGTGAAATCATAATAAAAAAGATTTTATCAATTCATAGTAACAACTAATATCAAAATAATTGCTTTCAAATATAGGTGCTAGCTAATTAATGATAGGTTCTTAATAACTTTAGTGTAAAGGATAGTTAAAATGCTCAGTATAATTTTATTTATTATTATATCTATAATTTTAGCATATATTGTTATAACATATACTTTAATTAAAAATAATAGAGCAAATAGCAGAAAAGCATGGTATGAGCTAAAAACTAAATTTGATGAGCATTTTAGCATTTTAAAGCCTTTAATTAAATTTGTAAAAAATAACGGTTATAGCGAAGCAGAAATGGTAATTTCTTTAAAGAAGGCTTACTCTATTTATAAAAAGGCAAAGAGTCCAAATGACTATTCTGCTGCCTATTTGCATATGGATAGAGGTTTAAACAGACTTATGTTTATATCTAAAACAAATTCTATTCTTAATGAAGACCAAACATACAAGGACTTGATTGCAGAAATTATATTAACATCTGAAAAAGTGAGTTTTCAATCTAAATTTTATAACGATTTGGTTAAAAGCTATAATAAAAAGGTTATAAAAATTCCAACTTCCATAATTGCTAATATCTTTAACTTTGGAATAATGACAGAGGTAGTTGTTGCTGAAAATGATGATACTTAAAATGAAGGAATATCATAAAAGTTGTCATTTAAATTCAAGTTAATAGGAGTTACTTCTACTTAATGGGAGGATACTGAGAAAAACTGTATATAAAATAACATTGCACAATTAAATTTAGTGTTTAACAATTATTACAAAAAAAGCACTCAGCGAATGCAACTATTGCATTGGCTGAGTGCTTTTTTTGTAAATGTCAAAATTTGTTTGTTAATTTTACCAGCACCTAAATACTTTTACTATTTTTTTGAATATTTTTACATTTTATCTGCAAAACTTATTATCATATTTAAAATTTATTTTCAAGAGGGGAATATATATGCAACAAGTAAAAAAAGTTGGATTATTTATTTTAACAATGGTAATAATAGTATTGTTACTTTTTTATTTTAATTACTACAAAAGGCGACAAGTTTACAAAGGAGTCTTTATTTATAATACCACTCTGCTTTTTGAAAAGGATTTATGAACCTATCCTCAATAAGCTGTAACAAACGCCAGAATACGATTATTCCTTTATTCTTTGTTGTGTCATCTTGGCATAGTTTTAATATGATGCCCTTGTCACCCACTCCCCTAATGGAAAAATCGTCATTTTAAATACGAGTAATCCATTATTTTGGATAGGTTCTAAAATAATTGTTGGAGATTGAACATATGGATATTTATATAAAGCCTGTCAAGAAAGTATGTATCTTTGAAAGAAATACTATTTATGTAAAAGATATAACAGAAGTAATAGCTTCAAAAGAAATATCAAAAAAAATAGAAGAATTAAAAATACTTACTATTGAGCCTAACAAGAAAAATAACTACTTAATATCAGTAATAGATATTATTAAAGTAATCAAAAAAAATTATCCTGACTATACGATTAATAATGTAGGCGAAATGGATACATTTGTTGAATATTCTCCTGTAAAATCTAAAGAAAACAAACTTATAAAATGGATAAAAATTTTATTTGTTTCAACAACACTGTTTATTGGCTCTTCAACAGCAATAATGAGTTTTCATTCAGAGGCTCAAATGACAAAAATTTTCACTAAGACTTATTCTATTATTTTTGGAGAAGAAAATGAAAAACCTCTTATATTGGAAATTCCATATTCTTTTGGTCTTTCATTAGGGATATTTATTTTTTTCAATCATATTGCAGGGAAAAAAATAACAGACGACCCAACCCCAATAGAAGTGCAAATGTCTATATATGATACTGAAGTTTGCGATACAATAGTAGGCATTTTAGATTTGGAAAAACAAAGGGGCACAGAGGTGAAAAACAAAAATGCTAATAATTAAGCAAGCAATTTGTATAATTATAGGGTTTGCGTCGGGGTTGATTATATCTGGAGCAGTTTTTGCATTTATTGCTGCAATAGGTGTTGTGACAAGACTTGCACAAAAAACAGGAACATCAAAGTATATAATGATTTATGAAGAAGCTATAACATTCGGTGGAATTTTTGGTGCTCTAACAGATATAATTGATTTCCATATTCCTATTGGAAAGCCATTTGCAATATTTATATGCTTTTGTTTAGGAACTTTTTTTGGCTGTCTTGCTATGTCATTAGCAGAAGTTTTAGATGCAATACCAATATTATTAAGAAGAGTTAGAATAAAACAAGGTATGTTTTTCTTTATTTTGGCTATTGCAGTAGGAAAATTAATAGGTTCTCTATTATATTTTATTATACCGGGCTTTTATATAGCACAATAGCTAGCATGATTTACAAATACTTATAAATTTTATAAAGGAGGAAAAAAATTGGACAAATCAGAACAAGGTAAAAAGCGGTATCAACAAATGGTAAAGGAGGCATCGCCAAATAGTCACTTAATTGCAGACTGTATAAAAGCATTTGTGGTAGGAGGCTTCATTTGTTCAATCGGACAATTCTTAACAAGCTTTTTTACCAATACAGGGTTTTCAAAAGATGATGCAGGTATGTATACAACAATAGTATTAATATTTTTAGGGATATTGTTAACAGGTATTGGTGTATACGATAAAATTGGGAAATTTGCTGGTGCAGGCTCAATTGTTCCTATTACTGGTTTCGCAAATTCCGTAGCCGCTCCAGCAATAGAATTTAAAAAAGAGGGTTTTATTCTTGGTGTTGGTGCAAAAATGTTTATAGTTGCGGGTCCAGTTATAGTTTATGGAGTTATAACTTCAATAGCTGTAGGTATTATTTACTATGTTATGAAATGAGGTGATTTTTGTGTTAAAAAAAATTGGAAGTCAATCAATTAAATTTCAAAATTTAATAAGCATAAAATCGACTGCTTCAATAGTTGGTCCAAAAGAGGGAGAAGGTCCTCTGAAATCATATTTTGATGTAATACTTGAAGATATTTTAGCAAGTGAAGATAGCTGGGAAAAAGCCGAAAGTAAAATAGTAAAGGATTCATTAGAGTTGGCAATCAAAAAATCAGGTATTTCTAAAGATAAAATAGACTATATCTTATCAGGGGATTTACTTAATCAAAGTGCCGGAAGTACTTTTGGAATTAAAGATTTTAATGTTCCTTTTTTCGGGATATTTGGTGCTTGTTCAACAATGGGTGAAGCTATGAGCCTTGGCTCAATACTAATTGACGGTGAGTTTGCAGAGCATGTGCTAGTCGGTGCATCTAGCCATTTTTGTGCTGCTGAAAAACAATTTCGTTTTCCTTTGGAGCTTGGAACGCAACGTCCCTTAACGTCTACATGGACTGTTACCGGTGATGGTTCTGCTGTTTTAGAAAAAGGTGGCGACGGGCCTTATATTACTGAAATTACAACAGGAAAAATAGTAGATATGGGTATAACAGATATGAACAATATGGGAGCAGCAATGGCACCTGCAGCAGTAGACACTTTAGTTGCCCATTTTAAAGATTTTAACAGGCAACCTGATTATTATGATGTTATAGCAACAGGAGATTTAGGATATGTTGGTCATAAACTTGTAATACAACTTATGCAAGAAGAAGGATATGATTTATCAAAAAATTATACAGATTGTGGAATAGAAATTTTTAATAGAGATACACAAGACACTCATTCTGGAGGCAGTGGCTGTGCTTGTGCTGCTGTAACATTTGCCGGATATTTTTATGAAAAAATAAAAAAAGGCGAGATTAATAAAATGTTATTTATTCCAACAGGAGCATTAGTAAGCCCAACGTCAGCACAGCAAGGCGAAAGTATGCCGGGTATATCTCATGCTGTAGTAATAGAAAAGTAAAATTAAAGTTTAAAAGTGCAAGAAACTTTTACAATATTTTTTTGACAAGTTTTTTTGAAGAATTGGGGAATTTTTTTCAAAAAAAGTTTCCCAATGTCTTTTTATTTGTAATTTGGAAAACTTCCAATAAAATTTTAACTCTAAAAAAGGAGGAGAAATGGAAACAATACAACTATCCCAAGGAATAAATATTCATCTAATTCCTACAGAAAAATTTAAAACAACAACAATCTCTGTTTTAATAAGAAGACCGCTAAACAGAGAAGAAGTAACTATAAATGCACTTATACCTAATATTTTACAAAGAGGTTCTGCTAAATATGATACAATGAGCAAAATTAGCAGTAAAATTGAAAATATGTATGGAAGTATTTTTGAGACTCAAATAATAAAAAAAGGTGAGCAGCAAATAATTCAGTTTTATATGGAATTTGTAAAAGAAAAAAATAAAGATAGCCTTTTTGAAAGTTTAGAATTTATAAAAGAGATTATGCTTAACCCACTTGTAATAGATAATGGATTTGAAAAAGAATATGTTGAAAGCGAAAAAAACAACTTAAAAATAGGAATAGAAGGAAGAATAAATAATAAAGCAGAATATGCAAAACTAAGATGTATTGAAGAAATGTGCAAAGATGAGCCTTTTGGAATTTATGGAGATGGTTTTGCTGAGGATATAGACAAAATTACTCCGCAAAGCAGCTATGAGCATTATATAAATATACTTAAAACTTCTCCTATAGATTTTATAGTGATTGGTAATGAAGATGCAAAAAAGTTTTATAATGATGTTAGACAGCTTTTTCAATTTGAAAGAAGTGAAAGTATAGAAATAAACCTCCCTGAACTTAACTATAATCCAAAAGAAAATGCAGATAAAATTAGTGAGGAAATACAAATTACACAAGGAAAAATTTGTATAGGATTAAGAACAGGGGTAGAACCAACAAGTGAGGATTTTTATAAACTTCTTTTAATGAATGAAGTATTAGGAGGAGGAGCAAATTCAAAGCTTTTTTCTGTAATAAGAGAGCAAGAAAGCCTTTGTTATTATGTCAACTCATTTATATTTAGGTTTAAATCTATAATCCTAATACAATCTGGTGTTGAAACAGAAAATTTTGAGAAGGTAATATGTCTAGTTGGTGAGCAGATAGAAAAAATAAAGAAAAGTGAAATTGAAGATGATGAGTTAGAAAATGCTCGCAAAAGCTTAATAAAAAAATTTGAGGGAATTAAAGATTATCCTTCTGCAACTATGGACTTTTATATTTCACAATTTATGTTTAAAGATAATGATAATATAGAAGATGTAATTAATAAAATTAAGTCTGTAAGTAAGGAAGATATTCCAAAAATGGCTGAAAAACTTTATTGGGATACAATTTATTTATTGTACTAGCTTGCTATAGTAGCTTGGCAAGTGTCATTGAGCAAGCTTGCTGATGAAAATGGCTTGTAAGCTACCCCTCATTTTTACTTTTTATATAATAAATATATCAAATATATAGAATAAGGTGATTTATATGGAGGTTTTAAAATATAATGATTTGCTTAATGAGTCAATGTATATTAATAAGTTGCCAAATGGGCTTAATTGTTATATAATTCCAAAAAAAGGATATGTAGAGAAGCAAGCTATTATTTGTACAAACTATGGCTCAATTGATGTTAAATTTGAAGTAGATGGGCAAAAAATACAATCACCTGACGGTATCGCTCATTTTCTTGAGCATAAGCTTTTTGAAGATGAACATAAATGTATTTTTGATGAATTTGTTAAGCTTGGTGCAAATGTAAATGCATTTACTAATTACACAAATACAGCATATTATTTTAATACAATTGATAATTTTGATGAAAGCTTAAAGCTCTTGTTAGATTTTACATCTACACCATATTTTACAGATGAAAACGTAGAAAAAGAAAAAGGCATTATTACTCAAGAATTAAACATGTATTCCGACAATCCTTTTTGGAAAGTTTATATAAATTTGCAAGAGGCAATGTACTTAAAATCCCCTGTCAAAAAAAATATTGCTGGAACAGTAGAATCTATTAAAGATGTAAATAAAGATATGCTATACTCATGCTATAATTCTTTCTATTTTCCTAATAATATGGCATTAATATGCGTGGGTGATTTTGATAAAGATGCAATATATAATATAGCAAATGAACATTGTAAATTTAGTGAAAACAAGGAAATTAGCCGTATATATGATGATGAACCTATTGCAATTAAAACTAGATATGTAGAGGAGAAAATGTCTTTATCTAGACCTATGTTTAATATTGGGTTTAAGGATAATTATTTTAAACATAACATAGCTGACACTATAGTATCTACAAGAATTTTAATGGATATTATATCAGGGGGAAGTTCAGATTTTTTTAACAATCTTTATAGGGACGGGCTTGTTGACGGTATGATTTCCTTTGAATATTTAAACAGTAGCTTCTATGGAACAGCTGTTTTTTCGGCATCATCTGAGAACCCAGAAAAAGTTTGTATTTTGTTATTAGATGAGATTGAAAAAACAAAGAAACAGGGAATAAATGAAGAAAGATTTAATCAAATTAAAAATAAGCATATGGGTAGATTTATTAGAGGTTTTAATAATATTGATTCAATAGCATCAACTCAAGTTGATTTATTTTCTAAAGAAATTGATTTGTTCGACTTAATGAACAGCTATCAGAATATAAACATTTATTCATTAAAAGAAAGGCTTAATGAGCTTTTTACTAATAATAACTATGTTGTTTCTGTAGTATTGCCTAAGGAATAAAATATTTTATTGATAAAAGAATAAAAAACCTTGGGAAACTTTTTTTAAAAAAGTTTCCCAAGCCCTTCAAAAAACTTTAACAAGTAATGCCACTATGCAACATTTCGGTAAAAGCTCTTTTATTCTTTCTTTAAGGAAATAGGTGAGTGTTTATGGATGAATCCCCAAATATAAAAAATGTGCTAGGAGGAAAACATATGTATCCTGAAGTTTCATTTCCAAATCTAGGTATAAATATTGATAAGCTACCAAGAGTTGCTTTTAGCGTTTTCGGCATTGATTTGTATTATTATGGAATAATAATTGGGCTTGCTTTTTTAGCAGGTACTTATTACACAATTCACGAAGCCAAAAGAACCGGACAAAACCCAGAAATTTATTCAGATTTTCTGCTATATGCAATAATATTATGTGTCATTGGTGCAAGAATATATTACGTTATATTTTCATGGGATAGTTACAAAGATAATTTATTAAAAATATTTGCTATTAGAGAAGGAGGTCTTGCAGTTTATGGCGGAATTATCGCTGGCGTAATTACTGCTATTGTATACACAAGATTAAAAGGTTTAAGTTTCAAAGTTTTTGCAGACACAGCAACTCCAGCTCTTATTTTAGGGCAAGCAATAGGTAGATGGGGTAACTTTTTTAACAAAGAGGTTTTTGGGGAATATACAGACTCTCTTTTTGCTATGCGTTATTTAAAAGAAAGTGTTGATTCTATACCTCCTAAAGTTCTTGATAAGCTTGTAATTGTAAACGGTGTAGAGTATATTCAGGTACACCCGACATTTTTATATGAATCTGTTTGGTGTTTTGCTGCCTTTGCATTTATGAATATTTATAAAAGATATAAAAAGTTTGATGGCGAAATATGCTGTTTATATTTTATTGCTTATGGTATTGGAAGATTTATAATTGAAGGAATGAGAACTGACCAATTATATATATGGAATACAAATATAGCAGTTTCTCAAATATTATCTCTTGTTTTGGCAATTACAGCAATTGTTTATGATATTTATATTAGAAGAAACCAGAATAATAGTGCCTTATAAAAATATATTTACATAGACTGTATTACTAAACTATAATAAAAATAATTGTAACTCAACCCCACTAATAACAGCCACTCACTATTAGATTATCGGCTATGGAAACAAAAAAAAACAAATAAAGTTGTTGTTTTTGAGATAGTTTTATAGCATTAAAATTAAAAAATATATAACTGTTATAAAATCCAGACTTATACTAATTATAAATTAGATAATAAATAATATATAAAAAACACATGCATTCGTTGCAAAACCTTGACCTGAATACACGTGTTTTAATTGTTACTACTTTATACCTGACATAGCAACACTTTCGATGAATTTTCTTTGAGCCATAAAGTAAACGACTAAAATAGGAATAATTGTAATTGCTGTTGCAGAGAATAGCCCTGCGTAGTTAGTTGTGTTTTGACCGCTAAACATGCTGAGGGCAACAGCCAGAGGAAACTTTTTCGTATCGTTTAGAACAAGGTATGGAAGTAAAAAGTCCTCCCAATTCCAAAGAAACAGAAATATAACAAGTGCTGAAATCATATTTACCGACAGAGGAATGGCAATGCTGTGAAATATTCTAAATTCAGATGCCCCATCAAGTCTAGCAGCTTCTATCAGTTCATTCGGTACGCCATCTTGCATGTATTGACGCATCATAAATATACCGAAAGCGGAAAATAAGCTTACTACCACAATTGCAGTGTAGGTATTAGACAAGTTCAGCTTGTTAATTAAGTCGTAAATAGGTATTACAATTGTCAAATAGGGTACCATCATACTAAAAAGAACGATAGAGAATATTTGCTTTTTAAACCTAAATTCGTACTTGGCGAAAACAAATCCGCACAGTAGGCTTGTATAAAGTCCGATAGCCGTCTTAATTACGCTTAACCATGTAGAATTTAAAAAGTAACGCCCTATGTTAAACTTTTTGAATACCTCAGAGTAGTTATCAAGTGTAAAAGTATTAGGAATAAATGTAGGAGGTACTGCAGTTATTTCGCTGTTGGTTTTAAAAGTAGACAATATTAGCCACAGAAATGGTAGAAACATAGCTACTGCACCAATAGCCAGCACAACGTATGTAATTGATTTTTTAATCACTTGCTTCCCCTCCTGACATAAGCTTAAACTGGATAAACGTTATGAGCATAATTAACAGAAATAAAATCGTAGATAACGCCGATGCATAACCGAATTTCTTGTTCTGAAAGGCCTCCTCAAATATTAAGTAAGACAAAACCTTTGTAGTACCAGAGCCTTTAGTCATAATTAACATCTGTATAAAAGACTGGAAGCTTCCTATAAAAGTAGTAATTATTATAAAAATTGTAGTTGGTTTTACGAGCGGCACAGTTATTTTAAAGAACTTTTGTACAGAATTTGCACCGTCTAAATCTGCGGCTTCGTATACGTCACGTGAAATGCTTAACAGTGCGGCAATGAAAATAACGATAGCATATCCCAAGTCCTTCCATACGGTCATAAAGATAACAGCAGGCATAGCCGTTAAAGGGTCTGTAAGCCAGTTTATTCTGTCAATCCCTACAACAGCTAAAATACTGTTTAAAAGACCGATACGAGGGTGGTATATCCACTTCCATACAATAGAGACTGCTACCAAAGGCATTACTACGGGCAGGAAATAGATACTTCTAAAAAAACCCTTCATCTTAGTAATGGCATTAAGCAACACTGCGAAAAGTAACCCAAAGAATGTTCGCAAAATGACGACAGCCATTGTAAAAAATACTGTGTTTATAAAAGCCTTAATAAAAATACTGGACGAAAATATCTGTGTATAGTTTTTAAATCCCACAAAGTCCATAGATTTAACAAGTGGGTTCCAATCGTGAAAACTGCCGTAAAACCCATAAATCAAAGGGTAAATAAAGAATACGACATTATAAGCAAGTAATGTTCCCATAGCCAGTATAATCATAAGTTTCTTTTGGTCCTCTAAAAAGAATCTTCTTAGCTTAATAATACTCACCCTCTCATATTAGAGGCCGTTTGAAAAATCTATTTTAGTGCCTTTACCCTTAGGATACAATGTGGTGAATTTTCTAAATTGCTTCCTTATAATTGTGAAAATTTCCTCACAAATCCACTAAAATCTATTTTTCAAACACGCCTAGACCTCTTGCAAGTTGAAAATTTACTTAAAAGAATCTCTGTAGTTATCTTCCATCTGAATTAACCTGTTCACGTCTATGTCAGCCGCTTCCTTATATGCTTCTTCTACTACCTTACCACTGTTTTCACCGGACAATACCTTTTCCATATTTGACTTATAAATCTTTTCTAAATTTCTGGGAATAACAGCAAAAGCAACAGTTTTGTTTTCAAATGACTTTAATACGGCATCTCCAGCAGTAAAAGGCTCATAGCTAACTATAATATCAGTGTTGTTAGGGATACCACTGTTGCCCTTTACGATTGCGGAGTTTGTCGCTTCGTCTGTAAGCATAAATTTAACAAATTCGTTTAAAACCTTATATTTTTCGTCATTTACATTTTTGTTAATACCAAATGTTGGCTCGGAAAGTGCATAGACAATGTTAGAATTATTCGAGGGTACAGGAAAAGCCATGATTTTATCCTTTATTTCTTCTGGTGCCCAAAATTCCATCCATGTTGCACCATGAATATATGCTGTTACGTTCTGATAAAATGATTCCTCAGGGTTTCCGTTACCAAAGGAGAAATAATCGGAAACGCCATCCTTTTGCCACCTATTCACAAAATCCAATTGCTCCTTATAAAACTGTGGTTTACCGTCTTTAGTATATGGTACACCTTCGCTGTACATTAAATCGCTAAGAATATTAAAGTTAAAATCTATACCTATAGAGCCAGGGGTTTTACCCATAGCTTCCTTTGCACTTGCTTCCACTTCAGCCCAACTCTTGGGATATGTATCGGATAAACCTGTAAGTTCCTTATTAGCGAACATTACGTAAGAAACTAAAACTGTAGGTACAAATATGTCTTTGTTGTTTTCTCCTGTGTAAATACCTTTTATTTTAAGACTATTAAGTAAGTTCTCTCCTAAATCCAATTCCTTAGATATCGGCATAAGCACATCCATATAAGCATCATGTGCTAAGAAAATATCAGGACCTCTGCCTTCGGAGACCTCAAGAGGCAATTTTGTCCAATAATCGTCCCAAGGCTGTTGCTCAATAGTGTAAGCAAAACTTTCCCCTTTCTTTTCCATAAAGCTTTTGAAATTTTCAAACATATCAAAATAGAATTTATACTCTGTTTCGTCTCCTGGAATCCAAACAGTAAAGTTCATATCTTTTCCGCCTAATTCAGCCGAGGTGTTGCCACTGCTATTATCAGACGGTGTTTCAGATTTAGGTGCTTGCCCGCTGCAACCACTAAGTATAAGACATCCTGCCAACGCAAAAGCTAACATCTTTTTTAACATAATATACACTCCTTTTTAGTAAAATACTATGATTATTTACTAAGTAAATTTTAACACATTTTTTAATAATGTCAATAGTTTTTTGTAAAATATTTTGAGCTGTTATGCCCATATAGTATTAATTAAGAGAGAAAAATAAAAAAATAAGAAATACTTTTTAGTGTAAGTGTTACAAGTTTACTAAGTAAAACTATTGACATTTTACTTAATTGTTTGTATGATGTACTATATTAGCATTTTATAATTTAGAAGATAATATACCAACAAGGAGGTATTCCCATGGAGAATAACATAAGAAAGGCACGTCTGCATGAAGATATTACGGTTACCGGCATAAACCGATTAACTCAAACTACTAATTTCTACAGAATAAATGACAGCCTAAAAGAAAATATAAAGGAAAATCAAAACGGTTTTTTATCGCTGGACGGTTTGTGGGATTTTTTATTAGTGGAATGCCCAGAATATTCTCCAAAGGATTTTACAAAGCCGTTGTTTAATTCGGACGGCTGGGATAAGCTGCAAGTACCATCATGCTGGCAAACAAAAGGATACGGCAATATGCACTATACTGATTTGTACTATCCATTCCCAATTAATCCGCCTTACGTGCCTAGCCAAAACCCAACAGGGCTTTACAGAAGAACATTTACTATAGATACGCTTGACAAAAGCAAAACTTACATACTTAGGTTTGAAGGCGTAGACAGTGCGTATGAGGTATGGGTTAACGGTCAGTTTATAGGTTACAGCAAGGTCAGCCGTCTACCTTCTTCCTTTGATATAAGTGCCTATCTGATTGACGGCGAGAATCAAATAACAGTCCGTGTATACACCTATTCCGACGGAACATATTTAGAGGACCAAGATATGTGGTGGTTAAGCGGCATTTTTAGGAGCGTGTATTTATTAACGCAGGAGCGATATACATTTGAAGATGTGATAATTAATGCTACTCTTGATGAACAATTAAACGATGGCATTTTTAGTGCTGATATTCACATAAAAAACAATACTGACAAAAATGCTGTATTAACCTTAAAAGCGGAGCTTTATTATGGTAATCAGGTTGTTTTGAGTCAAATAGAAACAGTAAACACTGAATCACAATCTATTTTCCAAGTAGTAATAAAAGGCACTATTATTGATGTAAAAAAGTGGAATGCAGAAGAGCCGAATCTATATAAGCTTTGCTTAACCCTTTCAGCAGAAAGAGTAGATGTAGAATGTACACAAATTAACGTGGGATTTAGAAAGATTGAGATTTCCGGCTGTAACTTTTTAATCAACGGAAAGGCAGTAATGATAAACGGCGTTAACCGACACGACTTTGACCCTAAGCACGGGAGAACCGTATCAAAAGAAAATATGCTTAATGACGTTATAATGATGAAGCAAAATAATATTAACGCCATTCGCACATCACATTATCCCTGTGACGATTATTTATATGACCTGTGCGATGAATTTGGGCTTTATGTAATAGATGAGGCTGATTTGGAATGTCATGGTTTTGAGCTTACTGGGTATTATAACACAATTTCCAACAACAAGGATTGGGAAAAGGTTTATGTAGACAGAATTGAACGACTAGTTCAGAGAGACAGAAACCACCCATCTGTTATTATGTGGTCGTTAGGTAACGAATCCAGCTTTGGCAATAACTTTGTGGCTATGTACAATGCCTGCAAGCAGTTAGACCCAACAAGGCTTGTGCATTACGAAGGAGACATAAATGCTGTTGCTTCTGATGTTTATTCAACTATGTACACACGGCTTGAAAAGCTAAAGCTAATAGGTCAAAATGAAGACGGACAAAAGCCTCATATAATGTGCGAATACGGCCACGCAATGGGAAATGGACCAGGAGGACTTAAAGAGTATCAAGAGGTATTCAGAACGTACAAGAGGCTTCAAGGTGGTTTTATTTGGGAATGGTTCGATCAAGCTATAGAAGCTGTGGACGAGGAAGGGCATATATTTTACCGTTACGGCGGAGACTTTGGAGATTTTCCCAACAATTCAAACTTTTGTGCTGACGGTCTTTTATTACCTGACAGACAACCATCTCCTGCATTGTTTGAGTACAAAAAGGTCATTGAGCCGATTCGTACCACTTTGTTACAAGCAGATATGAGCAAAATCCTTTTGCAAATTACCAATTTATACGACTTTATAGATTTAAGCCATGTTGAAATGACGTATATAATATCAAATTTTTATGGATTTACATTTACAGGGGAAGCGGCAATACCTAATGTAAATGCTGGGGAAAGCGTAACATTAGAGCTTGCCGTACCAAAGTTTATTTTAGAACCGAACACAAAATATTATCTAAATGTTCGTTTTTCTTTAAATGATAATTGTGCCTATGCAACAAAAGGGCATTTAATTACGGAAGAACAATTTTTGTTGCCTTATTATGAAAAAGCGGAATGCATTATGCCTGATACAGACTTAACATTATTGGATATAGAAGAAAATCCAATTTTGCTTGAAATAAAGGGAAATGATTTTTCTGTAGGCTTTAATAAGGTGTATGGAACTTTGGAAAGTTGCAAAGCAAACGGTAAGGAATATATAGTAAAAAGCCCTGCTTTTACTATTTGGCGTGCGACTATTGACAATGATATGTATAAGGTTGATGATTGGAAAAACAAATATTTCCTCCATTTAGGTAGCGAACAATTAGAGAGCCTTGAAACAACTAGAACAAGTGATGGCGTAGTAGTAACTATATATAAGCATTTTAGCCTTTTAAACTCGGCATGGGGGTATAAGTTAAAATATGTTTATACCGTTAATGCAAAGCATGAGATAAGCTTGAATTTAAGCGGAAAGCTATTTGTAAAATCAACAAATGTACCTGCCCTGATTCCGAGAATAGGCATAGAGCTTGCAATACCCAAGGAATTTAACAATGTTACATGGCTAGGGCGAGGCTTTAACGAAAATTACGATGACAGTGCGACCAGTACATTTATCGGTTTATATAGTGCATCTGTTTCCCAAATGCATACAAATTATGTGTATCCTCAAGAAAACGGTTCAAGGGGAGATGTATCATGGTTTGCCTTAAAAGGTAGTGGAGGCGAAATAAAATTTGAAAGTAACGACACTTTCCGCTTTTCTGTACACGATTACACTAAAGAGGCATTGGAAAGTGCAAAGCATATTAACAATATTAAAAAGGCTGATTATATAACAGTAAACATTGACTACAAACAATTAGGGCTAGGAAGCAACAGCTGTGGGGAGGACCAGTTGCCACCTTTTCAACTGAAACCGATGGACTTTAGCTTTGGTTTTTTAATAGCACTGGGTAATCGCTAATTGAATTATAGGAGGATTTGTTATGTTTAACTTGAAGGACGTACCTTTTAGTCGGTTTGGAAATTATTTTGCAATATCACAGGTTAACGAACAATATTACTTAAAGGATTTACATGGCGGAGACGAAAGCGATAGTAAGGTATTTTTGTTAACATTTTTGTGTGGTGACCAACCTGTAAGCCCTACGGTTAATTTTACGGAAACGCTACTAATATTTAGCTATAATGAAAGCTTTGTCCGTATATGCTTTGGGGAAGAAAGCCTTGTTAATATAGAAACAAATAACTTAACGCTAAAGCTTACATGCTTAAAAAACAGATATGATAGCCTTTTAAAGCTAGACGATAAAACCTACCATTTTGACTTTTACACAAAAGAAATTAAATATGTATTTTCAATAGCCAAGGGAAAAATTATTGTAGATGCCCCTTGGAAATATGTAGGTAATGAGTACATTGAAATTGTGCTGAGCGGAAAAAGTTACATGGTTATCGAAGCATTTAGACATACTGTAGATTACGCAAAAGCATACCATTCATTTGAATGGTATGCTGTCAACGTAAGAAACGAATATGCTGAATTTTATCAAAAAATTGCTCCTTACAAAAATTATTCAGATAGCACTAAGCTGGCTACATACATTCTATGGTCTTGCGTAGTAAAGCCTTCTGGAATTATTAGCGAATATGCCGTATATATGTCTAAAAATGTTATGAATAACATTTGGAGTTGGGATAACGCTTTTAACGCCATAGCCTTATGTAAGGATTTTCCAGAACTCAGCTTTGCTCAAATCAAGCTCTTTATTAATTTTCAAAACGAGCAGGGAGCATATCCCGACTTTATTAACGATAAGTTTATATCTTATAATTGCCTAAAGCCACCTGTGCATAGTTGGGCATTTTCATTAATGCGTAGGCATAACGACTTCTTTAGCCAAAGGGATATAATGGAAATGGCTTATAACAGCTTTAAAAAGCAAGGTGAGTTTTGGCTTGAGCACCGCATATTAAAAAATATGAATGCACCCTTGTACTTTCACGGCAACGACTCTGGCTTTGATAATGCCTCTGTATTCAGAAAATGCTTGCCTGTAGCTTCTCCTGACTTGCTTGCCCACCTTATACGTCACTTTGATATTATGGCAGATATGGCAAAGGAACTTGACTTGCAACAACATGCTTCTGCTCATAAGCAAAAAGCTGATGGGCTATACGAACTTTTAATAAATGACTTTTACCGTGAAGGCAGTTTTTTCGCAAAGACATATGCGGATAACTGTGTAATTCCTTACCAATCTAGCCTATTACTGTGCTTGCCTATAATAATTTCATACAGGCTGCCCAAAAAAGTGTTAAACGACCTTGTTGACAACATTAAAAATAACTTCTTAACCGATTTTGGCATTGCGAGCGAAAAGCTTAACAGTCCATTTTATAAGAATGATGGTTATTGGCTTGGACCTATTTGGGCGGCCCCTACCCTGCTAATTTATGATGCACTTAAGGCAAGTGGTTACACAGAATTTGCAGAAGAAGTTAAAAATAAATTTTTTAAACTTGTTAAGCAAGGTGGCATGGCAGAGAACTTTAATGCAAAAACAGGTGAGGGGCTTTCAGACAAAGCTTTTACGTGGACATCAGGCGTATATCTTACTTTACTAAAGGAGCTAATATAGATGAGAAAATATTTTGCAGAAATTGGTCTGCTTATTGTAGCAATCATTTGGGGCAGTGGTTTTGTAGCTGGGGATATATCATTAACTTATTTTACTCCTTATGAAATTATGGCTATTCGCTTTAGCATAGCGTCTATTTGCATGGTGGCTGTGTTTTTTAAAAAGCTGAAAGGACTAACAGCCTTATCCTTAAAGTATGGCATTGTACTGGGCTTTTTCTTATATGCCGCATTTTTGCTGCAAACTGTAGGGCTTGTATATACAACGCCTTCAAAAAATGCGTTTTTAACAGCAGTAAACGTTGTTATTGTACCGTTTATAAGCTTTGTGCTGTATAAAAGAAAAATAGACATATATGGAGCGGCAGGTGCTTTCCTATCCATTCTAGGCATTGGAATAATTTCTCTAAAATCAGATTTTACTGTTAACCTTGGAGACTTTTTAACTATATTGTGTGCGTTTGGTTTTGCGTTCCACATTTTTTTCACTGGAGAATTTTTAAAGAAGGGGGCTGATGCCGTTAGCTTAACGTTAGTACAAATGATAACAGCTGCAATAATATCAATTATCACATTACTGTTTGTAGATGTAGACAAGACAGCACCTTTTTCAACATCAGCTTTTATGTCTACAATCTATTTAGGCTTAGTCAGTACTACCACCGCCTTTTTGCTTCAAACCATTTGTCAAAAGCATACAACCGAAACAAAAGCCGCTGTACTGTTATCCACTGAATCACTATTCGGTGCTATTTTCTCTATTATTATACTAAATGAAGCTCTGACATTGCGTACCGGCATAGGATGTGTTATTATTTTTATTGCCATATTAACTGCTGAGGTAAAGCCTGGCTCGGCATATTTCAGCAGTAGTATAAAAAATAACACAGGGGGCAATACGTAGATGGCTACTATTAAGGATATTGCAAACTTAACAGACGTAAGCATTGCAACAGTTTCCCGTGTGCTGAATTATGATACGACCTTAAATGTCTCGGACAAAACAAAGCAAAAAATATTTGAAGCTGCCGAACTGCTTTCATACGAGAAAAAGGAAAATAAAAACAGGAAAAAGGCTTTTAGGCTAGGGCTTTATTATTCATACTCATTGGAAGATGAATTAATGGATACATTTTATCTTTCTATTCGTGTAGCTATGGAAAAAATAATAAGGGAAAAAAAATACAAAACCACTAAGATTACAAAAAAAGATACTACTACCTCCGTAAAGGGCTTAGACGGTTTAATTTGTCTTGGTTCCTTTTTTGAAAACGATATTAAAAAAATCAAGGACTTTAATATACCAACTGTTTTTGTGGACTCGTCTCCTGACGAAAGCTTGTTTGACTCAGTTGTAATAGATTACAAAAAAGCTACTATATCAGCAGTTGAATATTTAGTCGGGCTAAATCATAAAAAAATTGGAATGATTGTAGGTATTGACAAGGACGATAATGGTATACCTTATAATGACAAAAGGTTGTTTTATTTCCGTAAGTGCTTGGAAAATCTAAATCTTTTTAACGAAAATTATGTAAAAGCCGGTAATTATAGCCCTGAGGACGGATATAAGCTGGCAAAGGAGTTGCTATCCACAGAGGACAGACCAACTGCTATTTTTGTCGCAAACGACACAATGGCAATCGGCTCTTACCTTGCCTGTAACGAATTAAAGTTATCTATTCCAAATGACATTAATATTGTCGGTTTTAACGACGTTTCTCAAGCAAAGTATCTGATACCGCCACTAACTACAGTAAAGCTGCATATGGATGCTATGGGCGAAGCCGCCGTAGATTTGATGGAAAACAGGCTACTAACCCAGAGAGATATTTGCAGAAAGATTATTATACCTACATCATTACTGGTTAGAGACAGCACATGTGTTACAAAAACCTAAAAACTTTGGGGGATAAAAGTTTTTTCAAACGCTGAAAAAGCTTTTATCCCCTAACTTCTATCCCCCAAAACTCCTCTCTCATAATATTATTTTAGAGTATGGCAAACCTGATAAAACCCACTTTATGTTAAAGATACTGAAAACTTACTCCATAAATTAGGTAATAAAGTTTTTGTGGGTGATTATTTATTGCCTGCTTCTTCTTATCATCACTGTAGAAAATACAGACGTATTTATTTATTCTGTATTTTTTTATTGTAAGATTATACCATCTATCTAATTTCCAGTACAAGCTTGATATTTTTTAAATAATTTAAGATATATAAAAGTTGTAAAAATTAATAGAACATTCAAACCTATAGCAATATAAAAAATTTGTTTAAAAGATAAAAATGACTCAAATGATTTTATAATAATCGGAATTATCATATATGATACAGCACTTGAAAATATTACTATACTTGTTGCCCATGATGTATTTTCTGGATAAAGTTCACCCGAAATACCAATACCAAGTGTAAACATAATACAATACAACCCACCTAAAGCAAGAAATAAAACAATTAAAATAATAAAATTACTTAATATTAGACATAATGTTAGTAATACGAGTGCTAATATTGAATTATAGAATGCAACTTCTTTTGGAGTTACTCTTTTTAATACTACTGAAAAAAATAAACTGCCAATTATCCCGCCGGCACTAAAAAAAGTAAGAAGATTTATCGCATTAGAATTATCAATGTTAAATAGTATAGGTGCAAATAGTGTAGTATAGTTTAGCAAAATACAATTTATTATACTTGATAGAACCATAATAGAAATGTTAGTTGCAAACAATGTTATTTTTGGACTCATGTTTTTACTACTGTTTGAAGTTTTGTTTTCTGATACACCTTCACTTTTATTTTTATTTGTTCCTTTTATAAAAAATAGTGATAGGTAAGCAGTTATTGATATTAATGCATAAATTACAAATATAAGTTTGAAATTAATATTTGATTTAACTATAGCAGATATTATAAATGGTGATAAAAAATTACCAAATCCAAAAAAACTCTGTGTTAAACTTAACTTGCTTGCATACGTATTAGGAAAAAATTCATATAAAAGGCTAATACCAGATGTATCAGTTAAACCATGTCCAAATCCAGCAATCGATGAATATATAAACGCCATTATAAAAGAAGTATTAAAAATTGATGCTATCAAAAATACAAGTATAAAAAAACAGCCTGCTAAAAACGTTTTCTTTGCAGTAAACATTTTAATGCTTTTACTACTTAATAAAATTGAAAAAATCCTGCCTATACTATATGTTGAGAATAAAATCATTATTATATTAGGTTCTTCTGAATAATAAACACTTAAAATATCTACTATTGAACCAAATAAGGTAAACATACCTCCTAATATTAAAAATCCTAAAATAATTGGTAATAATACAAAGTTATTTTTTATTGAGTTTTCCATTATAACATCTCCTCTAATCTTTATGTTACTATTATAACATTATTTTTTTTGATGTCAACAAATACGTGTTTAAAATTATACATTATTACCAAAAAAATATAGAATAATATTATTATGTTGACATAAATTATAGTATATGTTAGAATTGTTTTACAAAATGTTAATATTAAAACAAAGGAGTGTTAAAATGAAAAACGTAAATTTAGACTATATGGACAAATCATTTATGATGAACGCTATTAATGAAGCATCAAGCTTTATATTATCAAAAATTAGCAAGAAACCTGAAATTGCTTTGGTACTTGGTTCTGGTCTTGGAGAGTTTGCTAATAATATTGAAAATGCTGTTGTTATTAATTTTGAAGAAATTCCATATTTCCCTAAACCTACTGTTGAGGGTCATGGCGGTAAAATCTTTATTGGTAATATAGAAGGAAAAACTGTTTTAGTTATGCAAGGTAGGTATCATTATTATGAGGGATATGATACTCAAACATTAACTTTTCCAATTAGGGTATTTTCTAAATTAGGAATTGAGAGTATAATACTTACTAATGCTTGTGGAGGTATTAATAAACATTTTAAACCAGGCGATTTAATGATTATTGACGACCATATTTCAAATTTCTGCCCTTCACCTTTAAGAGGAGCTCATTTAGACGAGTTTGGCCCTAGATTTACTGATATGAGTAAAGCTTATGATAAAGAATATATTTCTATTGCCGAAAAATGTGCAGATGAACTTAATATTAAGATTCAAAAAGGCGTTTATGCATTTTGGCATGGTCCAAGCTATGAAACTCCTGCTGAAATTAGGGCTTACATGGCTTTAGGTGCAGATGTTGTTGGTATGTCGACTGTTCCCGAAACAGCAGTAGCCGTTAACTGTGGAATGAGAGTATTAGGTATATCTTGTATTACTAATATGACTAGTGCTATTTCTAATAGTGTTACAAGTCACGAAGAAGTTATTGAAATGGGTAAAAAAGGTGCTAAAAAGTTTATTGAACTTATTACATTAATTTTAAAGCAAATTTAAAGGAGCATGTATGATGAAAAAAGATATTGCAAAGAAAATAGACCATACAATTTTAAAACCAGAGGCTACAGAAACTGCTGTATTAAAACTGTGTAAAGAAGCTTTGGAATATGAGTTTGCCTCTGTTTGTGTAAATCCTTATTATGTACCTTTTGTAGCTAAACAACTTGAAGGTAGCAGCGTTAAGACTTGTGCTGTTGTTGGGTTTCCATTAGGTTGCAATCCAACAGAGGTTAAAGCTTTTGAAACTGAGTGGGTAGTTAAAAATGGTGCTTTAGAAGTTGATATGGTTATTAATATTGGAGCTTTAAAAAATGGAAACTTTGACTATGTTTTAAATGATATTAAAGCGGTTGTTGAAGTAGCTAAAAAAACTAATAATAACGCTTTGGTTAAAGTTATTATTGAGGCATGTTTATTGACTGAAGCCGAAAAAGAAAAAGCTATTAACCTCTGTCTTGAGGCTAATGCGGATTTTGTTAAAACATCTACAGGATTTTCGACAGGAGGAGCAACTGTCGATGATGTGAAACTAATGAGAAAAATTTCGGCTGATAAGATGCTTGTAAAAGCATCTGGCGGTGTAAAAAATTATGCTGATTTATGCAAAATGGTTGAGGCAGGAGCAGACAGAATAGGCACTTCTAACGGTATAGCTATTATTGAAGAAGTATAGTTGAGGAAGGTGTGTATTCTGAAATATGAGTAAAAAAGAAGAACGTCATACTATAATTAATGAAATTTTAGAAAAAAGAGGGTATATTTCTATTAAAGAGTTAACCGAAAGACTTAATGTTTCTGAAATGACTATTAGGCGTGATATTTCAGAGTTCTCACAACCTTACACTGTTAATCTTATTAATGGGGTAATTATTAAAGAAAACTTTAACTATGATGAAAAATACGACATAAATGTTGCTGGTACAGCAAATGAAAGACAAAAAGATAAAATAGGGAAAATGGCTGCATCTTTAGTTAATGATGGTGATATTATAGCTATTGATATTGGTTCAACAACTGAACAAATTGCAAAATATTTACCTAAGAGTATTGATATTACTGTTATTTGTTATGCACTTAATGTAGTAAACCATGTTAGAAATAATGGTATTACTAAAATAGTTTTTGGCGGAGGAATTTTTAAAGAAAAGTCACAATCCTTTGAGAGTGAAGAAGCGATTAAGTTAATAAGAAAATATAGGATTAACAAGGCGTTTATTTCTGCTGCCGGTGTATCACCTAAGCTTGGCATTACATGTGCAAACATGTATGAGGTTGGGTTAAAACAAACACTTATTAAGTCATCACTCGAAAAAATATTAGTTTTTGATTCATCTAAGTATCATGTTATCAAACCAGCATATTTTGCTGATATTTCTGAATTTAATACTGTTATAACAGATGAAAATATTACTGCGGAAGCCGTAGAATATTTAGAAAATAATGATATTAAGGTTTATAAAGTTTAATTAAGGAGAGATATTTTATGAAAAGAATAATTAATAAAGTTGTTTCTTTGGTTTTATTGTCAACTTTAGTTTTGTCACTTTCAGCTTGTGGTAGCAAAGAAGGTGCAACTGCCGAGGAATCTAATGGATTAAAAGTAGGGATTGTATTAACTACTAGTGGTAAAGGTGATAAATCATTTAATGATTCTGCTATTGCGGGATTAGAAAAAGCAAAAGCCGAACTAAATATTACCTACAAAGATATTCAACCAAAAGATGTGGCAGACATTGAAAAATCTATTGATTTCTTAGCTAAGGAAAAATATGACTTAGTGTTTGCTGTTGGGTTCAATGCTGCTACAGCACTTACAAATGTTGCACCTAAGTATCCCGATACAAACTTCGTTATTATTGACCATGATTTTAAAGATGATATTTTGCCTAACTTAAAGTCTTTAGTATTTAAAGAAGAAGAAGGCTCTTTCCTTGCAGGCGTACTTGCTGCTGAACAATCTGAAACAGGTGTAGTTGGGTTTATCGGTGGTATGGAGTCCCCATTAATTAAAAAATTTGAGGCTGGTTATGCTGCAGGAGCAAAAGCTGCTAATCCTGAAATTCAAGTATTAAGCACATACGTTAGCTCAGACCCTAGCGGATTTAATAACCCATCAAGAGCAAAAGAAATTGCACTCAATATGATTAGTAAAAAAGCCGATATATTGTATCATGCTGCAGGTAGTAGCGGACAAGGTATGATTGATGCTGCTGCTGAGAAAAATGTATTTGCAATTGGTTGTGATTCTAATCAAAACTGGCTTAAACCTGGTAATGTAATTGCGAGTATGCTTAAAAGAGTTGATAATGCTGTTTTTGATATTGTTGATTTAAGTATTAAAAATGAAGTTGTTATGGGTGACACTCAAATATTTGGTCTTGATGTTGATGGTGTTCAGCTAACTGATTTATCAGGCTTAACTGTTGAAGAAACTACTGGTGTTAGCGAAGATGACCAGACTAAAATTAAAGAGTTAAAATCAACTATTACAGATGAAACAAAAGCTTTAATTGAAGATTACAAAAAACAAATTATTGAGGGAAAAATTGTTGTTCCTGTAGAATAATTTATATCAAGTTGAATAGGTATGGGCGAGTTTATTTGCAAACATAATTTTATCTTTTGCTCCTATAGCATTTTGCTGTAGGAGCATTCATTAATAAATTGTGTTGTTTGCTTATGGAGGTGGGTAATACGTGGAAAATAATTTGATAATGAAGGGTATAACAAAAAGGTTTCCCGGTGTTGTCGCTAATGATAATGTTAATATTGAAGCTAGTCCAGGAGAAATTCTTGCTTTAGTTGGAGAAAACGGTGCAGGTAAATCTACTTTAATGAGTATATTATATGGCCATTATCAACCTGACGAAGGTGAGATTTATATTTTTGGCAAAAAAGAAGACATTAGTTCTCCCAAAAGGGCTATTGAACTAGGTATCGGAATGGTATTCCAACATTTTATGCTTGTACCAACATTAACTGTTTATGAAAATATTATATTAGGTCTTGAACCAGTTTCAGGTATTATGATTGATAAACAGACTGCTATTAAAAAGTGTGAAGAGATTGTTAAAAAGTATGGTTTAAATATTGACGTTACTAAAAAAGTATCAGATTTATCGCTTGGAGTTCAACAAAGGGTCGAAATTATTAAAGCACTATATAGAAATGCACAAATACTTATTTTAGATGAGCCTACTGCTGTATTAACACCTAATGAGACTGAAGAATTGTTTGCTAGTCTCAGGGGATTTGCTAATCAAGGTAAAACTATTATCTTTATTACTCATAAACTTAAAGAGGTTATGGCTCTAGCTGATACTATAACAGTACTAAGAAAAGGTAAAACTGTCGGAACTGTTAAGAAAACAGAAACAAACGAAGAACAAATTGCCCAAATAATGGTTGGTCGTGAAGTTGTTTTGAGAGTAGAAAAGAAAGAAGCAAATGTTTCTAATGAACTTGTTAAAGTAGACAATTTACATGCTAAGGGTATTGGCAGTTCTGGTGAATTAAAAGGCATTTCGTTTAGTATAAAAGGTGGAGAAATACTTGGTATTGCTGGTATAGAGGGTAATGGTCAGACTGAACTACTGGAGGTTTTAACTGGACTAAGAAAACCTATTAGTGGTAGTTTTTCACTTAAAGGAAAAACTTTATCAGGCATTTCGCCAAGAAAGGTTAGAGAAAGTAAAGTTGTGCATATTCCAGAAGATAGGCACAAAAGAGGTTTAATATTAAACTTTTCTGTTAAAGAAAACTTGATTGCAGGTGTACACTATAAAGACAAGTTCGCCAGTAAAATGGGAGTTTTGAACGAAAGTTCAATTGACAAAAATGCAGATTATCTTGTTGATAAGTATGACATTAGGGGCGGGGGCAAGCTTGTAAACGCACGTTCACTATCAGGCGGTAACCAACAGAAAATTATTATTGCTAGAGAATTCGAACAAGAGCATGACTTCCTTATTGCATCACAGCCTACACGAGGAGTAGACGTAGGAGCAATTGAATTTATTCATAAAAAAATACTGGAATCAAGAGACAGCGGAAAAGCTGTATTACTAATATCCGCAGACCTTCAAGAAGTTATGTCTTTGTCAGATAGGATTGCTGTTATATATGAGGGCAAGATTGTTGGTATTGTTGATGCTAAAACTGCTACAGAAACCCAGTTAGGGCTTATGATGTCCGGCTCAAGTGTTGTAGCTAGGGATAAGGAGGTTTTGGCTGATGTCAATTAGAAAATTCAATTTTGACATGTTAAGAGGTTCGTATTCTGCAATTATTTCTGTTGTTATTGCACTCATTATAGGTTCTATCGTTCTTATAATTTCAGGTATTAATCCTATTGAGGCTTATGCTGCATTAATATATGGTGCCTTTGGAAATTTTTCTTACCTTGGAGATACACTAGCTAGGTCTACACCTATAATATTTACTGGTCTTGCGATAGGTATTGCTTTTAGGGGTGGCATGTTTAATATTGGTGCAGAAGGTCAGCTTGCTGTAGGTGCTATATGTGCTGCCATTGCCGGGTATGCATTTAATCTGCCTATGGTATTACATTTACCTATAAGTATTATTTGCGGTATTATCGGAGGAGGATTATGGGCATTAATTCCTGCCGTGCTAAAAGCTAAAAAGGGTGTTCATGAGGTTATTAGTACAATAATGATGAACTATATTGCTTTAAGTATTGGTGGATATATTATTGAAGCATTAAGAAGAAATGAAATGCCACAAACCCCTGATGTTTTAGAATCTTCATACTTAGTTAAACTATCAAGTTTTATTCCTGCTTTTGAAAATTCAAACTTAAATATTGGTTTTTTTATTGCTATAGCTTGTTCATTATTAGTACATTTTCTTATTAAAAGAACTGTTTTTGGGTATGAAGTTAGAGCTATGGGATTTAACCCTTTAGCTTCAGAAGATGCTGGAGTTAATATTAGTGGTAAGATTATTTGGGTTATGATGATTAGTGGTGCATTATCTGGTCTTGCTGGTACTGAACGTGTATTGGGCTTACACCATACTTATCTTTCTGGCATTTCAACTAATTTTGGGTTTGAAGGTATTGCAGTTGCACTTCTTGCTAATAACAATCCTATAACTATAATATTTTCGGCACTCTTATTTGGTGCACTTTCAAGCGGTGGACAATATATGAACCTAGCAGCTGATGTACCTATTGATATCGTAGGTATTATTCAAGGGTTAATTATTTTATTTGCTGCTATTAGTCAAGCCGGTGAAGTTATTAATCTCTATAAACTTTTTAAAAAGAAAGAGGTGGCTAAATAATATGGAAGCATTTTTTATTAGTTTTATGTATATTATTTTGTCAGCTTTAAGAATCCAAACACCACTTACTATTGGTGCACTTGGTGGTATGTATTCTGAAAAGTCAGGTGTTATTAATATCGCTATAGAAGGGCTTATGCTTATGGGTGCATTTGCTGCAGTTGTTGTATCATATTATACTAAAAATGCATATTTAGGTGTTTTAGGTGCAATCATAACAGGTATGGCATTTGCATATATTCATGCTGTTGTGTCTATTAAGTTTAAAGGTAATCAAACAATAAGCGGTACTGCTATAAACATTATTGCAGCTGCACTTACTATTTATCTTTTAAGAATTATATTTCAAACAGAAGGAATTAGTCCCAATGTTACTAAGTTACCTGCTTGGGGATTTGGGGAATTTAAGTTTAATCCTTTAGTATATTGTTCATTTTTATTAGTTCCTATATCTTGGTTTGTTATATATAAGACTAAATTTGGATTACATCTAAGAGCAGTAGGAGAACACCCTCAGGCTGCTGATACCATGGGTATTAAAGTAGAAAATGTAAGGTATATTGCTGTTGTTATTAGCGGTGCACTCTCTGGTCTTGCTGGTGCTTATCTTTCTATAGGAGATGGAGATTCCTTTGTTAGGTCTATGACTAGCGGTAGAGGATTTATGGCTTTGGCAGTATTGATTATTGGTAAATGGCATCCTGTGTATATAGTTATTGCAGCGTTTTTATTTGGTCTTGCAGAGGCATTCCAAATTTCTATTTCAAGTGTAATAAATATACCTAATCAGTTTACCGCTATGATACCATACATTTTAACATTGATTGCACTTGCAGGGCTTATTGGTAAGTCTGTTACACCTGCAGCTATCGGTAAACCTTATAATAAGGGTGAAAGATAAAATTCGGATTATTAAATTATACTAAAGTGAGTTTGGCACAATAAAACCTGTGTTAAACTCTCTTTGCATTAAATAAGTGAAAAATCTTACGATTTTCGGCTTGTTTCAAAGCCAGTTCGACTACGTCGAACTCATTCTAAATAACGTAAGTTCGACGCAATAAAGCTTTGTCGAACTTTTGATAATATTTGCACAAATTTAGCCAAAATCAGGCTAAATTTATGCTCATAACGTGAAAAATCTTACGATTTTCGGCTTGTTTCAAAGCCGGTTCGACTACGTCGAACTCACGTTAAATAATAAAAATTTGAGAGTGGGTTATTTTATGAATTTTAAGAGGATTTTTGTTATTGTGCTTGACTCTCTAGGAGTCGGAGCTTTACCTGATGCTGATAAATATGACGATATAGGTGCTAATACGTTAAAGCATATTTGGGAAACTACAGGCGGCATTAAAATACCTAATTTAATTAAGATGGGCATTGGAAATATTGTAGATTTAGAGAACAGCGAAAAGGTTAATAATGATAAGTTTTACTATACTAAGCTCAAAGAGGCATCTGTTGGAAAGGATACAATGACAGGTCATTGGGAGATGATGGGTCTTAAAGTTACTAGCCCATTTGTTACATTTACTGATACAGGTTTTCCTCAGGAGTTACTTGACGAAATTACTAAAATATCTGGAAGGGGTATTGTTGGAAACAAATCTGCCTCAGGTACAGAAATTATTGATGAATATGGAGAACATCAAATTAAAACAGGTGATTTAATTGTCTATACATCTGCGGATTCTGTTTTACAAATCGCTGCAAATGAAGATATTATTCCTATTGAAGAGTTATGGCGAATTTGTAAAGAAACTCGAAAAATTATGATGAAGGACGATTGGAAAGTTGGTAGAATTATTGCTAGACCTTATGTTGGCAATAAAGTTGGTGAATTTATAAGAACATCAAATAGACATGATTATGCTGTTAAGCCTTGCGGAATAACTGTTCTTGACAGAATGAAAAGTAATAATTTTGATGTCATTAGTGTTGGTAAAATTAATGATATATTTGATACAGAGGGTATAACTAAATCTTATCCAACAAAATCTAATGCTGATGGTATGGATATTATTATTAGATTAATGGACGAAGACTTTAACGGATTACTATTTGCTAATCTTGTAGATTTTGATGCTATGTATGGGCATAGGCGTAATGCTAGTGGCTATGGTAAGTGTCTTGAAGAGTTTGATGTGCAATTAAGTAATGTATTAAGTAAACTAAATGATGATGATTTACTTATTATTACTGCCGACCACGGTACTGACCCTACTTATAAGGGTAGTGACCACACAAGAGAGTATGTACCTTTATTAATACATTCTACATCATTTAAAAGTTGCGGTTCGCTTCAGATTGGTTCTACGTTTGCTAATATAGGTGCTACTATAGCTGAAAATTTTAATATTAAAGATATTGAAAATGGCGAAAGCTATTTAGACTGTTTAAAATAATAATTTTGATAAACATATAAATAAAGACCTTTAGAACCTGTATGAACAGGCTCTAAGATAGCCACTCAATATGTTTTATTTACTAAGCAAACATAATTAAAAACTAGTTGACAATTAAATATCTTTATGATAGATTATAAAATATATTGTTAATAAAGTTAATACTGTGATGAGGAATAGTAAGTTTTATGAGGATTTTAGAGAGTTGCTGTTAGGTGAAAAGCAATATCTAATTAAAACCGAACTCGCCTCGGAGTCGCTTGCTGAAAATTATAGTATTTTTAATACTTTTGTAGGTATAGCCGGAAGTCAACCGTTACTTTGACAAGATATCAGCTTTTTATAATTTTAAGCTTGTATCTGTATTGAGTGTGCTTTTTAGCAAACTAGAGTGGTACCACGGAATTCTGCCTTTCGTCTCTTATTGAGATGAAAGGCTTTTTTGTTTTAGTAAACTTTTATCTAGTTAAAAAACTCACTCAATAAATCAAAATAAAAATTTGGAGGTAATTAAAATGAATTTTAAAAAGTATCGCCCATTTCCTCAAATACAATTAACTAATCGTACATGGGTAAATAAAACAATAACAAAAGCACCTATTTGGTGTAGTGTTGATTTAAGAGACGGCAATCAATCCTTGGAAATCCCAATGAATTTAGAACAAAAAATTGATTTTTTTAATTTACTTGTTAAACTTGGTTTTAAGGAGATAGAAATTGGTTTTCCGGCAGCTTCGGACACAGAATACTTATTTGCAAGAACTTTAATCGAACAAAATTTAATTCCTGATGATGTAACTATTCAAGTTTTAACGCAATCAAGGGAACATATTATTAGAAGAACTTTTGAAGCATTAGAGGGTGTAAAGAAGGCAGTAGTACATGTGTACAATTCTACTTCCACATTACAAAGAGATGTTGTTTTCAAGATGAGCCAAAAAGAAATATTAGATATTGCTGTTTCGGGTGCTGAACTTTTAAAAGATTTAGCTGAGGAATACGGAAAGGAAAGGTTTATATTCGAGTATTCTCCAGAAAGTTTTACAGGAACAGAGCTTGACTATGCTATAGAGGTATGTAATGCTGTTTTAGATGTTTGGAAGCCTACAAGTGAAAATAAAGCAATAATAAATTTACCAAGCACAGTTGAAATGTCAACACCAAATATTTACGCAGACCAAATAGAATATATGTGCAATAATATTAATAATCGTGAAAATGTCATTATTAGCCTTCATGCCCATAATGACAGAGGTACAGGAGTAGCAGCAACAGAACTTGCATTATTAGCGGGTGCAGACAGAGTAGAAGGAACATTGTTTGGAAATGGCGAAAGAACCGGAAATACAGATATTTTAACTTTAGCAATGAATATGTACTCACAAGGAATAGAGCCAAAACTTGATTTTTCAAATGTAGACGACATTATAGAAGTATATGAGAAATCTACAGGATTATTTGTACATCCACGTCATCCTTATGCTGGTTCACTTGTTTATACAGCTTTTTCGGGTTCGCATCAAGATGCAATAAATAAAGGCATGGCGAGAATGAAAGAGAAAAACCCTGATGTTTGGGAAGTTCCATATCTTCCTATAGACCCTATGGATGTTGGTAGAAACTATGACCCGATTATACGAATTAACAGTCAATCTGGAAAGGGCGGAGTTGCATTTATTCTTGAAAAATCTTATGGTATGCATATACCTAAAAAAATGCAACAGGATTTTGGAGCAATAGTTACCTCTGTTTCGGATACAAAAAATAAAGAGCTTCTTCCAGAACAAATTTATGATTTATTTAAGCAAAATTATATTGATATAGAAAGTCCTATTTCATTAATAAGTTATAAAGAAAAAAATAATGGAGAAATTAGAGTTAAGTCTGTTATTAAAATTAATGAGGAAGAAAAACAAATTAAAGGATTTGGAAATGGTTTACTTGATGCTTTTTGCAATGGATTAATGAATGAGCTAAATATAGAGTTTGAAATTATTAACTATAGTGAACACTCAATGGAGTATGGCTCAAAATCAAGAGCAATTACTTATATGGAAATTTCAGATAAAGAAGGTATATCTTATTTTGGTGCAGGTGTGAGCAGTAGTATTACTAAGTCCTCTCTAAAATCTATTGTAAGCGTTGTTAATAAAATTTTATGTTCAACAAAATAAATACTAATAAAAAGGGGTTAAAAAACTTTTTATAATTAAAGTCTTAAACCCTTATTTATAGACAATTATACTATATTGACAATTAATTTTTTATGAAATATAATATCATAAATAAGTCTTGAAAGTCAATGGGGGGATTGTGTTGAGAATTGCAGTTATTGACGGTCAAGGCGGCGGCATCGGAAAGGCTATTGTTGAAAAGCTAAAGAAAAATTTTGGTGAAGAAATTGATGTTCTTGCTTTGGGAACAAATTCGCTTGCAACATCTATGATGTTAAAAGCCGGTGCTAATGAAGGTGCTACTGGAGAAAATGCTGTAGTATACAATACTTCAAGAGTCGATATTATTATTGGTTTAGTTGGGATTTTAGTAGCCAATTCTTATTATGGAGAGTTTACATCAAAAATGGCAACATCAGTTTCCGAAAGCGATGCTATAAAAATGATTATACCGCTTAATAAATCCAAAATAGAAGTTGCCGGCAATCTTAGCAAGCCTTTGCCTCATTATATAGATGATATTGTTGAGCTTGTTAAGTTTCAATTAAGAGGTGGTAAAAAAAATGTGTGAAGCAAATGCTTTTGTTGTAGATAAAAATGGGGAAGAAAAATTATTTTTAGAAATGGTTAATACTATGACTATTCAAGAAAATGGCATGATGTTTGAAAATATTTTTTGCCAAAGAAAATTTTTTAATGGAAGAATTAAAGAATTGGCATTACTTGAACATAAAATTTTATTAGAAGAAAATGAACAGTAAATATAAGGAGCTAACTTAAAGTTCTTACTTAGATTAAAGGATTTTTTTGGTTAGTATTAGAGTGGCTTATGGTATAATTTAGAAATTATGCTATAAGCCACTTATCTGTATAGAGGAATAACTATTTCTATTTCCTATACTCTTCTGCCCTGAGTGTGATATACTATATTTATCTTTCCCCATAAACTTATTTATAATAATAAAACGATAATAACGCTTCTGTAATAGTAGTTCCTGCATCAACAGTAATAAAATCCTCACTACTCCAATTCCCATTTAAAAAATTCTCAAGCAAATTTGAAGTTCCTTCTATTGCACTAAATTTCCAATTAAAATAACTTGCCGCTTCCCTAGCTTCATTTATATAATTTTCACTAATAAGTTCTTTCCAGTATATAAAGTTACACAATCTATAATCATTTATCCAGCTATGTTCTATATTAATCAAATATTCTGCATTTTCTTCCCCATATCTATCAGTATATTCTTTCATTAATTTTTCCATATTTTGCTTGCTTGGCATTGGGCAATTCTCAAGCCAACCCCTTGTATACCAGTAAATTCTACCATTGTTATCGTCAAAATAATTTTTATATTTTTCTTTTGAGCCTAAGAAAAGTGTAATGCAGTCATGTGCTTTTGGTATTACCAATTTATATTTACTGCTTTTTAATCCCAAAATAGCATTTGAACATAAGCCATAACCTAAAAGTATAGCATCAAAATCATTCTCTAAATTTGCCTCCCCATTACTTTTTTGGTAGCTGTAAATGTCATCTCCGTTATCAATTTTATCAATTTCCTTTTGTAAAATTTTATTTAATTTTGTTGGTGTATTATGCAAACCCTGTCTTATAAATGTTGTATCAATAATATTTTCGCACCTTGCTGATATAAGACTTATTTCCCTGTATAAAATTTTACAGCCAATAAATTTAAGTCGTAGCATAATATTTGTTTTACTCCTTATTGAACTAATATTTAAAATATGTTAGTATCTGTTATTATAACAAATAAATATTCCTGTTAATACCCTAATTAAAAATAACGGAGGTTTTATTTTGAGTACATTATTAGAAATTTCTCAATCTCTTCAAAGAGGCAGAGCAAATATTGTAAAAGAGTTAGTTCAAAAATCTTTGAATGAGGGACTTTTGGCAAAACAGATTTTAGAAGAAGGCTTGCTACCAGGAATGGATATAATTAGCGAAAAATTTAAGAATAATGAAATTTATGTTCCCGAAGTATTAGTTGCCGCAAGAGCAATGAATATAGGTACTGAAATTCTTAAACCATATCTAACAGAAACTAATCAGAAGCCTATAGGAAAAGCTGTAATTGCAACAGTAAAAGGTGATTTACATGATATAGGAAAAAATATTGTAAAAATGATGCTCGAAGGAAAAGGTATACAAGTTATTGATTTAGGTACTGACGCTTCCGCTGAAAAATTTCTTGAAACATACATAAAAGAAAATTGTCAGCTTGTTTGCTGTTCGGCACTTCTTACAACTACAATGGGAGAAATGAAAAGGGTTGTAGAATTATTTGAAAAAGAAGGATTAAGAAAAGAAGCTATAATAATGGTGGGAGGAGCACCTGTTACAGAGAGTTTTTGTCAGTCAATAGGAGCAGATATTTATACTCCTGATGCTGCAACTGCTTCAGATGCGGCAAAAAAAGCACTTCTTGAAAGAGTTTCATAAATATGTTAATATCAATAAAAAAAGACCTAGGAAACTTTTTTAAAAAAGTTTCCTAGGTCTTTCAAAAACTTTGTCTTAGAGCTGTTGAGACATAAAGACAAATTTCTCAATTATTATTTTAAAATATCTATAAAATAAGGTATTGCTCTTTCAAAACATACACCATAACGTCTTTCCAGATTTAATTCTTGTGTTAATGTAATACACTTATGCACATAGTCTACAGCAATTTGAGTAGATTTTTCTAATGAAAAACCTTTTAATAAAGCAGAAAGCAATGCACTTCCAAAGACATCTCCTGTTCCATGAAAATATCCATCAACTTTGTCACAAAATGCATAGTTTATTTCGCCATTAGTGCTGTCGAATGAAGCCGCACCTAGTTTTTCGCTTTCAAAGGAAACACCTGTCAATACAACTTTTTCTGGACCTAATTCAGAAAGTTTTTTTAAAGTTGACTCAATATATTTTTTATCATAATTATCACCAACATATTCTTCATCAAGTATAAAAGCTGCTTCTGTTAAGTTTGGAACAATTATATTGGCTTTTTTACACAATTTAGCCATTCCCTTTGCCATTTCAGGAGAGTACACAGGATAAAGTGTTCCATTATCAGCCATAACTGGGTCGACCATAACAATAGAATTTTCTTTTTTAAATGTATCAAATAAATGTGAAATTAAATCAATTTGTTCAAATGAGCCTAAAAAGCCACTGTATAATGCATCAAATGATAGGTTTAGGCTTTCCCAATGTTTTGATATTGGCATAATATCTTCTGTTAAGTCACGATATGTAAAGCCTTCAAAACCACCTGTATGAGTTGATAAAACAGCAGTAGGCAAAACACTTGTTTCAAAACCAGCCGCTGAAATTATAGGAAGAGCAACAGTTAAAGAGCATCTTCCTACACAAGATATATCATGAATTGCTACTACTTTTTTTTGTACTTCCATAATAATTTACTACCTCCAAATAAGATATTTATATTCCAAACTTTCTTATCTATAAATGAAAAATAAATTCATTTATCAAATAATAGACTTTATTGACTTTTTAATTAAGATATTCTACAATTATATTGATACTATTAAAAGTTCCAGTTTTTAATATTTTAACGGTATCAGTTAAGGAGGTTATATATATGTTGACAATACTATTTAAAAATAATTCTGAACCCCTATACATACAAATTTATGAGCATATAAAAAATGAGATAGTAAAAGGAAATATCACCTATGGTTACAAATTGCCGTCAAAACGTAGACTCGCATTACATCTTTCTGTAAGCATTAATACAGTAGATACAGCCTATAGTCAGCTAGTTGCAGAAGGATATATTGAGCCTAAGCCAAAAAGGGGTTACTTTGTTTGCCAAATAGATAAATACTTAAACGATAATACATATACTAAAAATAATGAGAGTATAGCAATAAATGATAATAATAAAATATTAATTGACTTTTCTCCAAGAGACATTGACAACTATCTGTTCCCATTTAATACATTTCGAAAAATATTTAAAACTACTTTTGATGAAAATGATTTAACTCTTTTAAAAAAACCTGATGTGCAAGGTGACATAAATTTGCGAAAAGCACTTGTAAATCACTTGTACCGTTCAAGAGGTGTAAAATGTTCTGAAAATCAAATTATAATTGGTGCTGGAACAAGTAATATACTGCAAATTTTAGGCTTTATTTTAGGAAGAGATAAAAACATTGCACTTGAAAATCCTGTTTATTTAAAAGCGTATAAAATATTTGAAAATATGGGCAATAAAATAATACCAATAGATATTGATGATAAAGGTATACAAACTGAATTTTTAGAGGGTTTGTCAAATGTTGCTATTTATATTACACCTTCTCACCATTTTCCTTTAGGTATTAGTATGCCTATTGATAGAAGAATTAAACTTCTTAATTTTGCAAGCAAAAATAGTGATACATATATTATTGAGGATGACTATGACAGCGAATTTAGATATAATGAAAAACCCCTTCCTTCCTTGCAAAGTATAGATAAAGGCGAAAAAGTTATATATATAGGAACATTCTCAAAATCAATTGCTCCATCAATAAGAATAAGCTATATGGTTTTACCTGAGTCACTAATGAAAATTTATTTAGAAAAATGTACTTATATGAACTCAAATGTTTCTACTTTGGAACAAAAAATGATTACTGAATTTATTAAAAGCGGTGATTTTGAAAGACATATAAATAAAATGCGTAAAATCTATAAAGATAAAAGGAAGTTTTTGATTAATGAGCTTTATCAGTTAGGCGATAGTATAAGTGTTATTGGAGAAAATGCTGGTCACCACCTTCTTATAAAGCTTAAAACAGGATTATCGGAAGAGGATATGTGCAAAAGTGCATTATCTCTAGGTGTTAAGGTATACCCTATATCACAATATTTTATAAAAAAAATTAACCCAAAGTATGAAAATAGTGTATTAATTGGGTATAGTGCTCTAACTTGTAAGCAAATAAAAGATGGTGTATATCTAATTAAAAAAGCATGGAATTTGTAATTATACTAACTTTATTTAAAAATTGAAAAATCTTACGATTTTCGACTACCTGGAACTTATGTTAAAATAATATTTACATAAAATATATTGAAATAACCTATATAAATATTTTATAATATAATTATAAGATTTTATAAGTTAGTTTACCATATAAATAAACATAAGCTGATAATTATGCTAATAATATGTTTGCACTGCTAGTAAAAATGGTTTGATAGATTTTAGGTTTCAAACTTATACCAAATTAAAAAGGGGGCGGGGATGTTATATGAATGTATTACACAAATTTGGTTTTGGGCATAATAGATTAAAGACATTACAATTATTTATAATATTTTCTTTTATAATATCCGTTGTTTTATTAGGATTGTATACTTACAATCAAACATTGCGTAATGATTTATCAGAATCTACATTTATAAACCTTGAGGAAATTATGCAGCAGCAGAAATTTAACTTTACTTCCGAACTTAGCTTGGAAATAAAAACTATGAAGTCTATTGCAAATGCCACTGCACATATGACAGAAGAATCCGACGGGCTATTAGAAGCACTTTCTAATATAGTAAGGGAAACAAATTTTGATTATATTACTTTAGCAGATACTAATGGAGATGGAATAGTTAGTAGCGGACATACTGTTAATATTTATGAAAGAGATTATTTCAAAAAATCTTTAAGGGGAGAAACAGTACTATCAAAACCATTTAAGTCTTCCATAAGAGATGCAATAATTATTGCCGTTTCTACTCCTATAATAAAAGATAACAAAATCACTGGAATATTAGTAGGTTCATATGATGTTAATAAACTAAATAACTTATTTCTATCATCTTTTAGCGGAAAGGGGTATGCTTTTGTAATAGATAGTAGTGGAGATATAATAGCCCAAGCAAAAAGCAAATATACAATAACAAATGAAAGTAATTTATTTGATAGTTTTCATAATAGAGCAACATTTTTGAATGATAATAGTGTGGAAAAAATAATTAGCAATATTTCTGAACATAAAACTGAGCGTTTATCTTATACAATAGGCGGAGAAAAACGTTATGCTTACTATGCACCTCTAGGTATAAATAATTGGTACATATTTTCTATAGTGCCAGAGGACATTATTGCGCAAAAAGCAAATAGTATTATTGCTAAGGCAAGTATATTAACATTTACGATTGTATTATTGTTCATGATAGTAATAATAAACATATTTAAAACGGAAAAAAATATGGAGAATATTCAATCCTCACATATTAATGAACTTTCACGTATTGCATACATTGACGAGCTTACTGGGTGTCGCAACTATGCCAAGTTTAAAATAGATGCACAAGCATTACTCAATGAGAATACTACCTTACAATATATGTTTATTAAAATGGATATAGATAAATTTAAACTGATTAATGAGACTTTTGGATATGAAGGAGGGGACAAAATACTTATAAATGTATCTAAAGCGTTACAATATATTATTGATAATAGAACAGACATATTTGCAAGAATTAATACTGATGAGTTTATTATCATGCTTAAAATGAGAAGCGATATAGAAATTATGAAAGTTATTAATTCTTTTAAAGATAAGTTTAATGAGCTGATTGGAAACGATATTGGATATAAAGTTATATTTCCAATGGGAAGATATGTTACGAAAAAAAGCTCTGAAGCTAATAAAAATGATATAAATAAAATATTTGAAAAAGTAAATTATGCACATAGAATGGCAAAAAAGGCTGTAGGAGATAAAATATGCGACTATGATGGAAGTATAAAGCAGGCAGCACTTCGTGAAAAAGAAATAGAAAATAAAATGGAAGAGGCTATTTTAAATAGAGAATTTAAAATTTTTCTGCAAGCTAAATACAGGCTATCAGACGAAACAATTGCTGGAGCAGAAGCACTTGTACGTTGGAAGACTAAAGAAGATGATATAATTTATCCTAACGAATTTATTCCTCTTTTTGAAAAAAATGGCTTCATAACAAAGCTTGATATGTATATGCTAGAAAGTGCTTGCTCAGTTATTAGGGAATGGATAGATGAAAATATTACTCCTGTAACTGTTTCTGTAAATTTTTCAAGAATGCATTTGAATAGCCCTAGATTTATAGATGAAATATGCAGCATTGTAGAAAAGTATAACATTCCCAGAAATTTAATAGAAATTGAACTTACAGAAACAGCGATATATGATAATGAAAAAAAATTGAATGATGTACTTGATAGTCTGCATAAATTTGGTTTTACATTATCTATGGACGATTTTGGTACAGGATATTCTTCTTTGGGGCTTCTTAAAAATTTACCAGTAGATGTTATTAAGTTAGACAGAGCATTTTTTATTAATTCTGGAAGCGAATTTAGAGCAAAAACTGTAATATCAAGTATTATGGATATGGCAAAAAAATTAAAAATTCATACTGTTGCTGAAGGTGTTGAAACAAAAGAGCAGGTAGAATTTTTACGTGAACTTGGTTGTGATATTGTTCAAGGGTACTATTTTGCAAAACCTATTGCAGCTGAGGAACTGAAAACTTCATTAAAAAACATGAGTTTGGTGCAATAAAAATTGCGTTGAGTTCATGTTAAATATATATTGTTAATTAGTGTGAGTTCACTAAAATCGAACTCACACTATAATAGTTTTTAGTGACTAGAGGTGTTTTGAGATGAAACAAAAAAATATAGTTTTAATTATAATGTTAATTGTTGTAATATTTACAGCATTGTTTCAAATGTATGTTTTTAATAATAATCTGAAAAACCAGATTATTAAAAATGTTTATAATCAGCTTTTGGAGTTGTCATCTCAAAATGTTATTTCTATTGATTCTCAAATAAATGAGCAGTTTTCAAAGCTCAAAACATTAGCTGATAATTTTTCTCATAGTGACAAACTAGGAGATTATGAGCAAATTCTACTTATGAATGACTTAGTAAAAAATAATGGTTTTTTGAGATGTGCTATAGCCTATCCAGATGGAAGCTTTATAACAAATGACAAGCAATCAAACGGAAATGTTTCTAACCAAGTTTTTTTTAAAGAAGCTTTAAAAGGAAAGCCATATGTTTCAGAACCTATCCCTGCAGTTTTAGAAACATCAAAATCAATAATAATGTTTTCTGTTCCAATTATAAGATATAATGAAGTAGCAGGAGTTATTTCATGTTCATATGAAACAAAGGAAATTGATAAGCTCTTTTCATTATCTTTTTTTAATGGAATGGGATATTCCTATATTAGTAAATCAGACGGTACTATTATATTTGATAGCGATAAAAATAATACTTTTTCGGAAGGCGAAAATATTCTGGATTATTTTCGTAGCAAGCATGATGATTATACTTACAGTAATATTAAGTCAAATATTAAAAACTCTACAGGCGGTGTATTTTTTATTGAGAATGATAATGGTAAAAAGTCATATGCCAGTTATTGCCCACTTTCAGTAAATGACTGGTATGTTTTTACTATTGTTCCAGAAGATGTTATAAGTGAGCAACTTATTTTTATTGAAAATATGGTAATAAATTCAGCAACAGTTATTTTTACTTGTTCTTTAATTTTAGTTTCTTATATTGTTTTTCAGCAAATCAAAGCGAGAAACAAAGCTATAGTTCATGAGCGTTGTCTTTGTGCTTTAGCAGAACAGACTGGAAAAGTAATATTTGAATGGGGCTTTGTTAAAAGAAAAATAACAATATTATGTAATTTTAATGAGAATTTTGGTATTAATCCTGAAAGCTTACTTTTATTGGATGGAGATATGAAATTAAATATAATTCACCCAGACGACATAAATATTTTTAAAAAAATGTATGACGACATGTCTAAAGGAATTAATGTTGAAAATAAAAAATTGAGAATAAAAAATAATCATGATAATTATTATTATTTTACCTTTTCAGGAATTGTTATAAATGATTGGAGAAATAGACCATATAAAATTATAGGTTCTCTTGAAAATATTGATAGACAAGAGAGGGAATCAGAGCTTCTTCACCAAAAAGCAAGCCGTGACCAACTAACAGGGCTTTACAATAAAGTTACATCACAAACGCTTATATCAAATATATTGGAACAAGACGAAACTGTTACTCATGCTTTAATATGTGCTGACCTTGATAATTTTAAAATGGTTAATGATACATTTGGGCATTTATATGGGGACGAAGTTCTAATGGAGGTTGCTAATAAGATTAAAGAAATGTTTCGCTCCACTGATGTTTTAGGCAGGTTTGGAGGAGATGAATTTGTTTTGCTTATTCGTGATATACCAAATGTTGATTTTATAAAAGAAAAAATAAGTGAATTTATTTCTCATTTCAATAAAATATATGATGTAAATGGCAGAGAATATAAAATATCAATGAGTATAGGAATTTCTATTTTTAATCGTGATGGATTAACATATGAGGATTTGTATAAAAAGGCTGATGAAGCCTTGTATGAAGCTAAGAGAGCTGGAAAAGATATGTATTGTATTTATGGAGAATGTTTAAAAAATTTATAAATAAAATTAGCTTCATAATTGTAATATACTAATAAAAATGTTATTATTACATTATAAATAATAGCAAACCCAATTTACTTCAGCTTAGGAGATTTAATATGTACTATATTTTAATGGATTTGGAGTTTAACCAGCCATTCGATTTTGAAGATGGTATAAAAACACCTGTAATCCCTGAATGCCCATTTGAAATTATACAAATCGGGCTTGTAAAAATGAGTGAAGATTTTAAAATTGTTGATAAAAAAAGCTTGCTTGCAAAACCACAGCTTTATAAAAGAATGCATCCTTTTGTAGAAAAAATAACAAGTTTATCAAATAAGACATTTAAAGGGGAAAAAACTTTTCCTGAAATATATGAAGAAGTATTGGATTTTGTTGGAGACAAAAATAATATTTTTTGTATTTGGGGAGGAAGCGATATAAAGCTTCTATACAAAAATATAAAATATTATAATTTAGACCACAATACCTTAACAAAAAAATTTATTAATGTTCAAATGCTTGCAACGCAATACTTAAAAATACCAGGAGGGGCTTCTATAGGTTTAAAAAATGCAGTAGATGCCCTAAATATACCAAAAGAGGCGGTTTTTCATGACGCTCTTAATGATGCTGTTTACACTGGTGAAATTTTCAAAATTGTTAAAAATGATGATATGAAAATACAAATTTTTAATTTGAATGAACTAGACAAATCAAAGGAAGCTACTAGACACCCGTTTAATTCAAAATTGTTGTATAAAGAGATTGAAAAATTATATGGTAGAAAATTGGGAAGAAAAGAAAAAGAAATTATGAAAAAGGTATATGCTATGGGCAGATTTAAAAAATTTGATACAAGCGATTAGATAAGTGTAAGTTTTAAATTTTATAAAAAGTTTAAAATAATAAAAAAGTTAATTTTAAGTTTTGGGGAAACTTTCTACTTTAAAAGTTTCCCCAAATGTTTACCAATAATAATTATAAATATTTCTATTAATTTAATGTGAGTTCCACACAGCCTTATTGCGTCGAACTCACGTTAATTTAGATTAAACAATAAAATCTTTAAGCTTTGATGTTACAGTATCTAATTGGCTATCGTCATGAATATCAAGTTTTAATGATTTACCTAAGTCAAGGCTAAAAATACCCATTATTGATTTAGCGTCAACTACATATCTGTCAGACGATAAGTCATAGTCACCGTCTAAAGTAGCAATAATATTAACAAAGTTTTTTACCTTATCAATAGAATTTAAATTAATATTAATTGATTTCATAAAATCTCCTCCATATACATAGTAAAAACTTAGAATAGTTACTTTATTTATACAATTATAGTAAACTTAATAAATGTTAATGTCAATTGATATTTTCACTATATTATTCTTAAATAGTTATTGTTATTTACAAATTTTGTTAATAAGTATATAAATGACTAAGTAAATGTTACTAACTATTATAATCAAAATTTATATTTATTTTAAAAGGCATTTTTACTTTCCTGTAATATATTTTAGTATAGCTGGACGGTGAATTTTTACACTTTTTTTAGGGCATAATTCTTGACAACAATAACATCTTATGCAGTTACTTAAATCTACAATAGGTTTTTTTGCTGACATATCAATGACTTTTGCAGGGCAGTTTTCAGCACATACACCGCATTTAATACATAATTCATAATCAAATACTGGCTTTGGCTGTAAAAATTTGTTTATAATATCAGAAAATGCTTTTGGCATATTTTTTGTAGGATTTAAAATTCTGGTTTCTGGTATTTTAAAGTCTTTTAATTTAAAAGATGATATATCGTCTCCTAAAAGCTCAATGTCTAATAGTCCTTCTTTACAAATACCTCTCTTTATGCAATTTTTAATAATTGGAACTTTCTGAAAGTCTAAATCTATTATTTTACATGCTACTTTATCAAGATGATAAGGGCTTTCTGATGTTATCACAACATTAACATTTCTCTTATCGCCTGACGAAGGTCCGTCACCCTCCATTCCTTCAATACCGTCCATAAATGAAAGAATGGGGTTTGCATTAATGCAAATATCTATCATTGCATCAGCAAAAGTGTCATATTCGGGCATATTAAGATGATATTCAGCCTTCATTATTCCAGGAATTGTTCCAAACATGTTTTTAACCGCACCAGTAAAAGTCATCATGCCGTGTGTTTTAAGTTTTGATACTGAAATAACTTTATCTACATCATTTAACATATCTGTTATAACCATTTTTTTTAAAACAAACCCGTTTGGTGTCTCTTTCTCCGATGATTTTACATTAAAGTTAAGCTTTGCATTTGTTTTTTCAGCTATTTCACTGTAGCCTGTTGCTGAATATAAACTTGTTAATATTCTTTCGTTAAATGCTCCCCCAGGGCTGTCTCCTATTAATACATCATTTCCGTTTTCAATGAAAATCTCTGCAAGCGCCCTAACAAATGTTGGGTGAGTTGTAACAGCATCCTCCGGCTTTTTCTTCATAAGTAAATTAACTTTTAAAAGAACTCTTTCACCCGACTCTACATATTTTTTAAGCCCTCCAATGTTGTCTATATTTTTTTTAATGGCATTTTTAACATCTTCTAAATTATAATTTTCGCATCTAGCAAGAGATACTTTTTTGTTCATCATATTTTCTCCCTTTTTGTATACAATATATTAGTATTATTATAACTACTTTTTGTATTATTTCAAGCAATTTGCAGCTAGTTTAAAATTATGATATAATATAACGTAAACTTGACAAAGTAGAAAATATTAAAATTTTACACGTTGTTAATATAAATTTAGTATTGTTTTTGCTAGGTTTATGAGAATATTAATAAAAGAAATAGAAAACTTATAATTAAAAGCTTTATCACTTTTTAAAAATTTGTTGCAACATTGAAAGGAATTGATTTTATGAAGTATGATGTAGTAATAGTAGGTGCTGGACCAGCAGGAATTTATGCTAGCTATGAATTTTCTATAAAAGCACCTAATAAAAAAATACTTCTTATAGATAAAGGGCATAGTATATTTGATAGGCATTGTCCTATTCTTGACGGAAAAACTCAATTTTGCCCTAAAAATGGTCTCTTGGATAATGCAGGATGCAAACCGGCTTGCTCAATTACAGCAGGATTTGGTGGTGCAGGAGCATATAGTGACGGAAAATTTAACATTACAACCGAATTTGGCGGTTGGCTAAATGATTATATTCCTTCTACTAAAGTTTTGCAGCTAATAAAATATGTTGATGAAATCAACTTAAAACATGGTGCAACAAGAGATATTACAAATCCAACAACGGAAGCTGTTAGAAAAATTGAGCAGAAAGCTTATGGTGCTGGGCTTAAATTATTGCGTGCAAAAGTTAGGCATTTGGGAACTGAACAGAACTTGGAAATATTAAAATCTATATATGAATATTTAAAAGATAAAATAGATATGAAGTTTAAAAGTGAAGTTCAGGACATTGTCACAAAGCAGGTTGACGGAAAAGAAAAGGTATGCGGTATTTTTCTTAAAAATGGTGATATTTATGAGACCGAAAAAGTAATTATTGTACCTGGGAGAGACGGTTCTGCTTGGCTTACTGAAACACTTAAAAAGCATAAGCTAAATATGCATAGCAATCAGGTAGATATAGGTGTTCGTGCTGAAACATCTGACGTTATAATGCATGATATAAACAAACATTTATATGAGGGTAAGTTTGTTTTTAATACATCAGTCGGGACTAAAGTAAGAACATTTTGCAGTAACCCTTCTGGTCATGTTGTTGTCGAAAATCATAGTGGTGTTATGGCAGCAAACGGACATGCCTTCAAGAACCCTAAACTTGGTTCGGATAATACTAATTTTGCATTATTGGTTTCCCATAAATTTACAGAACCTTTTAATAAGCCAAATGAATATGCAAGAGAAATTTGCAAAAGAGCAAATGACCTTTCAAATGGTGGTGTAATTTTGCAAAGGTTTGGAGATATAATCAGAGGCAGACGTTCAACTGAAAAAAGAATAAGAGAAGGATTTATTGAACCTACTTTAGAGGAGGCTGTTCCTGGTGATTTAGGGCTTGTCCTTCCGTATACAACAATGAAAAGTTTAATTGAAATGGTATATGCGCTTGATAAAGTAACTCCTGGTATGGCTTCAGAGCATACTTTATTTTATGGAGTAGAGGCCAAATTTTATTCTGCACGACCGGAGTTAAAGGAGACTTTAGAAACTGATATTGAAGGGCTATACTGTGGTGGCGATGGTGCGGGAGTTACTAGAGGTCTTGCACAAGCAGGTGCTGCCGGAGTTTGGATTGCTAGAAATATTATTGATAGTATGTGATATAGTAAAATGTTTTGAGTAAAAAGATATTGGGAAACTTTTTGTAGAAAAAGTTTCCCAAACATTTCAAAATATTTATATTGGGTATACCAAGATTTTGATGTCCCATCAAAAGTACGCCTGTTGACTAACTATACTAATTACAAAGGTAAGGGCAGTCTGTTTCATTAGATTGGGCAGACTGAGTGTATGAAGGCAAACGTATAAGGTTGCACTTTCCATTTGATTGGTAAAAGCACTTATTTGTACAATTTATATCCATAAAATCCACCTCAGTAATTAGTATCTCCTATAATTTATAAAAAATCTTGGATACTATAGGAAACTAGTAATTAATGTTTAAGTTCTATTTTCTGCTCAATAAACCTTTCATGAACAGAGTTACAAGCTTTGTCTGAATCTTTTTCATCAATTAAAACTGATATCTTAATTTCTGAAGTCGAAATCATTTGAATATTAACACCAGCCTCAAAAAGTGCTTCAAACATAAGAGAAGCTACACCAGGATTTGAGGCCATACCAGCACCAACTACAGAAAGCTTTGCAATTTTATCATCAAAGCTTACATGGTCATAACAAATTAAATCTTTATTTTTTTCTAAAATTTCTAATGTATCTTTAATATATGTTTTTGCTACAGTAAATGTTATATCCTTAGTTTTATTACGTCCTATAGATTGCAAAATAATATCTACAGATATTTTATTTTTAGCCAAAAGAGAGAAAATTCTAAAAGCCATTCCTGGCTCATCTTTTATACCAACAATTGAAATACGAGCAACATCTTTATCAACAGCTAAACCGCTTACATATACATTTTCCACACTTGCATCCTCCTTAATTAATGTACCTTCCTCATTAGACATACTTGAGCGTACTACTAAATTAACATTATATTTTTTGGCAAGCTCAACAGAGCGGCTATGAAGGACTTTTGCACCCATAGCAGCCAATTCCAACATTTCATCATAACTAATACAATCAATTTTTTTAGCATTTTTAACAACTCGAGGGTCAGTAGTATAAACTCCGTCTACATCTGTATAAATTTCGCATAAATCTGCATCTAGTGCGGCTGCTAATGCGACAGCTGTTGTATCAGAACCGCCTCTGCCAAGTGTAGTTATATCACCTGTTCTGTTATACCCTTGAAATCCAGCAATAATAACAATATTGTTTTTCTCTAATTCTGAATTAATTCTTTCATTGTCTATTTTTTTAATCCTTGCATTAGAATGATTTGATGATGTATACATTCCTACTTGTGTTCCATTTAAAGAAATTGCAGGATAGCCCAGTTTATGTATAGCCATAGCCATAAGAGCGACAGATTGCTGCTCACCTGTTGAAAGCAACATATCCATTTCTCTTTTGGAAGGGTTATCGCTTATTTCCGCTGCTTTTTCTATCAAATCGTCTGTAGTATCTCCTTGTGCAGAAAGAACAACTATTACTTTATTCCCTTTTTTATAAGTTTCAACAATCCTGTTTGCTACATTTTTAATTCGTTGGGCGTCTGCTACAGAACTTCCGCCAAACTTTTGAACAATTAACATTATTTTCCTCCTTAATAAGAATATATTTATTTTTGTATCAATATTGTTAATAAAAAAACCTTGGGAAACTTTTTTGAAAAAAAGTTTCCCAAACCCTTCAAAAAACTTTATCAAGGAATTTCGCTTTGCGGAATTTTGGCAAAAGTTCTTTGCTTCTTTCTTTTAAGAAAGAAGTCGAGGTTTGGGGCTTAAAGCCCCAAAATATTTTATTCTTTTATTGCCACTCACATGTTGCTGGTGGCTTGCTTGTTATATCATAAAGCACAAATTCTATTTCATCAAATTTATTTTTTATATCTTTTGCAATTTGAGAAACAAGTTCATACTCTATATCTGTACCTATAGAAGCCGGACGACCTGTCATAAAGTCGTTTGTAACAAAAGTCCTAATAGCAACAGAATATTTTTTAGTTATTCCTATTGGAACTAAAACAGCAAACGTTTGGCTGATAGGTTTATTTTCTAATGCTGTAGTAACCATGTTGTCAATCTCTTGTAGTATTTTTACTGATTCGTCGCTAATGTATGCAGGGTTTAATTTTATTTTTCCTGATGGAACATTTTCATTTAATACGTATGCTACTCTATTTACAGAATGTATATTATTAGTTATTTCTTTTGATATATTATAAAAATTATCCCATTCAAATTTATTTCCATTATCCCATAAAAGTGTTAAATAACCATGTGTTCGATAGTCACCTTGAACCCCAACAGTTTTTACTGGAGCAATACGAGCATCACATACTTCTTTATAGTTGCTAATTAAGTCCTCTAGTTTAGTGCAATCTTCTTTTGGAATAGCTTCGATTCCATCACTGCATATAATTCTAACACCAAGCCCAGGACCAGGAAATGGTTGACGATTTGCTATTTTTTCGGAAAGCCCTAATAATCTTGCAACTTGGCGAACCTCGTCCTTATGCCAATCCCAATTCGTCTCAACAATTAGCCCTTTTTCTCTTGCTTTTCTGATTATGTCCACATCATTATGATGTGTTTTTATTTTTTTTGCATATGAACTAACTAAAGGGTTTCCGCTTTCAATTAAATCAGGACGGAGTGTCCCTTGTGCTAGGAAAGTATTTTGGAAATCTAAATCCAAATCTTTTGTTGCTTTTTCTGTTACTTTTATAAAAACTTGACCAATTAAATTGCGTTTTTCTTCTGGGTCTATAAGAGAGGTAAGAGGGCCTAATTTCTTACCGTTATCATCTAATATTATATTATAAAAATCTTCTTTTGCATTTACTCTAATTAAATTTTTAAGCCCTTGTTTTTTTAAATCTTCACAAATTAAATCACTTTCATTTTTGCGCATAAGACCGTGGTCTATATGAACAGCATAAATTTGTTCAGGCTTTAAAGCTTTTACAAGCAATGCTGCCGTTACTGCTGAATCTACTCCACCGCTTACGAGAACAATAACTTTATTATCTCCAACTTTATGTTTAATCTGAGAAATAGAAGTATTTATTCTATCCTCAAGAGAATACTTATCTTTGCAGCAACAAATTTTTCTTAAAAAATTATCAATAACTTGCTTGCCATTAACAGATAAGTCAACTTCTGGGTGGAATTGTACAGCATAAATATTCAATTCTTTATTATAAATTCCGGCAATAACGTCTCCTGAAACGGCACAAACCTCAAACCCTTCAGCCACCTTTTCAACCGAGTCACCGTGGCTCATTAATACAGATTGTTTTTCTGATAGACCTTCAAAAAGAGGGCAGTTATTTTTGATGTCGATTACAGCCTCGCCATATTCTTTTTTTACATTAGGAGAAACTATCCCATTATAAAAAACATTTATTAAGTGCATTCCATAGCAAATTCCTAAAATAGGAATACCTAAAGAAAAAATATTTTTATCTGTTTTAATTGAATTTTTCTCCCAAACACTTTCAGGACCTCCCGACAAAATAATTCCGTTATAGTCCCTTAATTTTTCAGCTGAAACATCTATAGGAAAAATATGACTTTCAACTAAAAGTTCACGTACTTTTCTATCTATAACTTTTGTATACTGACCACCACAATCTAAAATTGCAAGCTTTTCCATTGTTTGCTCCCTTCACTTCTGTATGTATTTCTCTCAATAATTTTTCATAGAAAATAGTATAGCAAATTAGTTTTATCTTGTCGATAATTTTTTTGGCTGAAATCAGAGCTAACTTATATGTTTTTTATTCATAATAAAAAAGTTTAAAACTATAGTGCTTTAGGCTTTAATTTTAAAAATATTTTTTCTACATTGTTCCCTAAAACAGTTTTAGCAAAATACAATATAAAAACCAAATGTTATAATAGTTTTTATGTTGTATTTTTTTACTTCTAATCTACTTTAATAAAATTAATGTGTTAATTTAATTGCAGTTTAAGGAAAATTTAATTGCAATTTAGAAAACTATGTATAACTATGTTAATACTATTTCCACATTATGCCGATATATAAGTAACATAAAAAGCAAAGTCTTTCAACTAGATGTTTAAATGTTGAAACATTCTAAAATTTTTAAATGTTTTACGCATACTTAAAGCACAAAATGAAAATTAAAAGTATTAAATCTTATAGGATGTGAGAGCAATGGTAATAAATACTAACGTTTTAGCTATTAATTCACTTCATTGGATAGGCATAAATAATAAAAAGATTGAAAAAGATTCAGAGAAACTATCTAGCGGTCTTAGGATAAATTCTGCAGCTGATGATGCCGCTGGGCTTGCTATTTCCTCTAAGATGCGTGCACTTGTACGTGGTTTAAGCAGAGCTGACCAAAACGCCCTAGAAGGTATTTCTTTGATTCAAACCGCAGACGGTGCACTTGCAGAAATTAATAATATGATTAACAGAGGTAGGGAACTTGCTATTTATGCGGCTACAGAAACACTAAACGACGATGATAGACAGAAGCTAGATGACGAGTTGCAGCAATTATTAGAAGAAATTGATACTATTTCGATTAAGACAGAGTTTAACAAAATTCCTGTTTTGTTAGGAAAGAGTAACCAAATAAATTCAGCTTCTAATACTAATAGTTCTACGCATATGCTTAATTCTGTTAGTAATAATAATTCCGTTGCGCCGTTTGCAGCTACACCGCCTACAAACCTAGCTGGCAGTATTAATGGTAGCGGTACAATAACTATTACAAGCGGCGGTGTTTATGAAATAGATGCTAATTTTACTGGGACTATTAGAGTGAAAACAACAGATAATGTGCTTATTAAACAAACGTATGCGAATGAATTAAATAATGTTTCTATTGTATGTGATGCCGGGTCAAAACTTTTTATTGAGGATTTAAATATTAAGCAAACTTCAGATATTTCAGCTATTGTATTTAATGGAATTGGAAATAGTTTAGAATTATTGGGAACTAACACATTGGTTAGTGATAGGCTTTCTGTTAGGGCAGTTATTAGCGTCCTACAAAATTCAGATGTTACTATTGATGGAGACGGAATATTAAATATTAATACAGCAATCGACTCATCAGGGGCAGGTATTGGTGGAAGCGGAACAAATGCAAATAAACACGCTGGTACAATAACAATAAATGGCGGGAAAATAAATATTACCATTGGCAATGAATCACATGGAGCAGCTATTGGTGGAGGGCATTCAGGTCAAGGAGGGACATTGAATTTTAATGGTGGTATAGTTACGATAATAGCAAGTGAAACTGCACATGCTGCTGCAATTGGAGGAGGCTGTGGTGGAGCTGGTGGTAATGTAAACGTAAATAACACAGCGCGTATTATTATTGATGATAGAAGAACATCGAGTAATTATGGAGCTTCTATTGGTGGCGGTGGTTATACTAGCACAGGAGCAGGAGCTATATTAACGCAAACTGGTGGTGGTATAGAAGTATATGGCGGTTGGATAGGGGGAGGGAGAACTGGTAATGTTTTATTAGGGGATCCAGGTAAGATAATATATACTGGTGGAAGTCTTGCGGTAAGTGGTCAAAACGTTAATATTACTACCCATGTAAAAGACCCGGTTGGCAATATTTTATTGCCTTTTGAATTTAGTACTTATACTCCAGGAGATATAATTAATTACGACTATCCAGCAGGCACAACTAAGACAGCAGTAGCTAACAATAATAGTAATATTGTTTTATGGCTTCTTGAAAATGTGACTCCGCCACAAACAAACCCGCCTTGGACTAATATTAAACCGTTAGCTCCCCCTTTTTCGGTGAATCCGCCAAATCCACCAAATCCACCAAATCCACCGAAGCCGCCAAATCCACCAAATCCACCGAATCCACCAAATCAAAACACTTATTCTGAAAAACATCTGTGGATTCAATCTGGTGCAAACGCCTCACAAGGCATGTTTATAACCCTACGTAGCATGGATACAAAAAGCTTAGGTATAGCTGATGAAAGCATTAGAACGCAAAAAGACGCAAGCAGAGCCATTACATCTTTTAGCGAAGCGGGAGATATTGTTTCAGCACACCGTTCCACCCTAGGGGCCAGCAGAACCGTCTTGAATCAACTATAAGATACGTTTCGCTAGCAGTCATAAATATGTCAGAATCTTTAAGCCGTATAATTGATACTGATATGGGTAGCCAAACAATGTCTTTATTTAAAGCACAAGTGTTAATGCAAGCTTCAATAAGTATGTTTGTGCAAGCTAACAGTAATCCTAACGCTGTTTTACAGTTGCTTAAATAATTAATATTATACTGCTTTTGTGGCAACAAAATATTTTTTTCAAATTTAAGACTAAAGCAGAATGTTATTGACATTTTTAGAAAAAGGTGTATTATTAAATAAAAGTTAATATTTCAATGGGGTGCTGATTTAAAATCGGCTGAGAGGGAATATGTTTTTATTCCTAACTCTTTAACCTGATCTGGGTAATTCCAGCGGAGGGAATGTTTTAGCAATTGTTATTTTCTGCGTAGGGATTCCCTACGCTTTTTTATTTTACTATAATATTTATAATAGGAGTGATTTTATGAAAAAATTTGAGGCAAGTGTAGCTATTCAAGTATTACCAAAAGTAGAAGACTCAAAAGTTATTGAAATTGTAGACAAAGTAATAGAGTATATTAAGTCTACAGGGGTTAATACATATGTTTCACCTTTTGAAACTGTTGTAGAGGGTAACTTTGATGAATTAATGGAAATTGTAAAGCAGTGTCAGATTATATGTATTAATTCAGGAGCACCTAGTGTTATGTCATATATAAAGATTTCTTTTAATCCTAATAACGGAGTGTTGACAATTGACGAAAAAGTGGCAAAACATCATAAATAATGTTTACCCTGTTATATTTATATTTGCCATAATTCTTTTATGGTGGATTATATGCATAATAGGTGCAGTGCCTGATTTTATGTTACCATCTCCCCAACAAGTTGTAAATGTGCTTATTTCTGAAAGATATATATTATTTGAGAATATGTTAGTCTCATTAAAAGAGGCATTTTTAGGGTTGGGAACTGCTATATTATCAGCATTTATTATATCGGTATTAATGGATAGGTTTCAGTTTTTTTATAGGGCAACTTATCCACTTTTAATACTAACGCAAACAATACCTACAATTGCAATTGCTCCTCTATTGGTATTATGGCTGGGGCATGGAATTTTACCTAAAATAGTATTAATTTTTATTACATGCTTTTTCCCTCTTGCTATAGGTTTATTAACTGGGTTTAAATCAGTTGATGATGAGTTAATTGGGCTGTTTAAGTCTATGGGAGCCAATTCTATACAAATATTGCTTCAAGTGAAGATCCCATCATCTCTGGATAACTTTTTTGCCGGATTAAAAATTGCTGCTACTTACTCAATAGTAGGTGCTGTAATTTCAGAATGGCTTGGGGGTGATGGGGGACTTGGAGTATATATGACTAGAGTGAGAAAAGCATATGCTTTTGATAAAATGTTTGCTGTAATTTTTGTGATAAGCATACTTAGTTTAATATTATTAAAAGCAGTTGACTTATTGCAGAAAAAACTAATGCCATGGAAAAAATTTTGTTAGGATGTGTTTTATGAAAAAAATATTATTTATAGTTATAAGTTTTGTATTATTATGTGGGTGCAGCACACAAAAACAAAGTGATAATAATAAAAAGGATGTAACTGTTGTTTTGGACTGGACACCAAATACAAACCATACAGGTTTATATGTTGCACTTGAAAATGGTTACTACGAAGAAGCGGGGCTAAATGTATCTATAATACAACCTCCCGAAGATGGAGCAATAGCCTTAGTTTGTTCAAAAAAAGCTCAGTTTGGGGTAAGTTTTCAAGAAAGCATGGCGTTTGCATTACCATCTATCCCTGTAACAGCGGTTGCCTCAATAATTGACCATAATACATCGGGAATTATTTCAAAAAAGGAAAAAAATATCAGCAGCTTTAAAGAACTTGAAGGAAAAAAATATGCCACATGGGGCACTCCATTTGAAAAATCTGCAATTTCGTATGCTATGGAGATAGAAGGCGGAGATATAAATAAAGTTGATTTTATACCATCTACTGTTACAGATGCTATTTCTGCAATTAATACAGATGTAGATGCTGTATGGGTATTTGAAGGTTGGGATGTAGTTGCCGCCGAATTAAATAATGTAGACTATAACTTTATAAGATTTAAAGATGTATCAAGTGTATTAGATTTTTATACACCTATATTAATAGCAAATAATGATTTTCTTGAAAATGAACCTGAACTTACTAGAAAATTTTTAGAGGCAACAAAAAAAGGATATGAGTTCACTATAGAAAATCCTGATAAAGCCACAGAAATATTAATAAAAGCCGCACCAGAGCTTTCCTATGATTTAGTTGAAAAAAGTCATGAGTTTCTTTCAAAACAGTATAAATCAGATAAAGCAGAGTGGGGTACTATCGACGAAAAGAGATGGAAGGACTTTTATGACTTTATGTATAATGAAGGATTAATAACAGAAGAAATTGGAAGTAAAGGTTTTACAAATGAGTTTTTAAAATAATATATTCGTATAAATATATTTATAAAGAGGTTGCTATGGGGTTCTTAAAAGGAATAAATATAACAAAAAGTTATGATAATATACTTATTGTAGAGGATATTAATATAACTGCAAAAGAAGGAGAGCTTATTTCGCTTTTAGGTAAAAGCGGTGTTGGAAAATCAACATTGTTTAATATTCTAGCAGGTCTTTTACCCCCTGATAGCGGACAAGTTATTTTAAATAATGAGGATATAACAACAAAATCAGGAAAAATAAGCTACATGCAGCAAAAAAATCTGCTTCTTCCATTTAAAACTATCATTGATAATGTCTGTATTCCTTTAATATTAAAAGATATTAAAAGGAAAGAAGCGTATGACATAGCCTATAGTTTTTTTGATGAATTTGGAATTTCTGGAAGTGAGTATAAATATCCCTCACAGCTTTCTGGAGGAATGCAAAAACGTGCATCGCTATTAAGAGCTTACTTATTTTCGAAAACCGTAATGCTTTTAGATGAGCCTTTCAGTGCTCTTGATTATATTACAAGAAGTTCTATGTATAAATGGTTTAAGCTTATTACAAAAAAACATAATACCACATCTATTTTAATTACTCATGATATAGATGAAGCTATACTTCTTTCTGACAAAATCTATATAATGGCTGGGAAACCGGGAAAAATAATAAATGAAATAGATATTGTACAATCTTCCTGCTATGATGAATTTATAGTATCAGAAGAATTTATTAGATATAAAAGGAATATTTTGGAGATTCTAAATAAAACATACATGTAATTATCATGCTAAAACGTCCTCGATAACTTTTTGCGAGGACGTTTGTTAAAGCTTCTAATGAAAAACTTATAAATTTTTTTATAAAATAATTGACATACTTTAGTATATGTGCTAACATCATTTAATGTAGACGTTCGTGTAGGTCTTTTTTTTATGCGTTCGATTAGGGTATTATCTATAGGAGAGGTGAATATTGTGAGAGCAAAAATTACTTTAGCTTGTACAGATTGCAAACAAAGAAATTATAACACTACAAAAGAAAAGAAAAATCATCCTGACCGTATGGAAACAAAAAAATATTGTCGTTTTTGTAACAAACATACTGTACACAGAGAAACAAAATAATAATGTTATACAGTCAGTAAAAAGGGTGTGAAGTATAATATGGATGAAAACCAAAAGGCTGTAAATGAAAAAGAGAAAAGTTCAAAGGATAACCATTCCAATAAGAACAAAGACTCAAAAAAGTCTATTAAATCAAACTTTAATGATTTAGTAGGAGAATTTCGCAAATTAATATGGCCTTCAAAAAAAGAATTGGTAAAAAAGACAGCTACAGTTATAGTAACTTCCCTGTTAGTAGGAGTTATTATTGTTTCTATGGATGCTGTTTATGGTTTTGCCTTAAATACTTTTTCTGAATTAATTGCTAAGTAATAGTTTTGTTTCCGTATATTAGAATATAGTTTTAATTCAATGTTATACGATGAAATAATAGGTTAATAAGTTAGAGGTCGATAATATGTCGGAACAATCCAAATGGTATGTTGTGCATACTTATTCAGGATATGAAAATAAAGTAAAGGCTAATATTGAAAAAATTATAGAAAATAGAAATATGCAAGACCAAATTCATCAGGTTATTGTACCAATGCAAGATTCTGTTGAACTTAAAAACGGTCAAAAAAAGCTTACACAAAGAAAAGTTTTTCCTGGATATGTTTTATTAAAAATGTTTATGAACGACGATACTTGGTATGTTGTCAGAAACACAAGGGGAGTAACAAGTTTCGTTGGACCCGGCTCCAAGCCTGTTCCTTTGACAGATGACGAAGTTAATGCTATGGGTATTGAAATAGAACGAAAAACAATTGACCTTTCTATTGGTGAAGCTGTTAGAGTTAATACAGGGCCTTTTGAGGATTCTGTTGGAGTTATTAAGGAAATTAATGAGCACAAAAAAACTGTTATTGTTAAGCTTTCTATTTTTGGCAGAGAAACTCCCGTTGAACTTGATTTTCTTCAAGTACAGCGAGTTTAATTATATTTACGTTTGGGCTCTTAGTCCAAGCTATATCTGTTTGAATGCACTTTTTTAGTGCGTGGGAGGGAAAATCCCGTTAATTACCACATTTTTAGGAGGTGCCGTTATGGCGAAAAAAGTTACAGGTTATATTAAGTTACAAATTAATGCTGGTAAGGCAACACCAGCTCCACCAGTAGGTCCTGCATTAGGTCAGCATGGTGTAAACATTATGGGCTTTTGTAAAGAATTTAATGAAAGAACACAGTCACAAGTTGGTCTTGTTATACCTGTTGTTATAACTGTATATCAAGATAAAAGTTTTACATTTATTACTAAAACTCCACCGGCTGCAGTTTTGTTGAAAAAAGCTTGTAAAATTGAGTCAGGCTCCGGAGTTCCAAATAAAACAAAGGTTGCAACTATTACTAAAGATGAACTTAAAAAAATAGCTGAAACAAAAATGCCTGATTTAAACGCTGCTTCTATAGACGCTGCTATAAGCATGATTGCTGGTACTGCAAGAAGTATGGGTATTGTAGTTAAAGACTAATTTTGGTAATCTAAGCATGTAATAATGGAGTAGACGATTGTTTCGGAACTCATGTCAATTTATTTAATTGGCATAAAAACCTATAAAAAATATAGGTTCTAAGTGGGAGGGAAACACTCCCGATACTACCACACAAGGAGGATTTTTAATGAAAAGAGGAAAGAAATATATAGAGAAGGCAAAACTAGTTAACAGAGAAAACTTATATGATACTGTTGAAGCTGTTGATTTAGTTCAAAAAACTTCTGGAGCAAAATTTGATGAGACTGTTGAAGCACATATTCGCCTCGGAGTAGATTCAAGACATGCAGACCAACAAGTTCGTGGTGCAGTTGTATTGCCTCATGGTACAGGTAAAAAAGTTCGTGTTTTAGTTTTTGCAAAAGGTGACAAAGCAAGTGAGGCTGAAGCAGCAGGTGCTGATTATGTTGGTGCTGAAGAGCTTGTTGCAAAAATACAAGGTGAAAACTGGTTTGAATTCGATGTTGTTGTTGCAACTCCTGATATGATGGGTGTTGTTGGACGTATTGGTAGAGTTTTAGGTCCTAAAGGTCTTATGCCAAACCCTAAAGCTGGTACTGTTACAATGGACGTTTCAAAAGCTGTTCAAGATATTAAAGCAGGTAAAATTGAATACCGCCTTGACAAAACTAACATTATTCATGTTCCTATTGGAAAAGTTTCATTTGGTACAGAAAAATTAAAAGAAAACTTTGAAGTATTAATGAGTGCAGTTATCAAGGCTAAACCTTCTGCTGCAAAAGGTCAATATTTAAAAAGTGTTGTTATCTCTTCAACAATGGGACCTGGCGTAAAAATTAATACTCTTAAAATATCAGAATAATTAAAAAAACTATTGACAAACTTGTCATTTAGATATATACTTGCAAAGTTCATATTGCCGTAGACAGTAGGTGCTATTTAGCGTAAATCCTACCGAGGAATCGTTTATATTATACCTCTTTGTCTTTCGGCATGGAGGTTTTTGTATTCTCCATAAAAATCAATAAGGAGGTGTATTCAATGCCAAAAATTGAAAAAAAGCAAGTTGTTGTAAACGAAATAAAAGAAAAACTTGAGAAAGCAAAGTCTGTTATTATGGTTGACCCTAGAGGGCTTTCTGTTGAACAGGATACTATTCTCAGAAAAAAATTACGTGATGCAGGAGTTGACTATAAAGTATATAAAAATACTATGGTTAACTTTGCTATACAAGGAACTTCTTTTGAAGGGCTTAAAGATTATCTCGAAGGTCCTAGTGCTTTTGCTTTTTGTTACGACGATATTATGGCTGCAGCACGTATTATAAGCAAAGAGCTTAAAGGTATGCCAGCTTTAGAGTTTAAAGCCGGTGTAGTAGAAGATGTAGTTTATAATGCAGAAGGAATTAAAGCTGTTGCAGAAATTCCATCAAGAGAAGAACTTCTTTCAAAACTTCTTGGTTCATTCAAATCGCCAATGTCTTCATTTGCTAGAGTTATCAATGCAATTGCTGAACAAAAAGGTGAAACAGCATAAATTAAAAACTTTATTTATAAAAAATTCGGAGGTGCTATAAATGGCAAAATTATCAATTGATGAAATTATCGAAGCTGTAAAAGAGCTTTCTGTTTTAGAATTAAATGACTTAGTAAAAAAAGCTGAAGAAGAGTTTGGCGTATCAGCAGCAGCAGGTATGGTTGTTGCAGCAGGTGCAGGTGCGGCTGAAGCAGCGGAAGAAAAAACTGAGTTTGATGTTGAACTTACATCTGCTGGTGCAGAAAAAATCAAAGTTATTAAAGTAGTTAGAGAAATTACTGGTCTTGGACTTAAAGAAGCTAAAGAATTAGTAGACGGTGCTCCTAAACTTGTTAAAGAAGCTGTTTCTAAAGAGGAAGCCGAATCTGTTCAAGCTAAACTTACTGAAGTTGGTGCACAAGTAACTTTAAAATAATTTTTTAAATAAAAAATTTAACAATTACTTTTGGCTCTATCAGCTCTAAACCCAAACTTCTTTCTTGAAAGAAAAAAGCAAAGAACCTTTAATAGAATGTCGCAAAGCGACATTCTATTGTTAAAGTTTTTGTATAAAATAAAAATCTGACAATCAAATAAATTGTCAGATTTTTTGTTGCCTTCAATTAATATTTTAAAATTTAAGTATTGAAATATAAAAGGTAGAGAATCTCACAAAAATCTTTCAAAAGAAACATTCCATGTTAAAGTTTTTTGAAGGATTTTGAGTGTCCAATGTTTCTCACTGATTTTGTTAAATTTAAGATACATTACGTTTTTTCATTATAATATTATCCTTTTGTAAAACTTCTTCTTTATCATCAATAAACTCATGTTCTTCTTCTATACTTTTATTGCTATCATTATTTTTGCTATTACAATATGTTGGTACAAGCTTTTGCAAGCATTCCTCAATTTTTTCATGATGGCTAGTTGCTGCTATACGTAATTCTTCCAATAATTTTTCAAATTTATTATAATCTAAATCAATTGGTTTTGTCATAAATATTTTTTTATGGCAAGTAATTTGCATCTGGTCTTTTTCTTCATCTAATATTAGTTCTTCATAGAGTTTTTCCCCTGGCCGTAAACCTGTATATTTTATTTCAATATCTTTGTTAGGGCGAAAACCTGAAAGCTTTATTATATTTTTTGCAAGTTCAGCTATTTTAACAGGCGAACCCATATCAAGGACAAATACTCTTCCCGTCTTACCTAAGCTTGCCGCTTGTAATACAAGCTGTGCCGCCTCCGGAATAGTCATAAAATATCTCTCAATATCAGGGTGAGTTACTGTTACAGGTCCTCCAGAAGCTATCTGCTGTTGAAAAAGTGGTATAATACTACCATTACTACCCAGCACGTTGCCAAACCGTACAGCCATAAATTTTGTATCACTTTTTCTAGCCATATTTTGAATTATTATTTCTGTAATCCTCTTTGTTGCCCCCATAACGTTCGTCGGATTCACTGCTTTGTCTGTTGACAGAATTACAAAACGTTCAGCTTTAAATTTAGAAGCACATTTAACAACATTGTATGCTCCAAAAACATTATTTTTAACAGCTTCTGCTGGGCTATCTTCCATAAGAGGAACATGTTTATGTGCTGCTGCATGGAATATTACATTTGGTTTAAATTCATCAAAAACCTCTTCCAGTCTACCTATGTCTCTTACAGAACCTATTCTGATTATTACATTAATTTTATCTTTGTATCTAGCTTTAAGTTCATTCATAAGCATATATGCATTGTTTTCATAAATATCAAAAATAATTAATAATTGCGGCTCGAATTTACTAATCTGCCGACAAAGTTCTGAGCCTATAGAACCTCCGCCCCCTGTCACTAGTATTGTTCTGTTGCTTAAATATTCCTTAATATTTTTTGTATCAAGAGTTACCTCTTCCCTAAAAAGAAGGTCAGTTATATTCAAATCCCTAACTTTAGATGTTATATTTTTTTCATCTGAAATATCGCTTATAGGGGGCATTATTTTAATATTACATTCAGTTAAAGTGCATTGCTTTATTATTTCTTGGAGTTCCTCGTCAGAAGCTTGTGTTTTAGCTATTATTATATCATCTATTTGGTATTTTGCAGAAAGTTCTTGTATTTTATCTATACCTGAAATAACTCTTATACCTAAAATATGTGTATTATTTTTGGATAGGTCACTATCAACAACAATAATAGGAATTCTATCTCTTATTTTGCTGTTTAACATTCCACGAATAACTCCGTACCCAGAAAATCCAGCCCCAACAACCATAACCCTGCGACAACCTGATTTTGAACTCATCATGTGTCCAATAAAAATAAATGAACGCTTTATTGCCCTATAACCAAAACGAGTAAATGTAAAAAGAATAAACTCTAAAATCCAAGCCGTAAAAAACATTCTTCTTGTTAAATACATAGTATTTATATCGTTAAGAATAAAATAGTCAATTGAATATATGATAAAAAAAGCGACTATTGTAGCAATAAAAATTTTAAATATTTCATCTATACTTGCATATTTCCATAAATTATTATAAATACGGAAAACAGTATAGACAATAATACAAATAATAGGTGATATTATAGCCATAAGTTGAAAAATATCCCATGCTTCAGGAGGAATACCTAAATATATTGTACTTTTATTACCTGGTATTGTTCCGTCATACCATAAACTTAGTGCAATTATTAATGATAAGTCTACTATACATGCATCTACAAGCATATATAGAATAGTTTTTCCAAATCTTTCTGTACCAAAAAAATTTAATTTAGACATGAAAAATCTCCTTTTTCTAAATTAATGTAAGTTCCACACAAAAAAACTATGTCGAACTTTTGATAATATAAAACAGTTTGGGGCTTTCAGCCCCAAACTCCGATTAATGTTTTGAAAATCTATTTACAGCATAACCAAATCCTAGTATAGCCCAAAAAACAGGTGCAACCGAAACAGAACTATCTGTAGTAATAGCAGTTACCAGATACCCTAATATACCAAGCAAAACTCCAAGCTTCAAACTGAAAATATATTTGTCCTCTTCATAACAATTAATAATATTTAAAAATGTAGTAATAATATATATGCCAAAAATAACTAGTAAAGCTATTAAAGAAACTACTCCTGTGTTTATTGCAGTTTGAATATATAAATTGTGAGGTTTGTCCACAATAATATAGGGGTTTCCAAGTGCCTTAATTTTTCCTACAGCATCATGCTGAGGAAACATAAATGGGAAAGTGTCAGGCCCAGAACCTATTAATATTGTTTTTTTGATTACTGGTAAAGAACGAGACCATAAAAAGCCTCTGCCGGAAGCAAAATATTCTTTATCTTTAAAAAACATTGTTTCGATAGGTTCATTAATATCAATACTTTGTCCGTAAAGTGTTAGTAGCAAGATTTTTCCTTCTGGTGTAACTGTAAAATAAAAATCGCTTTCTAAACCCTTAATAGCAAAATGCTTTTCTGATATTAATAAAAGCTGAAAGTCACCAAATTCAGGAATACTAAAATCAGCCCTTAATCCTCCTTCTGCTCCGGTTATTTCATTTACTGATAGTGGTGTAATAGGTTCGTTTTCATTTAAACCTAACTCAAGTTTACTTTCTTCTCTATTAAATGTTATTTTTATATAATTGTCTCTGGAGTAAATATATGCAATATTATCATTTATTTTTAAATCAGTAAAAGTATATGTGTCATCACTTTTAGAATAATAAAACAATTTATGAATTAACGTATCAATTTTATTATTGACTATAGGTGTAAAGTATAATGAAATTAATACTACTGTAAATATACTAATTACTATATAATTCGTTTTTGTAAATTTATTGTTCCTTTTAAACAATAAAATAATTCCAATTATAACACAAACAAAAATTGAAACGAAAAGCCCTACCAATCCACCTTCTGAATCCGAACCCAAAAGACAAATAAACATAAGTGCAGAAGCAGCTAATAAAACATATTTAATAAAGCTTTTTCGTTCATAGAAAATACCTATTACAAGAGTTATTGGGAAAACCAAAGATGTATACAATCCAACAGTGTTAGGGTTATACAGTGTTGAGTAAACATCCTTAAATACTATATTTAGTTTGCCTCCATTATAATATTTTCCGAAAACAAGTTTTGACGCAAAATTTGTATTAAAAAAATCATTCCCTAAAAATTGAGTCAAGCCAACTAAACCTATTAAAAGAGCAGATAAAATTAAAACAAAAATAAATACTTTAGAATGATACTTGTCTTTTACAAAATCAAATGCCGAATAAAACATTAATATATAAAAAAACATTATAAAACCATTCTCGTAACGTTGTGAAAGCCCAAGAAGAGCCGTATAAATATATTTGCTAAAAACAGTGGATAGTATAACACAAATAGCAAATATAAAAAAAGATAGAAAAACCGGATTTTTAAATACGGTTTTATAATTTTTTAATTCTTTTTTATTAAAATTTATAAAAATATTACATGTATAAAAAAATAAAGTAATGATTGAGAAAATAGTTATTATTGTTGATTTATAATATTGAAAAAAATCATTTGTTATTGAACTTTTTCCTAATAACTCAATCTCATTTTTAGATGTTTCGACAGGAATGAATTTAACAGCTAATGGAACTACAATAATAACTATAATTAAATAAAATAATAAGTAATAGTCCTTAAATTTAAAATCTTTAATGCTAAAACTTTCTTTTTTTAATATACCAGCTTTTTTCATTTTAAATTTTCTCCTTAAACTATTGTTATGTTGAATATAGGTTCGGCAAAATTACCATTAGAAAATTTCATGGAACTTTTAAGTATAGTAGTATAAATTTGTATAAAAATCAAATTTTTATTAAAAACCAATGCTTACTTTGTATTTACAGATTCTAAGCTTATGTAATATTATAACATAACATTTTTTAATCTACAATGTAGTTTAATTGTAGACTAAAAGGTAGAAAACAAATTACTTTAAATTCAATAAATATATTGACTTAATTAAGTATTTGAGTTAGAATATCACTTGTTTATATTATATATTGGAATAAATAATTTAATAAGGAGGTGGAATGTTTGGCTAATATTAAATCTGCAAAAAAGAGAATTAAAGTAATTGCTAAAAAAACAATGAGAAATAAAATGATTAAATCTCGTACAAAAACTGCTATTAAAAAATTAATAACTGCAGTAGAGTCAGGAGATAAAAACGAAGCAAAAATTGCTCTTATTAATGCAATTTCAACAATAGATAAAGCTACATCAAAAGGTATTTACCATAAAAATAATGCTTCAAGAAAAAAATCCAGACTTACAAAACTAGTAAATAAATGTGGTGCTTAAAAAAAACCTCCTTCTGTCGTAAAACAGTTAAGGAGGTTTTTTAAAATTGTTACAAAAAATAAGGAAGTATTATTTTGATTTAGGAGAATTAAATGAGAGAAATAATAATAAATAATTCCGAACAAAATCAAAGATTTGATAAATTTTTGCTTAAATATATGAACAAGTCAACAAAATCATTTATTTATAAAATGCTTAGAAAAAAAAATATTAAATTGAATGATACTAAAGCTGAAGGAAACGAAATTTTAAAATCTGGTGATAAAATTACTTTATATTTATCAGAAGAAACAATTGAAAAATTTATGGAAGAAAAATCAGTAAACTACACAGCAGATAAAGTTAATATTATTTGGGAAGACGAGAATATAATTATATGCAACAAACCTATAGGTGTTCTTTCACACCCTGAAAGTTCTAGCGATAATAATACATTAATAGACCGTATTCTTTTTTATTTGCAACAGAAAAATGAGTTTAATATATCAAAAGATTCAACTTTTACACCAGCAATTTGTAATAGACTAGATAGAAACACGTCTGGGATAGTAGTTTGTGGCAAAAACTTAGCATCTGTTCAGTGGTTAAACAAAGTTTTTTTAGAAAGAAAAGTTGATAAATTTTATAGAGCAATAGTAAAAGGTGAGATAACAAAAAGTGGAGAACTAGTCGGCTATTACAAAAAAAACTATAACACAAATGAAGCAATAATTATAAATAAAAATGAAGGTGGTGCAAAAGAGATTATAACCCAATATAATCCTATAAAGTATAGCAAAGACTATACTCTTTTAGAAATAAAGTTAATAACGGGAAAATCGCATCAAATTCGTGCACATCTTAGCCATATAGGCCATGCTATTGTTGGTGATACAAAATATGGTGACCCTGAAATAAATAAATTGCTCAGAAAAAATTTGGGTATTAGTAGCCAATTGCTACATGCTGAAAAAATAGTTTTTGAAGAAGAAAATGGTTTTTTAGGTTATCTAAAAGGAAATGAGTTTATAGCCACATTACCAAAAGATTTTTATAAAGCAGAAAATTTTTTATTTAATTAAACAATTTCATGTGATATACTTATTTTGTAAATTTTTTTTATAACTTTTAAACTAAAGATGGAGGAAAACATGAAAGCAATTATTTTAGTAGCAGGATATGCAACCCGTCTCTATCCACTAACTATAAATACACCAAAAGCACTTTTGCCTATTAATAATAAGCCTATGATTAACTATATTGTTGAGCAGTTAAATACAATAAAAGAAATAGACGAAATATATGTAGTTTCAAATAACAAATTTTATACTCATTTTAATGAATGGGCTGAAACAGTTGAAAGCAATATTAAAGTCAAAGTTTTGGACGACGGGACAACATCAGAAGAAAATAGGAGAGGTGCGATAGGAGATATACAGTTTACTATTTCACAAGAAAAAATAGATGATGATGTTATTATTATTGCTGGCGATAACTATTTTACATTTGACCTTAAAGATTACTATAATTACTACAAAAATGTGAATAAGGACTGCGTTATTGTAAAAGAGCATGACGATAAAGAAATGCTTAAACAATTTGCAGTTGCACTTTTAGACGAAAATAATAAAGTTACTGACTTAGAAGAAAAGCCAGAATCACCTAAATCAAACACTGCTGTTTATGCTGCTTATATTTATAAAAAAGACACAATACAATTATTTAAGAAATATTTAGATGAAGGAAATAAACCAGATGCACCAGGTTATTTTGTACAATGGCTTTATAAAATAAAAGATGTTCATGCATATAAAATAGATGGTGAATGCTATGATGTTGGTACTCCAAAATCTTATGAAGAAGTTAAAAATCTTTTTTTATAGAAATAGGGTTTATTATGCTAAATGAAGAAATTTATAAATTTGCACATCAAAATAATTTAATCGTAGGCGTTTGTGATGCTGAAAAACTTGATATAAAAGAGCGTTTGGCTAAAACACAAACGCCATTTGTTACATATGATATCGAACAAAGGCTCGACCCTAAAAAGACTCTTGCCACTGCAAAAAGCATTATTGTAGTAGGAATGGGTTATAACAAAAAACTGGACTTTAAATTTGATAATATCCCAAGAGGTATAATTTCCGTAGGTGCTGTTGGCATTGACTATCATATTTTACTAAAAGAATTACTTACAGATTTAGTATCTCGGCTTGAGAAATATAAAAAATTTGAATATAAAATATTTGTTGATAATGGCCCTCTATATGAAAGAGAATTAGGCAAAAAAGCCGGATTAGGTTTTTATGGAAGGAACTGCAATATTATATCAGATAAATTTGGTTCTTTTTTTTATATTGGTTATATAATAGCTGATTTAGATTTACAACTCTCTGATGAAGTGATAGATAAATTAGAATTATGTAATTCATGTGGAAAATGTATAGAAGCCTGCCCCGGAAATGCGTTATCTACTACAGAAATAAAGTGTGACTATAGAAAATGTGCCTCATATTTAACTCAAAAAAAGGAAGAGCTTACAGAAGAAGAAATGAAAATTATAGGCATAAATATTTATGGGTGCGATATTTGTAAAAATGTTTGCCCATATAATAATAATACTTATATTGATAAAGTATATAACATTGATGAAGCCAGACCTGACTTGAATTTTCTTATAAATATGACAAAAAGCCACTTTAATAATACATTAAAAAAAACAAGTGCAGGTTGGCGTGGTTTAAAAATTATTAAGAGAAATGCTTATATAGCTTTAAAAAACTATAAATTACCTTAAGCCTAATAAAGCCAAAAATTTTTTTATTAGAATATTATATTTGTAATAATTCACGTTAAAGTTTTTTAAGGGTTTGGAAAACTTTTTTAAAAAAGTTTTTCAGGGTCTTTTATTTTTATGCTAACATACTATCTCAAAAAAAGTTTGTAAAAAAGAATAACCAATAATAATAATGGGAAAAATTAGGAGAAATATAATATGGCGTATTGGAGAACAAGAGGGCTTCGCGGAAGTACATTTGAAGAAATGATAAGCCTAACAAATGATTTATATAAAGAAAAAGGATTAGCTGTAGTAGAAAAAATACCAACTCCTATTACTCCTGTAAAGCTTGATAATAAATCAAGAACAATAACGCTTGCATATTTTGATAAAAAAAGCACTGTAGATTATATAGGAGCTGTACAAGGAATTCCCATTTGTTTTGATGCAAAAGAAACCTCAAGAAAATTTCTCCCTCTTCAAAATATTCACAAGCACCAAATTGATTTTATGGAAAGCTTTGAAAAACAAAAAGGAATTTCATTTTTACTTGTACATTTTAGCTTTACTAGCGAGATTTATTTTTTGCCTCTAAAAGAATTAAAAACCTTTTGGGAACAATCACAAATCGGAAAGAGAAAATCTATACCGTATGAAAGCTTTGATAAATCACTTCTTGTTCAAAGCAAAAATGGTTTTTTTGTGCATTATTTGGAGGCTATAAATAAGGTTCTATTAAAAAATAAATGAATTATTGAAACAAGGGAGATAGTATGTCAAAAAAATTAATTTATATTGTTATTTGTATGTTAATTTTTACAAGTTGTATTAGTAAAGAAGAAACTGAACAGCAATCTATATTACAAGACGAAGACGAACTTCAATCAGTAAATGCAAAAAAGTACAATGTTCTGACTGATAATTCAGAAGAATATGACTTTTTTATAAAAAACAAAAACTATAAATATGCATTATTTGAGCCCGAAAAAGGTTGTTATTTGGGTGCATATATTTTATCTAATAAAAAGGTTAATTTTGATATTGATGAATATGAGTCTGTAATAGAAGCAAGCCACTCAATTTATAAATATAACTTAAATGTGTCAGATGAATTTCCACAAAACTGGATTTTAAGCTGTATTTCAAAGTTAAAAACACCTTATATTGTGCTAAATATTGATGATTTTGAAAATTCATTTGATGAAAATAAAATAAATGAACTATCTAAAAAGTTTGATGAATATTATGTTCCTATTTTTGTTCAATTTTCTTCTCCAAATAAAACTATTTCATCAAAAAAATATAAGGAGTGTTTTATAAAAGTACATGATATTTTTAAAGAAAATGCTTCAAATGTAGCTTTTGTTTGGAGTGTTAACATGGAAGATGCTTACAACTGCAACGAATATTATCCAGGAGATGATTATGTAGACTGGGTTGGAATAAATGTAATTGAAACAATAGATTCAGAAAAACTTTATAAGGATGATATTTTCAAAGCGATAGATTATTTTTACTATACTTTTCAAATGAAAAAGCCTATAATCATTTCATCTCTTGCTATAAGTCATTTGAGCAGTTCAAATTTTATTTACCAAACATCTCCAGCGGCACTAGAAATAGAAAGAGTTTACAATAATATAAACAATAATCATCCGAGAATAAAAGGTGTTATATATCTTGATTTTAACGGAATGGACATAGAAGATGAAAAAAAAATAAAAGACGATTTTTCTATAACTGGTGAAAAAAGGCTAATGGAAACATATAAAAAGTCTGTATCACAAGAAAGATTTTTAAGTGAGCTTACTATAACATCAAAAAATGATTTGCAAATTGAGACTTTTAAATCCCCTTTAAAAATACACAAGGTTTCAGATAATTATTATATATCTAAAAATAGTGTTGAAAATGAATTAAATATAAGGGGTATTTCTAGCTACGGTGAGGCTTTAATTATTAATGGAGAAAACTATTTTAATATAAATATTTTAGAGGAAAAAAATATAGGTATTTTAGAAATAGATAATATAAACAAGAAGGCAATATTTACAATTAACTAATATGGGGGCATATTATGTATAGTATTTTTAATTCTCCTATAGGAAAAATTGCATTAAAAATAGAAAATGAACTTCTAACAGAACTTTTTTTTATTAAAGATGATGAAAATGAAGTTATTTCAAAAAACATACAAGAAAAAGAGACAGACATTATAATAAAATGTAAAAATGAACTAACAGAATATTTTATAGGAGAAAGAAAAAAGTTTGATATACCTTTGAATATACATGGTACAGAATTCAGAAAAAAGGTTTGGTATGCTCTTACTGAAATACCATACGGAGAAACTGCTTCGTATAAAGATATTGCTACAAAAGTAGGAAATCCAAAAGCAGTACGGGCAGTAGGAGGGGCAAATCATAATAACTTAATAAGTATAATTATTCCATGCCATAGAGTTATTGGGGCAGATGGCAACTTAACAGGATATGGTGGAGAACTTTGGAGAAAAGAATGGCTTTTAAATATGGAGAAAAGTAATAAGTAGTAATTTTCCAAAATAAAAAAATAATATTATTGGGTTATGTTCTAAATTTATTTATCCTAGGAAACACAAGCAATTTCTACGTTATGAGCATAAATTTAGCCTTGTCCTGGTTAAATTCGTGCGAATATTATCAAAAGTTTGACGCAGTTTTATTGCGTCGAACTCATGTTAATTTAGCATGAGCCTCGCTAAATTTATGCTCATATTATTAAAAGTTCGACGACGCAGTTTTTATTGCGTCAAACTCACGTTATTTATTATTTTATAATAGCCTACATGTATATTTATGAGCAATCTCAATTATTTTATTATACTCCTTGAATGAATCTCCAACTATCTTTACACATATCATCAATAGTCAATTCAGCCTTCCAATTAAGAAGCCTTGCTGCCTTTTCGGTATCAGCATAACAAATATCAATATCACCTGCACGTCTAGGTGCTATACGTCTTTTTATAGCTATGCTACAAGCCTTTTCATATGCTTCACACAATTGCAAAACACTCGTACCTTCACCAGTGCCTAAATTAATTGCTTCAACTCCTGTTTTTTCAAGTGCATAATTAAGTGCGGAAATATGCCCTTTGGCTAAGTCAACAACATGAATATAGTCACGTACTCCTGTTCCATCAATAGTATTGTAATCATTGCCAAAAACACTGAGTTCTTCAAGCTTGCCTACAGCAACTTGAGAAATATACGGCATTAAATTGTTAGGTATGCCGTTTGGATTCTCGCCAATAATACCACTGCTATGTGCCCCTACAGGATTAAAATATCTCAATAAGCATGTGCTCCACTCGTTATCAGAATTATACAAGTCGGTTAAAATTTGTTCAATAAAAAGCTTAGTAAATCCGTATGGATTAGTTGCAGAAAGTGGGCTGTCTTCTTTAAAAGGGCATTTATTATTCATTCCATAAACAGTAGCAGACGATGAAAAAATCATTACTTTGCACAAAAATTCACTCATGACACGACAAAGGTTTAATGTTCCTGTAATATTATTATTATAGTAGTCAAGAGGAATTTTTGTTGATTCACCAACTGCTTTTAATCCTGCAAAATGAATAACTCCGGATATTTTATTCTCATTAAATACTTTACGTATATCATCAATGTTTAACAAATCTGCATTATATAAAGCAAGCTTTTTTCCTGTAATTGTTTCTATTTTATCCATAACATCAGGTTTAGAGTTAGAAAAATTATCAAAAACTATTACATCATATCCAGAATTTACAAGCTCAACACATGTATGACTGCCTATAAACCCTGCACCGCCTGTTACTAATATCTTTTTCATATATTACTATCCTCCATTTAAAATTGAAGATTTTTATATTTTTTATTTCTTTACGAAAATTAATAAAGTATTTATAATAAATTTTTTGATAAAAATTTATTATAAGCCTCTCTTAGTTCTAATGTAATATCTTCAGGGCAAGTAGGATTACAATGTGCAAATGCTCCTGTTTCACTTGAAGCATTAAACTTTTGTTTAACTGCTGAACGCATAGGAGGGAAAAACTCCACATGGAAGTGAAAATCCTTGCTGAAATCTCCACTATTAACAGGTGCATTATGCATACACATCATATATGGAAAATTAGTATCAAAAAGATTATCAAACATTCCGACTACATGCTTAATAGTAACTCCTAAACAATTGCGTTCTTCTTCATTAAATTCTGTAATATACTGCTTATGCTCTTTTGAAAAAATATAAACGCCATAAGGATATTCGGCAAAAAACGGCAAAAATACAGTAAAGTATTCATTTTCAAATACAATACGCTTTTCAAAAGCAATTTCTTTTTCAAGCATATCACAAAAAAGACATTTTTTATTTTTTTCAAAATATTCTTTAGCAGCATCTACTTCCATCTCAAGTTTTTGAGGTATAAAAGGATAAGCATATATTTGTCCGTGAGGATGTGGCATAGTAACACCAACAACTTCTCCACGATTTTCAAATATAAAAAGATATTTCATTTTTTCATCTGCTTTAAGTTCCTCAAATCTTTCACACCAAAGTTTAACAAGCTTACCCATATGTGCGTCGGAAAGTTCTGGAATAGTTGTTGTATGCTCAGGAGAATATAATATAACCTCACATTTTCCATAACAAGGTGCAACTTTAAAAAAGTCGTCATTTTCAAGGTCAGGTATTGGTGGGTCTTGTGATAATGCTGGAAAATCGTTGTCATATTTCAAAACGTCATAATCAGCCGGTACCTTCCCAAATTTGGGGCAGAACGGGCAATAATCTTTGGGCATTTGTGGTCTATCTTGTCTGTGAGAAGCTATCATAACCCAGTTTTTTAGTAATGGATTCCATCTTAATTCAGCCATATTTTCCTCCTAATATATTATTAAATTTTAATTTGAAATTGTGTATATAAGGCATTGTAAAATTTTAACGGGGAATGTCGCCATGTGGCATTTTAGCAAAAGTTCTTTGCTTATTTCTTACAAAAAATAAGTTAGGGCTTGGGGCAGAAAGCCCCAAAATATTAATTATCAACGTACATAAGCATATATTAATTTATAATACATGCTTTCCTCCAATAGGACGGATTGAAAGTATATAACAGCTACCTTCTGAGAAAACAGCTTCTATTTCATCTTTAAAATTCTGTAACATATCGTTAGGAACAAATGCTTGAATGGTTCCAGCAAATCCTCCCCCATGAACACGATAAGCACCTTTATTTCCAAGTATTTTTTCACAAAGCGCAAGCCCTAAAGAAAGACCTTGTTCACTTGGATTTTTAATTGAATAAACGTTTTGCAAATACATAAATGATGACTGACCTGATTTACGTACAAGGCTTAAAAATTCATTAAAGTTACCATTTCTAATTGCATTAGCTTCCTGAAGAGCAGCTTCATTGTCAGCAAAAAAATGTATAGCTCGAAGGATAGCTCTATCAGAAGTAGATTCTCTCAACTTTCCAATTTGTTTATAAAAATCAGCACTATTTACATCACGCAAAACTTTCTTGCCAAAGAAAGCCGCAACTTCCCCCATTTCTTTAGTTACATCTGCATAATCATTAGTTAAATCATCATGACTTCCACCAGTATTTATTATGCATAAACTATATCCTGTTTTTGAAAAATCTAATTCAACTTTTTCAACAATAGGATTTTCAGGATTATTAAAATCAATAAAAACTAATCCTCCAACAGATGATGCTGTTTGGTCCATTAGACCACATGGTTTTCCAAAGTATACATTCTCTGCATACTGGCTAATTTTAGCTATAGAAACAGCATCTTCTTTACTTTCACAAAAAAAGCTGTTAAAAACTGTTCCTATTAATACTTCAAATGCAGCCGAAGAAGAAAGCCCAGAACCTCCTAAAACAGTTGAGTTTGCACATAAATCAAACCCCAAAACCGAATACCCTATTTGCTCAAAACGTGCAGAAATCCCTCTTATAAGCGAGGCTGTCGTATTTATTTCCTCATTTTTAATTTCTTTATCACTAATATCAACTGTAAATAAATCATAACCTGCCGATTTAATAGTAACTTTTTTGTCATTTCGAGGTCTAGCAATAGCTACAACATCAAGATTAACACTAGCCGCTATTACACAACCATGCTGGTGGTCTGTATGATTTCCGCCTATTTCAGTTCTACCAGGTGCAGAAAATAGGCTTATCTCCCCCTCATCACCAAATAAATTAGAAAACTCATTTATACAACTAATAATACGCTCCTTGTAGGCAACTAAGTTTGAACTATCAAATGCATTTAAGGGTAATAAAATATCATCGTAGTCACCACTAGAAAGCTTATGTAATAATTGTTCCTTATTATTCATTAAAAAACCCCCTTTTTTTCTTAGAAAATTTTAATATTTTGCTTTTGTAAACTCATAAGTAAAAAGTATAAAACAAATTGAAATGTTACCTTATTAGATTTTTCGTTTTGTTCCTTATTGATTTATGATAAGTTATAGTTACTAAAAATACAATATATTTCTGTTACAAAAATATATAAATTTGTTGCAAACAATAAAGTTTAAAATTATAATTATAGTTATAGAGTAACCACGGAAACAAAACAAATCCGCCATATATACAAATAGTCGCAAGTGGCAACTAAAAAAGT
>CAYYRV010000010.1:0-64256 GCA_964474135.1 uncultured Defluviitaleaceae bacterium
CAGCCACAGTTAAAAGAGCATTAGCGATAGTAACAGGGTTAGTAACAGTAACGTCGCCAGCCACAGTTAAAAGAGTATTAGCGATAGTAACAGGGTTAGTAACAGTAACGTCACCAGCCACAGTTAAGAGAGTATTTCCAATTGTAATATTACCTGCTATTAAAAGTTCTCCTAATGAGTTTAACTGCAAAATTTGTTCTTTACCAGTGCTTTGATTATATCCATAAATACTTGATTTTAACTGACTAGCAGTAGTATTAAAAACTAATGAATTCATTTTTTTACCTCCTGATATTTACATAAAGTTGTATTAGTTGCTACCCCTTTTTTGGAAGTGGACTAGCAACTAATACATACTATGCTTGTCAGTTGTTAATGGTTCATTAATTGTGTTTGAAACCACATTTTTAAATTAATGTTGTTATTAGTAGAGTTAGCTACTAAACGAATAAATTTTGAAAACTTGTATGGAATGATATCTACAGTTTGTTTTGGTATAATTACTATTTCTTGAGGGTCGTTAACAAAAAGTTTTGCATTTGGGCTATTCTGAAGGTTTATTGTAATTTTATTACTTCCGTTATTTTGGGCAAAGATTGTAATTGTTTGTGATAATGCACTATAAAACCAAGGTGATTCTATACTTTTATCATATATTGAAATGTTAAGTTCTTTATCAAAAAATGAACTACAACTTTGAGGATAAATTATATCTTTATGATAAATTATTTTTAGTCTCGGATTTCGCAACCTCTTGATGTTCATTAATAAAATTCCTCTGTTGATATTTTTTTTCCCAATTATTTGTTTTACAATTTCACTTACATCTGCTGCGATTTTGCCTGAATACTCTAAAGAGCCTATCTTTTTTTGTTTTTTTGAATTCAGAAATTCTATATCTTTATCTGATAACATATCATTTAAACAAACTTCCATAGCTTCGTTTGTGCTATATTCTTCATCATGTATAACAAAAGCTTTATCAATTTTTTCAGGAGTTTCGATATCACTCAAATTAAAATATAATAAATATACGTCGCATTTGTTTATAACAGATAACGGTATTGTGTTCAACATATTTATTGACACCTCCCCTTTTTTTGAAATTTATTTGGTATATATATTCATTATTAGTTGAAAAGAAGTAAATAAAGTATCATCTTAAAATATAAATAAAAAAGTATTTTCTTACTTATCTAGAGTTGATTTTATGCTAATCTCATATTAAAAACATAGCTGAAATATAAAATTTTTGTCGCAGTTCATGAAGGTAATGACAACGCATACAAAGAAGTAAAATAGAATACTTTGACTTAGAAATGCGGTAAAAATATAAAATTTGAAAGAATTTTTTTAATGTAAGAGTAGTAGTAAACTGCAGTATTTGCAAGATACAAAAATAAGCCTGTTTCATTTTATTCAAATAATAAATTTATGTTCCTATTTACTTTCTATAAGACTATTAATATAACGTGAGTTCGACGTAGTCGAAGCGGCTTGTGAAACAAGCTGAAAATTGTAAAATTTTTTACGTTATGAGCATAAATTTAGCCTAAATTTGTGCAAATATTTTCAAAAGTTTGACACAGCTTTATTGTGCTGAACTCACGTTAATATATAGGAGTCATTATCATTTAGTAAACAATGTTAAACACATATTTATACAAAATATGACGATATATTCTATAAATCATATTTAGTTTAAATAATAAATTACAAGGAGTGTTTAGCTATGTTAGAATGGAAGTTAAAAAGAAATGTATTTTTGATGGTTTTTATTTTATGTTTAGGGATAACTAAAAACAGTAACTTGTTTGCCTCTCAAAAAATGACTGATAGTAATTCTCAAGATGCTCTTAATAAAAAGTGGATAGGATTAGGATTAATAAAAGGAAACGAAAATGGTGAGTTAAATTTAGAAAGCTATTTAACACGAGCCGAATTTATAGCTTTTGTTAATAGATTATATAATTTTAATGAAAAAAGCGAAGAAATTTCAAACTACATAGATGTCGAGGAAAATAAATGGTACTACGATGATATCTCTAAGGGCATTGCTGCCGGTTATATAAAGGGAAAAAGCAAAAATACAATAGAGCCTAATGCCTATATAACACATGAAGAAGTCATAAGTATTGTATCACGTATTTCAAATTGGATTCAAGCAACAACAAAATTTGTTAATACAAATGATAAAATTTCTGACTGGGCAAAAGAAAGCATAGAAACTTCAATATTTAACGGATTTATTATGGAGGAACATGAGGGGTTAGACTATACTTCATATATAAAAAGAGGTGAAGTGATATTATATTTGGATAAAATATATGAGAATGAAAGAGTATATTCTCTAAAAGGAGAATATGGTTTCAATGAAAAGGTGCAGGAAGCAAGTAAAGTTTTAATTAATTCAAGCAATATAAGTTTACAAAATACAATAATATCAGATAGTCTCACAATAACTAAAAATCCTATCAACGCAAACATAAAACTTAAAAATATTATTGTAAAAAATAAGGCACTTATAAGTTCTGTAAATTCAATACTAATAGAAAATTCAGATATAGAACAGTTAATAATTAAAGAAAATAATAACAAAGTTGTAATAAGCAAAAGTTCAAATATTCCGATTTTAAAAATAGAATGTTCAGATACAAATATTGAAATCAAAGAAAATACAAAAATAGACAAAATAATAATAACTGGAACTAATAACACTATAAATATTTCTCAAAATGTTATAATAAGGCAAGCTGATATTTCAGCTGTAAACAATAATATATTTTTAGATGTAGAATGTATTATAGATGAAATAAGAGTGAACCTCCCAACAAGTGTGACAGGAAATGGAACAATAAACACAGCATATATAAATGTTGAGGGAAGTTTTTTTGAAAAAATGCCTATCAAGATTATTAAACTAATTAATATAGAAAATAAACATGATACATATCAAGCCGATTTGAGCAATAACAATTCCTATAACAATAATAATCAAAATAATGAATCTAATAAAATTACAGTAATACAGGTAAAAGGTATTTATGATGAGTATGTTTCGTTTGGAACACAAATATATAACATTAATTTACCTAAAAAGGCTATTGCTGTTCTTTCTAATAATGAAAATATAAACGTAAATATCGAATGGAAAAATCTCGAAAGTTATAACCCCTATAATCCAAGTACATATACGTTTGAAGGAGAACTAAAGGAAGAAAATTCTGAAGATTCATTGCCTGAAAAATCATTTATTAACAAAAAAGTTGTAGTAGATTCGAAAAAGGAAATGATTACAACACCTTCTGCTCTAGTGCTAACTGCTACGCCATTAACTATTAATAAAGATACATCATCGCACTTGGAAGCTATTGTTTACGATGAGTATGGTAATAAATTAAATTCAGAAATAAACGCTGTTTGGGAAGTAGAAGGGCAACCTAAAGGAGTTAATTTACTTTCAAACTTTGACAATGCTCATATTACAGTAGATGAAATTGTTGAATACTCAACAATTTCTGTTAGATGTACTTTTGAAAATTTAGAAGATTCTGTTATTATAAATATAGAAAAAAATCTGGATAATGGCAAGGATAATGATTTAGATAATGATAATAGTCTAGATAATGATGGTAGCTTAGATAATGATGATGGTAATGATTTTGATGAAAGTGTGAGCATTTGGAATGGCTCAACGGAGCAAAGCTTTAAGTATGGCAATGGGACAAAAGAAAATCCATATATTATTGCCTCAGCAGCACAGCTTGCTGGATTAGCAAAAACTATTAACGAAGCCTCACAAGATAATACACAATTTGATGGAAAATACTTTAAGCTTGCTACTAATATTGACTTAAATAATATTCCTTGGACAAGTATTGGAACAGAAACTAATCCTTTTAAAGGTTCTTTTGATGGCGGAGGGTTTGAAATTACAAATATGAAAGTTGATGATAGCTTAAATTCATCTAATTTGGGTCTTTTTGGTGTAGTAGATTCAAAAGATGGAGAAATTATATTTAATAATATTAAGTTAATTAACGCCTTAATAGAGTTATCACCAGAAAACAGAGTAAACACTATTGGCGGAATTGTTGCAAAAATTGAAAATAATATAAATGTAGAAATAACAAATTGTACTATTTTAAATTTAGAAATATATGCTTACAATTATAATGAAGACTTAGTTAACACACATGTTGGAGGATTAGTTGGATTTTCAAAAAATAACGAAAAAACTTTATTTAAAAATAATAATATAAATATTAATATATATACAGATTTTAATTATGTAGGAGGGATTGCAGGTTATATTGAAGGAGAAGATATAAAAATAGAAAGCTGTAAAAATATCGGTAATATTAAAGGTACTAATTATGTTGGAGGATTAGTTGGTTTATTTATTAGTGATAATTTTGAAATGAATAATTGTAACAATAACGGAAATTTAGATGTTAATCCTATCTATGGAAATATATCGTTTGCAGTAGGTGGCTTAATAGGTAGTGGGGAGAGGTCTAATCCAAATGAATCCCAATCAAGCATAACTATTTCTAAATCATATAATTTTGGAAAAATAAATACAGCAAACAGTAAATTTGTTGGAGGTTTAATAGGATATAGCTTTTCTAATATTTATTTTTGTAGTAATTTTGGTGATATATATTCTGAAGTAAATATATATACTACAGAAGATGAGGTATTTAATCTTGGGGGAATTGCGGGCATAAATAATGGTAAAATATTACAATGCAGTTTAGAATCAAAAGAAATAATTAGTAAAGGATTACAAAATATTGGTGGAATTGCAGGAATTAATAAAGGATTTATAGAAGGTTGCTTAAATAAATCATATATAGAAGCAGAAGCAAAAAATAATCATAATAATGCTGGTGGAATTTCTGGGATTAATTATAGAGATATTTTAAATTGCGAAAATAATGGAGAACTTGCAACAAAATCCTTATTAAATACAAATAATGATGGGTATATAGGGTTCAATGTTGGTGGTATTACCGGTAAAAATATAAGTTTGGCTAGCATACTAAACTCTAAAAATTTACAAACTATATCCTCTCAGAATGTTTCTATTGTTGGAGGTGTTGTAGGAGAAAACCACGGATTAATTAAAGAAACCTCTAACCAAAAAGATATTATTATCAGCGATTTAGAACTAATTGAAAACTATAATCAAGGTGAATCTGTTGGAGGTATTGTTGGTAAAAATTTTAGAACAATCGAAAGCTCATTTAATATTGGAAACATTAATATTATAACAGCCGCTTCAGGAGTTAGCAACCGTGAGTTGTGGACGAGTTCCGGAGGTATCGCAGGATATAATATTAATATAATATCAAATTGTTACAGCAAATCAAATATATCATTAAAGAATCAAAGTTCATCATATCCAAATATAACTTCTACTGGAGGAGGCATTATTGGAATTAATTATGGTACTGTTATTAATTGCTATTTTGTAGGTAATGTTGAATCATCAGTAATGAGTGGTAGTAGTATAGGAGCATTATTAGGGTTCAATAATGGTATAATTAGCAGTTGTTTTTATGTTACAGATGAGACTTTAAATATGATTGGTTCTGAATCTACTGGTTCAGATGTAGATAGTTGTTCAACTAAAGAAGAATTTGATTTTTCTAATAAATTTAATAATGATATATGGGAATTTACTGATACCGAATATCCTGTTTTAAAAAATAATCCTGAATAAAAAATTATCAAACATAAATATAAGTTATACAGGCTTAAACTTAGAACCTGTTTATTGTAAAGAAATAAGCAAAAAGCTTTTGAAGCAATTCAGTATTTGTAGTATTTATTGATAAAGTTTTTTGAAGAGTTTTGGAAAATTTTTTTTAAAAAAGTTTCCAAAACTCTTTTTTATAGGCAATTAGGTTCTTAAATACTTGAGCCACGCTATTTATTAATTTTGATTGATTTTTTAAATAAATTATTTTATTATAATCCAGTGCAAAAATTTAATGTACATACTCTAATTTATATGATTTTAATAAAATATGTATTATGAATATTTTTTAGGTACTTCATGTTAGTTTATTAGGAGGACAAAGTATGTGTGGTATTGTAGGATATGTTGGTAATGTTCAAGCAACGTCTGTGCTTTTATATGGGCTTTCAAAGCTTGAGTACAGAGGTTATGACTCATCAGGGGTGGCTATCCACAACGGTCATGAATTAGATATAGTAAAGTCAAAAGGGCGGTTAGGTGTACTAGAAAATAAAATTAAAGAGCAGCCTTTAAATGGAGTTTTAGGAATAGGGCATACAAGATGGGCTACTCATGGTGCACCTTCGGATATAAATTCTCACCCTCACTATAATAAGAGTTCATCTATAGCTGTAGTTCATAATGGAATAATTGAAAATTATATGCATTTAAAAGATGAGCTTATAGAAAAAGGATATGAATTTATAACAGAAACAGATACAGAAACAGCCGCACACCTAATTGATTATTACTATAAAAGCGGATTGGAATTTTTAGATGCTGTTTTTACTGCTATAGATAGGATTGAAGGTTCCTATGCTTTAGGTATAATTTGCAAAGATTTTCCTGATAGGCTTATTGCTGCAAGAAAAGATAGTCCTCTTGTTATCGGAATTTCTGAAGGAGAAAACTTTATTGCCTCTGATATGCCGGCAATACTAAACTATACAAGAGATATTTATTTTCTTGATGATAAGGAAGTTGCTGTTTTAACTAGCGATGACATAAAAATTTATGATAATAATAAAAATCTAGTTAAAAAAGAAATTTTTAAAGTAAATTGGGACGTCGAGGCAGCAGAGAAAGATGGCTTTGATTACTTTATGCTTAAAGAAATTTCCGAGCAAGCAAAAGTTGTGAAAGATACTCTTTTACCACGCCTAAAAGAAAACTATATTAAGCTTGACGAAATAAGATTGGGTGAGAAAGAACTAAAAAATATTAATAAAATTTATATTGTTGCATGTGGTACGGCTTTTTACGCAGGATTAATGGGGAAACATTTAATTGAAAAACTGGTGCGTATTCCTGTTTTTGCTGAGTTTGCAAGCGAATTTCGATATAAAGAACCTATTCTGGATGAAAACACTCTTGTAATTGTAGTTTCACAATCAGGTGAAACTGCTGATACATTAGCAGCACTTCGCATGGCAAAAAAACAAAATGCTAGAGTTTTGGCTGTTGTCAATGTAGTTGGTAGCAGTATTGCAAGAGAAGCCGACGATATTTTTTATACATTAGCAGGGCCTGAAATATCAGTTGCAAGTACAAAAGCTTTTTCGGCCCAAGTTGTTGCAATGTATTTAATATCATGTCATATAGGTTTAGAGCTTGGTAAAATATCTAAAGAGCAGTTTTCTGATTATCGTCAGGATTTGGAAAGCTTACCAAGGCTTATTGATAAAATTTTAAAAAGAACACATAGAGTAGAAAAATTTACACAAAAATATTTAGATGCAAAAAATGTTTTTTATATTGGAAGAGGCTTAGACTACCTTGTTGCTATGGAAGGTTCTTTAAAATTAAAGGAAATTGCTTATCTTCATTCTGAACCTTATGCGGCTGGGGAATTAAAACATGGACCTATTGCATTAATAGAAGAATCAACTTTAATAATAGGAATAGTTACTCAAGAAAATCTTTTTGAGAAAACCGTAAGCAATCTAAAAGAGTGTAAGGCTCGTGGTGCAAGAGTATTGGCTATTGCAATGGAAGGAAATACAGAAATAGAAAAAGTTGCAGATGATGTTTTGTATATTCCTAGAGTAAATCCAATTTTTGCTGGCGTTCTTGCAAATATTCCACAACAGCTTTTTGCTTATTATATGGCTGTGGGGCTTGGCAATGATGTAGATAAACCGCGTAATTTGGCTAAATCTGTTACTGTTGAATAATTAAGGCAAGTTAATTTTTTGTAAAATAAGAACCCTAAAAATAAAATTTCACATTTTAAACATATACTAACGTGAGTTTGACTCAGTTCACGTTATATTAATAGTTCGGTGTATTTTTTGCATCGAACTCATTTTATTAAGAACCTATATTTAATATGGGTTTTACAAATCGACAATCCTATCTTGAAAATAAAGACAATTTCCGATATAATATTACTTATGATATAATAGGGTTTATTATATGCTATTGTATCATTATAAAAAATAGTTTTGGTGATTAATGTTTGCAGTGCCACAGAAGGTGATGAAAATAGGGACAATTATAGATATCATCGAAAAAGAAACATCTGGAACAAGCTTTAAGTCACATAGATATTGCAATGATGATATTTCTCTTTCTAATATAGAATATGACGACTTAAATAATGTGGAATGGTTGTCTATTGGAGAAACGGTTGAACATAAAGAACCAATATGTTTGAAACAAAGAGCAAGAAGTTTAAGTGACAAAAAGTCAATATTTACTTACTTTTTGGACGGCTCACGACATACATACAAGGTTGATGATATTTCGTATAACAAAAATATATATCCGATTTTAGCAGGTCAGATTGGTATTGGCTGTACAAAGAGAGTTAATAAGGAAATATTGCCTGAACTTTTTATTCGTAAGCTTGTGATAGTTTTACCTGATATAGCTTATAGAGATGGCTGGGGTGCTGATAGCTTTTTTAATGAACTCAAAAATCAAATAAACAATGACAATGAGCTTAAAAGCAAGTTTGGAATAAGTTTTGATGCGATACTAACATATTCAAGGGATAAAGATGACAAATTAGAGAAAAAAGGTACTACTAAAATTCAAGATTTTATGATTGAGCAAGAGAAATTAGCTGTTGCTAAATTAGTGGCAAAAGGTAGATTAGACCAAAACAATTTTCTTATTAAAGACGGCTCTTTAGAGTATAAAGTTGTAAAAGACAATAGTCGCAATCTAAATAATAAACGAGTTGCAAATTACTATACATACGTTATTGGAGTTTCAAAATCATTTGACCCAACAAAGTGCCTAATAAAAGGTGGCGGTACTAATTCAGATATAATAGCAAATCTAAAAGTTTTCGAGCGTACACCTGTTTATATGTATCAATCCAAAATAGCAGGAGATGTATGTTTTGCAATTTGGTATTTGAGAATAAGAGACTGTAAATATTGTAATAACGTTTTTGATGGAGTTTTGAAAGTTGAGAAACTAATAATTGGTTATGATGAAAATTATGAAAAGTTGGATTCTGAATTGGTTGACCATATTTCGGCACATCTGATAAATGAAAGAAATCCTGTATGTTATGGTGATGATTCAAGATGGGCTAATCATTTGTACCCTATCTATTTAACAGAAAGCTATATAAAAAGTAAATATTTGAGTAATACATTGTTTATGCATGTATTTTAATGCGAGTTCTATATAATTTAATGTGAGTTTGACGTAGTCGAATCGACTTGTAAAACAAGCCGAAAATCGTAAGATTTTTCACGTTATTAGCATAAATTTAGAGCGGCTTTGGCTAAATTTGTGTGAATATTATCAAAGGTTCGATGCAGTTTTTATTGTCTCGAACTTACGTTATATTAAGGAGAGGTAATAATGAGTGTTATAGGCAGGATTATAGCTACAGAAAAAGTACCAACAACAATTGATGAGTTCTGCTTTTGGACAGATAAAGATTTAATATTAAACCCTTTTGATGTAGTAAAAGTTGAGCACATTAATAAAAGCAGCACTTTCGCTGTCATTGAAGAAATATCTCATATAACAGATTCTGCCAGCTTTTTATCAAGCTTTATTTCAAGCGACTTTGGTGATGTTAATGCAAGTGAAGCTACTATAAGGATTAGTATGAATTATGTAAAAGCAAACGTAGTAGGAAATGATAAAGGTATATTTACACCTGTACAAAGCAATGCAAGGGTTAGTCTTGCAACAAAAGAAGAAGTTACATTTGCTCTTGGGCTTAATGATGTTAAAAGCCCTTTAGTTTGCGGTTATCTTGAAATGTACGAGGGAACAGGTGATAATACAAAGATTACAATGCCAGTACATTTAGACTCAAGATTCCTAATTGGGCCAGAAGGAGCACATCTTAATATTTCAGGAATTTCAGGGCTTGCTTCAAAGACATCTTATGCCATGTTCTTGTTGAAAGCAATTCAAGATAAATATTTGCAAGAAGATAAAGCAGACGATGATGTTGCTTTTGTTGTATTTAATGTTAAAGGAAAAGATTTACTTGCTATTGATGAAGAGAATAATTTTGAAGGAGATAAGGCAGAAAAAGAAAAAGTATTTGAGCAATATAAAATGCTTGGTTTAAATACTACACCGTTTAAGCAAGTCAAATATCTTTATCCTTATTCAGATAAAACTGCATTAAATACATATGCAGAATCTGTATTGCTCGAAAAGCAGATTAAAACAGAACAAGCTTTCTTTTATAAATTTGTATATGAAAAAGACAAAGATAGTATAGACTTAATGTTTTCCAATATTGATGATAGTACGCAAACGATGGATTCTATTCTAAATTTTATTATTAGTAATCAAGGAGATTTTGGAAATATAAAATCATGGCCTTCCTTTTTAGATGAAGTTTCTAAACGCTGTGAGGCAGGTAATACAAGTAATACAGGAAAAGAAATTACTGCTACCAGTTGGCGTAAGTTTAATCGTCTTATAAGAAAGTCTATAAACAACAATCGTCTATTCTCTGATTTGAATACTAGTAAGAACGAGGTAAGAATTGCAGATAAAATATCTGAGATACGAAAAAACGATGTTTATGTTATAGATATAGCTAAACTTAATTCGGACATGCAGGCATTTGTGTTTGGTAATACAATTAGAGAAATAATTAATCTGCAATTGAGCGAAAATGCTTCAAATACTAATGATAAACCGCCGTCTAAAATAGTTATATTTATTGACGAGTTAAACAAGTATACTTCAAGTGAAGTGCCTAAGGACTCACCTATACTAAAACAAATTCTGGATATTGCAGAAAGAGGACGTTCCCTCGGTATTATTTTGTTTGGTGCAGAGCAATTTAAAAGTGCTATTCATGACAGAGTTTCTGGAAACTGTTCAACATTTGCCTATGGGAGAACAAATGCTATTGAACTTTCTAAGAGTGATTATAGATATGTTCCAAGCGTATACAAAAATATGATGACACGCTTAAAGCAAAATGAGCGAGTTATTCAAACTCCGATATTTAGGTCATTGTTAAACATTAAATTCCCAAAACCAATTTACAAGCAATTTGTAAAGTGAGGTAATATATTTATGGACATTTATAAAATTGGCAAAAACGTTATAGAAAATCTTACAACAGGTATGTATTCCGATTCAAAAATTATTTTTCGTGAGTACATACAAAACTCGGCTGATTCAATAGACAAAGCAAAATCATCAGGATTGTTAGAAGATGAAGCTTTTCAAATTGCTATAGAGATTGATGATGTACGCAGGACAATCCGTATTAAAGACAATGCTTTAGGTATAAAGTTTGAAGAGGCAAAAGAAAAATTATCCAGAATTGCAGATTCAGATAAGGACAGAGATGAAGATAAAGGCTTTAGAGGTATTGGTCGCTTAGGAGGTCTTGCATATTGTGACACTCTTAGGTTTAAGACTACTTACTTTGGTGAAGCTGTAGAAACTGTTATGGTATGGAATGCAAAACTATGCCGAGAATTAATTAACGATAAGAAAATAAGGGACAGTGCAGAAGAAATACTTAGGAAGGTTATATCTTTTGAAGAGAAGCCATGTGACGAATGTTCCCACTACTTTGTTGTTGAGATGAACGATATAAAAAAAGAAAATACAGAGCTTTTAGAAATTGATGCAGTTACTGAATATGTTAGTAGTAATGCACCTGTTACTTATAATAACAAGTTCTTCTTTAATACAGAAATTTATGATTATGTAAGGGATAATGGTTTTACTCTTGATGAATACTGTATACATATTAATGGCAAAGATGTTTATAAAAATTATGGCACTCATCTTTATGTAAGCATAAATGACCCAAACAAAAAAAGCAAGTATGATGAAATATATGAAATTGAGTTTAAACAATTTAAAAACAAAGATGATGAACTTTTGGCATGGATGTGGTTTGGTATAAGTGCATTTGAAAAGCAGATACCAATAATTAATAACATGAGAGGATTAAGAATTAGAAAGTCTAACATTCAAATTGGTAATAGTGAGACACTAATACCTTTCTTCCCTGAACCAAGAGGTAATCTTTACTTTATTGGTGAAATCCATGTTGTTCATAAAGATTTAATTCCTAATGCGAGACGTGATTATTTTAATGAGACCGCTACACGAAATGAACTTGAGGCTGAACTGAAATATTATTTTAAAGATACATTACACAGACTTTATCACCATGCAAATAAAGTAAAAAACCTCTATAAGAGAGAAAAAGAGTATCTCCAGATTAAATCTGATTATGTAAAAAAGCAACAACAAGGTTTTATTAGCAATGAGGAAGTAGATACAATAACAAAACAGGTAGAGACTGCAAAATCGACTAGAGATAGTGCAAAGCTTGAATTAGAGCGTATTAAAGAAAAAGCGGCAAACAATCCTACTTTTGAACGTGTTATAAGTGTTATTAGTAATAATCATACAGAGAATATATCAAAGTTAGATTTAGATAAATCAATTGAGTTGCCTATAGAAGATGCTAACAAAAACAAAAAGAAAAAACAGTCGTTTCGTAGTAATAAGCTGCGTAGATTAAATGATAAGCAACAGAAGCTAGTTTCTAAAATATATAATGTGATAATAAAAAACCTACCTAATGATTTAAGCGAAAGTTTGATAAAGAAAATTGAGGACGAGTTGAATAATGAGACAGGTGTTACTGATTGAACCAAATTACAAAAACAAGTATCCCCCGATAGGGCTTATGAAACTATCAACATATCATAAAATGCTTGGCGACAAAGTTACCTTTTTTAAAGGAACATTTAAGGATTTTATAATAGACGAAATTTATGGGGAACTTTATGAAAAGCTTGTCGCTAACAACAAGATGATAGATTGGGGTGAGTATAGAGAGTTAATTACAAATTATATATCAAAGGGATATGAAAAAGATTTTAAGGCTATTAGCAAAATTGACAATGACCCTCTTGTTCTTGAAAACTTAATTTATTATAGAAATTATTATATACATAAGGAGTATATTAAAAATCCTAGATGGGATAGAATTTGTATATCAACCTTATTTACATTTTACTGGAAAGAGACAATAGAAACAATAAATTTCTTTAAGTGCATGTGTAAATCAGAAAATGAAGTTTGGGTTGGGGGTGTTGCTGCTTCTGTTGTGCCCAAAGACTTGCTTAGAGATACAGGTATAAGGGCTACTCAAGGGTTACTTGATAAACCTAGAATTATGGACGATAATGATATTATTATTGATACACTGCCTCTTGATTACTCAATACTATATGAAACAGACTATAAATACCCTGAAAGTAATGGATATTATGGATATATGACAAGAGGGTGCGTTAACAGATGTCGTTTTTGTGCCGTTCCAACGATTGAACCGATTTTTAACCCATATATTAGCATAAAGGAACAGATAGAGTATGTTGAAAATAAATTTGGTGCAAAACAAAATTTATTATTGCTTGATAATAATGTTTTAGCATCTGATAGATTCTTCGACATAGTAGATGAAATAAAAGAATGTGGATTCGCAAAAGACAACAAGTTTATTGCCCCTAATGAATATGAAATTGCAATTAAAGGGCTTTGTTCAGGTTACAATGATAAAGGATATATAAGACATATAATTAGCCTTTATAAGCAACTGCATAAAAAACTTAAACCAGATAAACAAAATGAGTTTTATTCTATCCTAAAGCAACTGGGGTTAACTAATATATATACAGCAAAAAAAAATACTATAATTCAGTTAGATAAAAAAATAGCTCCACTATTTAGGGAACAACGTAAGCCTAAACCTAGGGTTCGTTCAGTAGATTTTAACCAAGGTGTTGATGCAAGATTTCTTACTCCCGAAAAAGTTAAAAAGCTTGCAGAAATTCCAATAAGACCTTTGAGAATTGCTTTTGATTCGTGGAAATATAAAGATGTTTACGAGCAGGCTGTACGATTAGCCGCAAAAGAAGGCATAAATAATATGTCAAATTATTTGTTATATAACTATGAAGATGAACCGATAGAGCTTTATTTGCGTCTTAAAAAGAATATAGATTTGTGTGAGGAGTTAGGTGTTAGCATCTATTCATTTCCTATGAAATATCATCCTATAAATGACCCTTTATACTTCAAAAACAGAACATATTTAGGAAAACACTGGAATAGGAAGTTTATACGCTCAATACAGGCTATACTCAACTCTACTAAAGGTAAGATAGGTAGAGGTAAATCGTTTTTTGAGGAAGCGTTTGGAAGCAACGAACAGGAATTTGAGAAACTTTTATATATGCCAGAAGCACTGATTATTTATCGGTTTCATTACAAATATAATGTTACTGAAGATTGGTGGAATGATTTTATATCATTAGATAAAGAGAAATTAGATATATTAAAACAAATAGTACAGCAAAACGACTTTAATGACATTAGCTTATTAAGTGATGATAAAGATATATTAAAAGTATTAAAGTATTATACAATACGTCGTGACGATGCTGAACTTGAAATGAAAATAAATGATTTTAATGAAACGGTTTTATAGCATATGTAATATGAAACGTGAGTTTAATGACCTTTACAAGGACATAAAGGCAAAAAACAATATTGAAACCACGCTTGGAGATGTGCTTTTGCGAGTAAAGGTAATGAATATAGAAGAGAAATAATACCTTTACAATAATACACATAAATTTAGCCTAATTTTGGCTAAATTTATGTGTATATCATAAATAGCTTGACCGCAGTTTTTTCTTTGAATTCATGCTAATTTATATCAATAGTGGGTTGTAAACAGCTTTTGCGTATTTTTAATTGAGTAGGTATAAATACTTTGCGTGGAAGTGTATATTTCTTTGAGATTTTTTGTTGCAACATATCTATAGCACAATCAGCAATAAAAGACATAGGTACATGTATTGTAGTTAGCGGAGGAGAAAGATATTTTACTGAAGCCAAGTCATTAAAACCGATAATACTCATTTGTTCTGGAACACATATATTATTATCACTTAAAGCGGTAAGAATACCTGTAGCCATAGTATCGTTAGCTGCTATGATTGCAGTAGGGTAAGTATTTAGAGGCGACGATAGTAATTTTATACCCAAATTATAACCCTCGTTATAAGAGAGTCTTTTTCCTATATATACAAACTCCTCATTAAAAATCCCCTTTTTCTGCATATAGCTTATATAAGCTGTATATCTATTATCAAAAGTTTGCTCTTTATTATCTCCTACTACTTCTCCACCAATAAATGCTATTTTTTTATGACCTAAAGAGGTTAAATATTCTAGAGCTTCCCAAATTCCTAATCTACTATTTACAGATATAGAATCAAAAGTACTTTCGCAAGGTGAAGAATCTAAAAATACTATATTTTCTGTATAAGAAGACAGTTGCCTCAATTCATCTTCATTAAAGCGACCAATAGCAATCATTCCGTCGGTTTTTAAGTCTACCATTGGTACATATTTACCATCAATATTAATGATTTTAAATGTATTAATATTACTTGCAGCACATCTTTTTTCTACAATAGTCATTAGATATAAATAGTACGGATCTTCGACCAAGTCTGCCTCTGTATACCAATCCACAACCGCAATGTTCAAACGTTCGGATTCATTTAAAGAAACATTTTTTCTATCTTTTATTGTAACATATTCAAGTTCGTCTGCAATATTTAAAATACGCATTTTTGTTTCATTATTTACTGAAAGTGTAGGGTCATGATTTAAAACACGTGATACTGTTGCAATCGAGACATTTGCTGCCTTTGCAATATCTTTTATAGTAGCCATATTGTTAACTCCCTTCAAAAAATTTAAGCAGACTAAGCTTTGCAAATCCCAAAAGATTATTAGGAAGTTTATACATTTTATTATACTATGTTTTGAAATTACTGCAAGAAAATAGTTAACAAAAATATAAGTAAAATTTTAGTAAAAGTAAATATTGACATTTACTAAAATTATATTTAAACTTTACTTATTGACAAATAGTCAATAGTATAATGCTGGTTAAGTAAAAGGAATAAATTGTTTTGCTTAATTCAAAATTTAATCTTAATTTTTTACTAAAATAAATAAATCAACATAACATATTCAAGGTATAATTATTAATTTTTTACAATAAGTTTTAGTTTTATTAGTCTTAGTTTATTTATAATGTGGTAATCAATGAATATTATTTATTAACATATTTTAAACGAAAGATAAAAACTAAATATTGGGTAACATATCTTAGTGTGATTCTGGCAAAGTTGAACAATCTGAGAGAGAATTTGTTTAAGTTTCGCTTTTAGCATAATTTCGAGATGGCTATTTGTTATGTAAGTAAATGCCTTTTTATGCATACTTAAATAAAGTTTGCTATAATGGGTTTATAAAGCATAATGTAAACCATATGAAAAAGTGCAAAGTGGAGATTTAAAATGTATTCTGAAAAGTAGTTTAAATTGTACAGTAACTTTAATGTTATTTTTGTACGAATATAACTATATGCTTAATGATTTTTCAAAGGATAATTTTATTAGACTTATGCTATTTTATAAATGTTACCAAATCGCTTAATCAGTATTTACTTATTAAAATTGGGGGTTATTATATTATGAAAAAGACAATCGCATTGCTAATGTCACTAACACTATTAGTATCATTATTTTCAGGTTGTAATAATACTGGCAAAGCTGATGGAGGCGGCGGTAGTAGCGTAGGCACAAGCGACACAAGCGGCGGAAACCAAACTACAAGTTCAACTAAAGAGATAACTGTTTGGGCTTGGGACCCTAACTTTAACATAGCTATTATGAACGAAGCAGCAAGTCGTTATAGTGCTAAAAATCCTGATGTTAAAATAACCGTTGCTGAAATGGCAAAAGCAGACGTTGAACAGAAATTACACACCACTTTAGCCTCTAAAACTAAAGATGGGCTACCTGAAATAGTTCTTGTTGAAGACTATAATGCACAAAAGTATTTGCAATCTTATCCAGGTTCATTCTCTGACTTAACAGGAAGTATAAATTTTGATGATTTTGCAAAATACAAAACAGAAGTAATGACCTTAGACGGAAAAATTTACGGTGTTCCTTTTGATTCAGGTGTAACAGGTATGTTTTATCGTACAGATATTTTAGAAGAAGCTGGGTTTACTGCTAGTGACTTAGAAAATATTACTTGGGATCAATTTATTGAAATCGGGAAAACAGTAAAAGAAAAAACTGGCAAAACTCTTTTAGCTCTTGATAAAGTTGATGGCGGCTTAATGCGTGTTATGTTGCAATCAGCAGGAGAATGGTATTTTGATAAAGATGGAAAACCAAATCTTGCTAATAACGAAGCACTTAAAGAAGCTGTAGAGACTTACAAAAAAATTAATGATTCTGGTATAGCTAAACCTATAAATGGTTGGAATGAGTGGGTTGGTGCAATTAATACAGGCGATTCGGCAACTATTAATACAGGTGTTTGGATTATTGGTTCTATCAGAGCAGCAGCAGACCAAAGTGGAAAATGGGCAGTTGCTCCTATTCCTCGTCTAAATATATCAAGTTCTAAAAATGCATCTAACTTAGGTGGTTCTAGTTGGTATATATTAGAAAATTCTGCTAATAAAGATATAGCAATTGATTTTATGAAAACTATATATGCAGAAGATAACGATTTTTACCAAACAATACTTGTAAACAATGGTGCAGTTGGCTCATATATTCCAGCAGCAAAAGGTGAAGCTTATACTAAAGAAGATGAATTTTTCAGCGGTAAAGCAATTTATGCAGATTTAAGCAAATGGATTACAGAAATACCTGTTATTAACTATGGATTATATACGTATGAAGCGGATTCAGCTATAATGTCTAATATTACATCTTATTATGACAACTCAAAAACAGTTGAGCAAATGCTTCAAGACGCACAAGCACAACTAGAAAATCAAATTCAATAGTTAACAAAATTAAGAACTTGTATTCAGTATTTAGGGCTATAGTCTTGTAATTATATCAAATACAGTTCTAATCAATTTATAAAAAGCTTAAGGAAACTTTATATATGTTTTCTTAAGCTTTAATAAAATTATTGGCTGTTGTGTTTTGTTAATAATTAATAGCTTTTATATAATAGGGGGAGCGTATATGGAAAGAAAGCTTAGTCGTGTGGGTTGGCTATTTATATCAGTAGCTTTACTGCTTTTAAGTGTATTTTTGATTTATCCAATTTTATATTCATTTTATTTATCATTTACTTCGACACAAGGGATTGTTACAGAATTTGTTGGAATTGGAAACTATACCCGTTTAATGGGCGACCCGATGTTTTTTACTGCTCTTAAAAATACATTTATAATACTAATTATTCAAGTACCTGTTATGTTATTAATTGGTCTTGTTTTAGCAAGTATTTTGAATGATAAAAACCTTCGTTTTCGTGGGGTTTTCAGAACAGCAATTTTCCTGCCTGCTGTTACTTCTTTAATTGCTTATACTATTTTGTTTAAAATGTTATTTTCTTATGAGGGTATGATAAATAACATTTTATTATCTATAGGCTTAATATCTCAACCTCTTGAATGGCTTACTACTCCTAAACTAGCTGTTTTTGTACTTATAATAGCTATGGTATGGCGATGGACAGGATATAACATGGTGTTTTATCTTTCTGCAATGCAAAATATTCCTTATGATATATATGAAGCATCTGAAATTGATGGTGCAAATAAAGTTCAAACTTTCTTTCTTATAACATTACCACAATTAAAACCTATGATATTATTTACTACTATTATGTCAACTATAGGTACATTACAGTTATTTGATGAGCCGATGAACCTTTCCCAAAGCGGAACTACTTCTGCTACTATGGGTCCTGATAACTGTTTTTTAACATTAAGTGTGTATATATATAATATATGTTTCAAGTATTCTCCAAAATTTGGTTATGCTGCTACCATTTCTTACATAATTGTTTTCTTAATAGCATTCCTAACAGTAATTCAGTTCTGGTTAGGGGAAGATAGCGAAGTTAAATTTGAAAGAAAAATGAAGAAAATAGCGAGAAAAGAGGGTAGAATATGAAAATAGGAAGAGCATTTATTTATTTGTTTTTAACTGTTATATCCTTTATTTGTGTATTTCCATTTATATGGATGCTTATTGGGGCAACAAATAATTCCTTAGATATATTATCCGGAAAATTAACTCCGGGGGGTTATCTTATAGAAAATATGATAACTTTATTCCAAAAATATGATATGGGGCTTGTTTTATGGAATTCGGTTAAAATAAGTGTTATTAGTGTTTTGCTTATTCTACTTGTTACTTCTATGGCTGCATATGGATTTCAAATGTTTGCTTCCGAATGGAAAGAAAGAATTTACGGCTTTTTTATACTAACTATGATGATACCTTTTGCTACTTTGATGATACCTCTTTTTCAAATAATTGTGCAATTTGGGCTTGTAAATTCACATTTTGCGATTATAATTGTATCAACGGCATCTGTGTTTATGATATTCTTTTTCAGGCAGAGCTTTGTTACTTATCCTTTAGAAGTGTTACAAGCGGCTAGAGTAGATGGTGCAAATGAAATGACTATTTATTTTAAAATATTCGTCCCATCTGTAAAATCTACATTTTTTGCGGCTGCAATATATTCATTTATCACTAGCTGGAATTCCTATATGTGGCCTTTGATAGTGTTACAAACAAATGAACAAAGAACAACAACATTACTTATTTCAGCTTTATCATCTTCATATACGCCTGAATATGGCGTAATTATGCTTGCAATAGTAATTGCAACATTGCCTGTCATAATTGTATTTTTTGCATTCCAAAAACAATTCGTACAAGGTATGATGGGCTCAGTAAAAGGTTAAAGGGCGTGCTTAAATTGGAAAAAACATATGAATTATCATGGTTAACTGACCCACAGGTTTTTCAGGTTAATAAACTTCCTTATCATTCAGACCATGATATTTTAAATGAAAAGGGCGAAGGGCAATTGCCCTTTTCCCTTAACGGCAAATGGAAATTTGCATATTTTGAGGACTTAGAAGATGTAAATTTTAACTTAATAAATAATGACAATGAAAAACAACTTACAAATGATATTCAAGTTCCTGCCCATATTCAATTGCAGGGTTTTGGATATCCTCAGTATGTGAATACGATGTATCCGTGGGACGGTTGTGAAAAAATTACTCCTCCACAAATACCAAGTAAAAACCCAGTTGGTTGGTATTCACGTTATTTTGATTTACCTAATGATTACTTAAATAAAGAAGTAAGAATTTGTTTTGAAGGTGTAGAACCTTGTCTTTATATTTGGTTAAATGGTAAGTTTATAGGGTATAGCGAAAATAGTTTTTCTCATTCAGAATTTGACTTAACGTCTGCAATTAAAGAAAAAGATAATTATATTTGTGTTATGGTAGTTAGATTTTGTACAGGAAGTTGGTTAGAAGACCAAGATTTTTGGAGATTTTCTGGGATTTTTAGAGATGTAAATTTATATTGTGTTGATAAAGTTTTTGTTGAAGATTTGCATGTTATTCCTCAATTAGATGAATCTTTGAAAAATGGAAACTTAAAATCTCGTTCGTTGATTAAATGTACAAAAGAAACATCTATTTCAGCAAGGTTTGAGCTTTTAGAAGCTTCTATATGTGAAAATATAACGCTTGACTGTAAAGAAGGTTTAAATGAGCTTGTATTTGATTGTTGTATATATTCACCAAAACTTTGGGATTCTGAACAACCAAATTTATATACTTTTAAGGTTACGTTGTTTGATAAAGATACGGGAGAGTTTTTAACCTCAGTTAAGACAGAAATTGGTTTTAGAAGATTTGAAATGAAAAATAAAATAATGCATCTAAACGGCAAAAGAATTATTTTTAGAGGTGTTAATCGTCATGAGTTTCATCATAAAAAAGGTAGAGCCATTTCAGCAGAAGAAATTGAGTGGGATTTGAAAACAATAAAACAAAATAATTTTAATGCTGTTAGAACATCGCATTATCCTAATAATAGTCTATTCTATCGTTTATGTGACAAATATGGTCTTTATGTAATAGATGAAGCAAATCTTGAGACACATGGTACGTGGATGATTATGGGCAAAGTTGTTCCTACAGAAAATACTTTACCTTATAACAATTTAAAGTGGCAAGAATCAGTTTTGGATAGAGCAAAATCATTAGTAGAGCGTGATAAAAATCACCCTTCTATATTAATTTGGTCATGTGGTAATGAGTCATATGCTGGAGATGTATTAAAAAATATGGCTGATTGGTTTAGAAAAAGAGATGATTCGAGACTTGTGCATTATGAGGGAGTTTTTCATAACCGTGATTATGATGAAACAAGCGACATCGAAAGTCAGATGTACACAAAGCCTCAAGATGTAGAAGAATACCTTAAAAATAACCCTAAAAAACCAATAATAATGTGTGAATATGCACATGCAATGGGAAATTCATGCGGAAACGTTAATCTATATACTGAACTCGAAGACAAATATCCTATGTATCAAGGTGGTTTTATTTGGGATTTTATAGACCAATCATTAGAAAAGGATAATAACGGAGTAAAATATTTGGCAGTCGGAGGAGACTTTTCTGACAGACCTAATGATGCCTATTTTTGCGGAAATGGTTTAGTTTTTGCTGATAGAACAATAACTCCTAAAATGTCAGAAATAAAATATCTTTACCAACCTTTAAATATTTGTTGTAACAATGAAGGCGTTTTAATTAGTAATCGTAATTTTTTTGCCTCAACAAAAAACTATAATTTCGTTTGGATTTTATTATGTAATGGAAAAGAAGTTCAAAGAGGAGAACTTAACATTGATATAGCTCCTAATGAAAAAAAATTATATCCATTAAATCTATCACTTGAAAAAAATAATTGTGAGTATATTTTAGAATGTAAAGCAATTATTAGTGAAGATGCTCCATGGGCTAAAAAAGGGCATGAAGTTGCATTCGGACAAGGTATATTAAATTCATCAGTTTTATCTGAAATGCCGAAACAAGAATTTGCAGAATTAATAGATGGCGACTGCAATATTGGTGCTGTGATGGATAATGGTTTTGCAATGATATCAAAAGCAACCGGAAAAATCTACTCCATAAGAAATAGAAAAGCTGAATTTATAAAAAATCCAATAGCACTCGATTTTTGGCGTGCACCAACTGATAATGACAGAGGAAATCGTTCTCCTGCACACTGGGCACAATGGAAAGTAGCTTCAATGTATAGCTATTGTGAGAGTATATATATTAATGATGAAAAAAATAAAGTTATAGCTGATTTCCTAATTCCTACAAATCCGAAAAGACACTGTAAAGTTGAGTACGAATTTTTTAAAGAAGGTGTTATAAAGGTATCTGCAAAACTTGATAAAATAGAAGAAGATATTCCATGTTTCGGTATAACATTTAAAATGCCAGGAAAATATCAAAAACTTAAATGGTATGGAAATAGTCAGTCTGAGGCTTACGTGGACCGTGAGAATGGTTGCCGTATATCAGAAAATGAAAGTATTGTTAATAATGAATATATTCCTTATTTGAAGCCACAGGAATGTGCTAATAAAACACAACTTCGTTATTTACTACTTTCAGATGAAGACGGAAACAAAATAAAAATTTTTGCTGACAAAGCTTTTGAGGGTTCAGCACTTCCTTATACTTCGCATGAATTAGAAAATGCAGATAACATAACAAGTTTACCTCCTAAACAGGACGTAGTAGTTAGTGTATATAGTGGTAAATGTGGCGTTGGAGGAGATGATAGTTGGGGTGCTCCTGTACATGAACAGTATCTGTTTAAAAGTGAAAATAATATGAAATTTTCTTTCTTTATAAAAATTCTGTAATGGTTTATTTTATTAAGACAATTAAAAAAAAGCCTATAATCTAATATTTTGATAAAAGCAATTATTATTAAAAGTTTGTAATACTTCCCCCACAGTATCATAGAACTTTTAATAATAATTGCTTTTTTATTTCAGTATAAAATATTGTAATTTATTAAAACTTTTAACGTCTTTTAAAAATAAAAGTTTTGCCAACTTTATTAAAGGTGGCGGGGTTTGGGGCAGAGCCCTAAGGTATAAACTTCAGTAGATTTGTTGGGTTGCTTGAAACCTAACCAACTCATTTTATTTACTTCTTAATTGTACACATAGTTTTGTTTCTAAATTTTCAAGTATTTTATTAATTACAGCTTGAACCTCATCATCTTTTAATGTCCTATCTTCAGCTCTAAAATTGAGAGTATATGCAACGGATTTGTAACCTTCTTGAATTTGTTTACCTTTATAAACATCAAATAACTTAACGTCAACAAGAATTTTACCTCCCTTTTCTTTTATGGCATTCTCGATAGACTTAACAGGTATTTCTTCTTTTATAAGCATAGCAATATCTCTTTGTACAGACGGATATTTTGGAAGAGGTTTGAAAAGTTTTTCGAGAGAAGCTTTTTCATATAAAATACTAGCATTTATTGAGGCAACATAAACTTTTTCTCCTATTTCGTAATTCTCTGTAACAGCAGGATACAACTCTCCTAAGAAACCAATTTCTTGATTATCAATAAATATTTTTGCACATCTTCCAGGGTGCATAAATGGAAGTTCTTTTTCTGCAATATATTCTTCATTATTTATCCCTAAAGTTTTTAGGAGTCCCTCAATAATCCCTTTTAAATCATAAAAATCTGCATTACCAAACATTCCAATAGTTAGCATTTCTATTTCATTTGGAAGTTCATTTAAAGGCAGAGATTTAGGTAAATATATTTTGCCCATTTCAAAGAGCCATGCTTGTGAATTTCTTCTATTGTAGTTTATAGAAAGTGATTGGAGAATTCCGTTTAATGTAGTAGTTCTCATTATGCTGAAATCCTCTCCTAAAGGGTTAATTATATTTACTGTATTTCTTAAATCGCTATCTTTAGGTATATTTAATTTATCAAATACTTTAGGGCTTTCAAAAGAATAATTCAAAGCTTCACATAATCCAAAGGAAATCATTGTATTTTTTATTATATCTTCAATAATTTGTTTATGACTTTTTTTGCCTACTGTAGGTGTTCCTGTTGCTAATGTAGGTGTAATATTGTCATAACCATATAATCTTGCTACTTCTTCAAGTATATCTGCTTCCATCTCAATATCAGGGCGAAATGTGGGAATAGTAGCAACATTATTTTCAGCAACTATTTCAACTCTTTTTAAATAGTTTATAATGTCATTTTCAGAAAGATTAGTACCTAAAAATTTATTTATTCTTTCAGGAGAATACTCAACCTTCCAGCTGTCTCTTTTATTTGGATAACAGTCAACCATACCTTTTACTACTTCACCATATCCTAATTTTTCTACAAGATGAACGGCTCTATTGACAGCCTCAAGCGCAAGATTTGGGTCTATTCCTTTTTCATATTTACTTGATGAATCGGTTCTCAGCCCTAATTTTTTAGATGTTAACCTAATATTTGTACCATTAAAATTAGCTGATTCAAATAAAATAGCTGTAGCGTTTTCTGTTACTTTTGAGTTTTCTCCACCCATAACTCCTGCAATTGCAACAGCTTTGTTACAATCCGAAATTACAGTCATTGAAGGGTCTAACTTTCTCTCAACTCCATCAAGTGTTGTGAAAGTTTCACCTTCTTTTGCATTTCTTACTATTATTTTTCTTTCATCAATATTATCAATATCAAAAGCGTGCATTGGTTGACCTAGTTCTAACATTACATAGTTTGTAATATCAACAATATTATTAATAGGGCGTATTCCTGATGAAGTAAGTCTATGTCTTAACCATTGTGGGGAAGGTTCTATTTTTACATTTTTTACCACTCTTGCAATATATCTAGGGCAAAGTTCAGGGTTCTCAATTTCTACGCTTATCATAGAATCAATATCGCCTTCTGCTTCTTCTTTCACTGTAGCATCTGGATATTTTAATTGTTTATCAAATGTAGCTGCTGCTTCTCTTGCTATACCTATTACAGAAAAACAATCAGGTCTATTTGATGTAATCTCGAACTCAACGATATCCTCTGCCAATTCTAATATTGGTACAACATCAGAACCTAAATCATACTCTTTTTCAAAAATATAAATTCCATTTTCAGGAGCTTCGGGATAGTCTTGTCTTGTGTATCCTAATTCCTCTATGGAACACATCATACCTTGCGAAAGTTCTCCCCTAAGCTTACCCTTTTTTATTTTAACTCCTCCATGTATTGTAGAGCCGTCAGTTGCAATAGGAACATATGCACCAACAAAAACATTTGTTGCACCTGTTACTATTTGTATGTTCTCACTTTTTCCGATATCTACTTTTGTAACTACTAGCTTATCGGCATCAGGGTGTTTTTCAATTGAAACAATTTTTCCTACAACAACGCCTTCTATTTCTTTACATTTTTGTACGGTCATTTCAACTTTAGAACCGGACATAGTCATTTTATCTTCAAATGTTTTTAAATCACAGTCTAAATTAACGTATTCTTTAAGCCAAGATATAGGTATATTCATTTTTCGTAACCTCCTAAAATTGCATTAAAAATTTAACATCATTTTCGTACATAAGACGTAAATCAGTTATTCCGTACCTTTGCATAGCAATTCTTTCTAACCCTAATCCAAAGGCAAACCCACTATATAAATTAGGGTCTATACCAGACATTTTTAAAACTTTTGGGTGTACCATACCACAGCCTAAAATTTCAATCCAGCCACTACCCTTGCAAACTCTACAACCGCTACCATTACAAGCAAAGCAGGAAACATCCATTTCCGCACTAGGCTCTGTAAAAGGAAAATGATGTGGGCGAAACTTAACTTTTGTATTTTCGCCTAAAAGCTCTTTAGCAAAAACCTCTAATGAACCTTTAAGGTCTCCCATTGTAATATTTTCATCAATAACTAAGCCTTCCAATTGATGAAATACAGGTGAATGGGTTGCATCTACTTGGTCTGAACGGAAAACTCTTCCTGGTGCTATAATACGAATAGGAAGTTTACTTTTCTCCATTGTTCTGACTTGAACAGGTGAAGTTTGTGTTCTAAGTACAAACCCACCTTCTACATAAAAGGTGTCTTGTTCATCTTTTGCAGGGTGATTTGCAGGAATGTTTAATGCTTCAAAATTATAATAATCTGTTTCTACGTCTGGACCTTCTGCAACTTCATAACCCATACCAATAAAAATTTGCTTAATATCATCTATTACTTTTGTCATAGGGTGTTTATAACCTAAATTAACAGTTTTTCCTGGCATAGTTACATCAATAGTTTCCGTTGCAAGTTTTATATCCATTCCTTTTAAAAGTAATGTTTTTTTTGCATTTTCAAGCATTTCTTCAATTGCTACCCTTGTATCATTAACCATTTGACCTATGATTGGTCGCTCTTCTTTACTTAAACCTCCCATACTTTTTAAAATTTGTGTTAATTCACCTTTTTTACCTACTATTCTTAGTCTTAAATCTTCTAGGGTTTTCATATCCGAAATATTTTTTATGTTATTAATACAATCTTCTTTTATTTCTTTCAATTTTTCTTTCATTAATTTAACTCCTTTCAAAATAAATTATTTTAGCATAACAAAAAACCTTCGTCATAATAGGGACGAAGGTTTTTCCGTGGTACCACCCAAATTCCTAAGAACATAAAAATTCTATAGGCGCTTAATTAAAGAGTAACGGTTTTTATCCGTGTTTTCCTAATTTTTAATAAACATTAAAGTTCAGAAAACAAGCTCAAGCGTGAACTTCAAAATGTTATCTATAAAAAACGCTTTCAGCCGGTGACGTTTTCTCTCTTTTATTTCAAACAAATCTACTTTCGCTTTCATAGCCTTTATAATTGTGTAAAATTTAATTTAAAGTAGTATACCATATTAAAATTATATGTCAACTATTAACAGAAAATATAATTTAGCCGATGAATAAATATTGAATAGTAAGCAATATTAATCCCATACACTGTTAACAGAATAAATAAATCTTTTTTTCGGAACACTACATTTGAGGTGATAAAAATGTCTAAAAATAAAAATAATAAAAATAGTAAAAATACTCAAGAAAAATTATTTAATTCAGTAAATTCTATTCCTGGCGACAATCAAAATCAAAACCATAATTCAAAAAAAGAAGCATTAGGACCTAATACCAAAAGATAAATCCATAGTATAATAAAGGTGAGAAATGAATTTATATGAGTTATATACAGAAATAAATAGCCATATTTTAAACGATGAAAAACCATCAATTTATTTGAATGAAATATACAACATTCCTATTTTTAGCCAATATCCATTTGATATGCTTTATAAGCTTAAAACGACTGAACAATCTCCAAAGCACCACCCTGAAGGTAATGTGTGGAATCATACATTACTTGTTGTAGACGAAGCGGCAAAAGTAAAATCTAAAAGCAAAAAACATGATGTATTTATGTGGGCAGCTTTATTGCACGATATAGGAAAACCATCTACCACGAAAAATAAAAAAGGCAAAATAACATCATATAATCATGATAAAGTTGGTTCAAAGTTAGCTAAAAATTTTTTAAACGAATTTACTGATGATTATTTGTTTATTGAAAATGTGGTACAACTTGTAAGATGGCATATGCAAATACTTTTTGTTGTAAATGATTTGCAATTTGCTGATATTAAAACAATGAAAAAACAAACGGATATAAACGAAGTGGCTTTATTAGGGTTATGTGACAGGCTTGGAAGAACAAATATTAACAGGACTGCAGAAGAAAAAAATATTGATTTATTTTTACAAAAATGTAATAAAGCTTAAATTACAGATAGATGGATTCGATGAAGTTCAATATGACTTTTAAAGCGAAGCAAAAGTCACAAGATTTTTGTATTATGAGCATAAATTCAGTCTAATTTTGGCTAAATTTGTGCTCATATAGTGAAAAGTTCAGTGCAGTTTTTATTGAATCGAACCACTTTAATATAATAATTAAATTAAGAAATTTTGAATTTTATCTTATTCTTTATATTTTAGATATTCAGTCGGTATTTCATCGTGATATTTTTCATATTCTATATTTTCAGAAGATTTTTGTTTTGGTTCATTTTTTCGTTTTTCTTTAGATTTTTCTAAATCTTCTTTCATCTTTTTAGAGTTATCCTTTGTTTCTTTTACTTTTTTTGTTAAATCTTCAAGACTAATTTGAAGTTCTTTTTGAGTTTTATCCCTTTTGTTCACAATATTGCCATTTCCATTATTGTTTTTGATTCTGTAGAAAGATTGGTTTTGTTCATCATAATTAAATTTTCCAAAATAAGAAGTGCCTGTTATAATGTACTCATTTTTACCTTCATCATTGTCCTGCACCAGAAAAAGCAATAATTTATCATTTTCTGTTATATTTTCTACACCACTCCATATATGCTCAGTTACTTCACCTGTTAATATAGCCTTCTCTAATTTTTGGCTATAGACTTCAGGTGTAAGTTTTCCTTCCATATAATCTTTTCTATTTTTTAAATATCTAGATAAAGGAATAACTCCACCATCAGATATAACAGTTATTATATCGTTTTCAATCTACCCTTTTAGCACATTCTCAACTTCAAATTGAATCCTGCTATAGACTTGCAAACCGTAATCATCTAAAAAGGATTCAGTTTTTAAGGTTGTTCCATATACTATTAATTCACTGTCGGCAATAATATTTTCATAGTCTGGATAGTTTATAGCAAAATCAGCAGTACTAAGCACCTGACGAATTTTTGTACTTCCATCTTCGGTATTTTCTAAAAAGCTTAATCCATTAACATTAAATAACAAATTACTCATTAAAATAGTAGTACATATAACAATAATTGCTTTATATTTTCTTTTCATAAATAAAACCTCCTAGCTTTTCTATTTATAAAGATAATTTACACCGTTTATATCATCTGTTTGTGGGGAACTGACACTTCTGTTTGAGCCTTGTTGACAAATATTATTAATACTGTCTCCCTAATACAATCTCAACTTAAATTTATATTTTAGTTAAATTATTCACACTCATATAAACATAGTCAAGTAGAATTTTGTAAAAAATGTAATAAAAATAATTTAATTATTCAATAATATTTATTAAGGTAACATAAATTCTATAAAAAACAAAAAATTAAAATAATATAGGTTTATAGTAATTTAATTACTATATTCAACTTTATAAATAAAAATAATAACTTGATAAACCCTTCTCGAAAAAGTTTTTCAAACACTTCGGAAATTACATCATTTCCTTTTTATTATAATACAAAATTTATCATAGAAAGAAAAAACATCTAGTTGATACATATATTGGATTAATGCTATAATAAACAAACATAATAAATAAGCAGGTGAAATCTTATGAATGAAGATTTGTTATTTTTTTTTGAACAATTAAACAGACCTGAAAATAATATAATCGTACTTATTGTTTTTATATGTGCTTTTGTAATAGTGCAAGTGTTAAGGCTTATCACTTGTGCATCATACCAGACTCATCTTACAATTTTTAATTTTAGTGCAAAAGAAGTAAAGGTAAAATCTGAAATAAAAGATACAAAATGTAATATACTTAATAAATCGGTTAAAGAATATATTAAGTTTGGTGAAAAAGGGCTATCATACATTGATACAAAAAGTATTTCTTATAAAAATGTTTTACATCTTAGTTTTTTAGGTTGGAATTTGAATAGCATGTCAAACCTTATAGAAGCATTTGAAAAGGGTTTTATATGGATAGGAATATTACTTACGATTGTTTTTGAATATTATAGAATCGTTTATTCCATTACCACTGTTGCATCATTTATTTTAACAGGTTTATTTTCCAGTATATTTGACTATAAATTAGTTAGAGAAAAATTAATTGAAAATTTAACGGAGTACTTAAACTGCCAAATAGGGCAATTTTATGCAAATGACTTAAATGTTTCTGTATCAAACCTTAAAAATGAAATTTCTGATTCAATATTAAAACAATCAGAAAATATAGGTAATTCAATTAAAAAAATGGGTTTGGATTTGTCAGGAGTATTACAATTAAGTGTTCAGGAAATGTCAAGAAGTATAGAGAAAACAGTTACTAAAATTTCAGATATAGACCTTATATTGCAGCAACCATTAGAAAAATGGAAAACTGCAATTGAAAGTGCTACTAACATACAAAATAAAATTAATGAATCATTTGAAAACTTAAAAGGTATTGTCGACAACTTTAAGAATGCTTCTAACACTTTAGAGGTAAGTTTGTATTCTAATTCTCAAAAGGTTTTAGAGCAAAACGAAAAAATTTCGGAATGTATAAATGAGCTTATATCAGTAACAAAAAATTTGCAACTCAATAGTGAAAGTACTGCCACTATAAACCAATCTATATCAAAGCAACTTGATTATGTTGAGAAAAATCAATTAATATTAGAAGATACATTATGCAAATATGAAGCTTCTATAGAAAATCTGACATTAAAAATGGGAGACGGTTTAGGAAAAATATTGGATTATCATATTCAGTCGGCTTATAATTCTCTTAATGAAAATTTAAAAGATAATATAATGCGTATTGTAAACACAAATAACGAACTTGTCTCAAGGCTTCAAAAGCTCTTTGAAAATTTAGCTGAACAAAATAGAATAGAAACCCAAGCAATATTAAAAATGAAAGAACAAATTAATATAACGTAAACTATGTGGCTAGGCTGCTGGCAATTAATATCTTTTGGGGTTTAAGCCACAAACCTTAAAAAAAGGAGCAAGGAACTTCTGATGAAATGTTACTGCTTTAGTATTCCTTAATAAAGGTTTTTGAAACTTTTTCCAAAAAAGTTGCCCAAGGTGTTTTGTCAATAATCTAGCTATGAAGATAATTTTTATCGATGACAGTAGGTGTTATTATGGATTTAATTCATCAATTAGAATATCCGTTACCAATATTAAAAACAGATACTGATAAACTTATAGTGGAGACCACTGTTTTAGGATATAAAGGATGTATTAATATTAAAAATGCAGGGGGAGGTATATTAAATGGTTTTATATTGTCTAAAAACCCCTTAATAGAGTTTGAGAACGAAAAATTTAATGAAAATAAGGTTTGTGTTAATTTTAATATAAATTTAGATATGTATAAAAATGGTGACATTATTCAAACAAGTATTGTAATAATGTCTAATGGCGGAGAAAAAATTATTCCTGTAATAATCAAAGTTGTTCCGCATGAAATAGTTACAAAGGAAGATATAAAAATATATACGTTAAAAGATTTTTACTCATATTCCAAAAAATATCCTATTCAAGCAAGGCGACTTTTTACTTCTAATGAATTTATGATGTGGTTAATTAATTTGCAATTTGAACTAATTGAAATATATGAAAGATTAATAAAAGACTCAAATAAAGAGAGAGCATTGGAAAATTTTTTTATTTTAAATAAAATGAAAAATAAAGTAACATTATCAGTTGAAGAAAATAAAATTGAACATGAAGTTTTTGAAAATCACAGGGAAATAATTTCCGGAGAAATAATTGTAAAAAAATCTGGTTGGGGATTTGTTGATGAGGAAATAAGTTCTAAGTATAATGCATTATGGCTTAAAATTCATAGCAGTAGAGTTACCTCATCAGATTTTAGAGATACTGACAAAGCAGTAATTACATACAGCATTGACCCTATACTAATAGTAAAGAAAAAAGTTTTTGAAAAAATTATTATTGGAGAAAACACTGCTGTAGATTTAAGGGTTAGGGTTGCTCCTGTTTTTACAGCAGTTCTTAAAAAAGAATTTTTAGGATTTAAAGATACTGGGGAAATAATTATTACTAATAATAGTAAAGAGGAAATAATGATTAACGTTTTCTCAAAAGAGAATTTTGTTAAATTTGAGTGTAGTAATCATTTAGTAGGAAGCAATGCTAGAATACCTTTTAATATTAAGCTTTCGCCATTTCTTATGGCTCAAATGGCAATAAAAAAACAACCCACTCTTTCAGCCGAAATTTATTTAAAAACAACAATTAACAAAAAAAAAGTTGAAAAAATTTTATATATTACAGTAGGTGAATATACTGATTAGGAAATAATTTACACTATCCAATAATATAACTGCTAGTCTGAATCATTCTTTTCCACTAGCCCATAAGAATCATAATACTTATGCTACGGAGGTAAAAAATGGATTATATAAAACCTCAAGAAGCTCACCCATTTACACTAATTAATAACAAGGTATTAAAATGTGAAGAAACTACAAAGGAAAGCCAAAAGATAAAGCATATTTTAACAATGATTTTTAGATATTGGCTGAGTTTTTTTGTTACAAAAGAAAAAAGTTATTTATATAAAGCAAATCATAAAGCAGTAACGTCTTTAGTTATAAACAGTGGAAGCATTAACCTTTTTCTTTCTGCTATATTTATAAATATGCAGTTAGAAAATTATGAAAAAATGGATGAAATGCTTGATAGTATTGTTCAGTACAAAAATTATTATAAAAATAATAATCCTAAAGTTTACATCTTATTAAATTATTTTTTTGTAATATTAGAACTTGCAGAAGGAAGAACAAAGGCGGCAAACAAATATATAAAAATTATTGAGGATATAAATAATATAGATGATATCGGCTTTTATTATTTACTCTTAGGAAATATAAATTATAGAATGAATAATTTTAAAAAATCGCTTAATTACTATGAAAAAAGTTATATAAGCGGAAATAGAAGTTGTTTTTTATTTGCTTGTATTTATAAATTTTTGTTTGACAGAAATAAAATAGAATCAAAATCAAATATAATAATACCCACTTTTAATTGGGCAATATCACAGGGAATAGATATTGATAACGTAATAGATTATTATGAAGACAATATTATTTTTTCAATATCAAAAAATGCATATGTTTATAAAAAAATATATTATGAGTATCCAAGGGACTGGCTTCTTAAAACAATTTGCCAATGCCTCATTTCAAACAATGACTACAGTATAAATGCTTACAGCTATTATAAAAAGGCTGAATCAAAGCAATTAGAAATAGAAAATTTAAGCAGTCATTTAGTAAAAACTGCATTTAAAAATAAAACTGAGGATATAAGCAGATATTCTCTTACAAAATATTTGCAAAATGAAAAAATAGATATTGAAATAAAAGGATATGTATATCATCTTCTGCTTACAAATAAAAAGTATGAGGATATTGTTATTTTAAATTCGGGAGATATTTTAGAATTTTCATTTTATTGCTACGAAAATAAAATAGGTGGTAGATATATAAACAGCATTTATAAGTTTTTAATTGAGTACGCTAATACGTATAAAATTCCTAATAACTATACAAAAAAAATAGAAGAACTTCTATTTGAAAATATGTTTACTTATCAAATAACTGCTCATAACCCAAAGGTCAAATATGTTTGGATTATAGAAAAAGAAAAAAGAGACCCTGTTTGTTATCACTTTCCTGATGGCACAGGTATTATAAAAGCTTCAGGTGATGCTTTTTCTTACGTTTGTTTTTCTGAAGGTATGAGAAATATAGTTGAATGTAAATTGTCAATTTTAAGAATGGTTGAAAAAGCAGACATAGATTTATATTTTTATTATTATAGAAAAGGCAAAATAACAGACGAACTTATAATTGCCCTTTCTAAGCATATATTTTCATTAGAAAAGTTTAATTACGAACTAGCAAATGAGTATACCAATATTTTAGAGCGAGCTTTAAATATTTCAATTATCTCAAAAAACTTTAAAATGCATGTAAGTGCCGCATTAGGTAATATTTTATATTCGCAAAACTTATGCTATAAAGCTATGCAATATTATAATCGTATTGACGAGAGTTACTTAAATGATAAGTTTATATCACGAATGCTTGAAATTTTTATTGATACAGAAGAGTACTCAAAAGCTGTTATGTTAATTACAAAAAAATACTTATGTATTCCAGACAAGCTAATGTTTAAAGCTGTAAGGAGAATTGCTAATAATAAGGATTTTTGTCCTCAAATTGCAAATATTGCATATGAGCTTTTAATAAAATCATGGTATGACAAAATTTTACTTGATATTGTGTTAAAATACTACAAAGGAACTCAAAAAGATTGGCAAGAATTGAGTAAAGTCCTTACAATACTTTCTGCTCCACAAGAAAATATTGATGCAATAATTTTAAAAAATAGTATTTGGGCACATAGCCTTGATAAAGGTACGCAAATGGTTTTTGTCAGAATGTATGAAAATTCTCCTGAAAATGAATTGATAGGTATGTTTACTTATTATTGTATTTATGAAATAATAATAAATGGTGTTAAGCCAGAATACGAAACTATTGAAGTGCTCGAAAAAATATTTGCAAAATATAATGACAAAATACTAGGTTATGGTTTAAGCTATGTATATTTACAACATAATATAACTACTTTGAATTCTGATGAAATTATAAAAAAATCATTAATATTTATGCAATCTGATGGAATATTGTTTACAATATTCAAAAATTGTAAAGACAAAAAAATAAGTTCACCGTATATATTGAAAAATACGCCTTTTATTTATAGAAGCGTACCTAATAAAGATGTTTATGTTTACTATAAATTCGACCAAAACGAAGAATTTAAAAGAAAAAAAATGAAATATTTTAGATTTGGAATTTATCTATCAAAAGTAATTCATTTTTATTCGGAAAAATTAATTTATTATTTTTGTGAACAACTTCCCACTGGAAGCATAGTAACAAAAGAGTATACTATAACTAATAATAACATATTTATAGCAGACCAAAATAATAATTTGGTAGGTTTACCAAAAACCTCAAGTGAATTATCAGATATTCAATACTTTGCTATAAATAACGCTTTGATTTATGAGAGTATGTTTAAGTATGAGCAAGTTGAAGAAATAATAACACATTCTCTAAAAGATATTCTTAAAGTTAGAGGTAAGCTGTTGTAATTTATTATAAACAATGCATTATTAAAAAAGAAATTCATTTACACAAGGAGGAATTATTTTGGGTACATTAGGGTTAGATTTAGAAAGAGGTCTTTTTTTAGGAATTGATTTTGGAACTACAAATTCAGTAGTGAGTATATATAATTTTTCTGAGGGTGAGGCACAAACAATTCCTATTGATGGAAGTAACATTTTTCCTACTGCTATTCAATTTGAAACAGACCCAGAAGACGAAACAAAGCTTTCTCGTATTTTTGGAGTGCAAGCAAAAGAGGCAGCAATAATTTATCCACAAAGCACTGTTTTGTCAATTAAAAGATGGTTAGGAAGCGATGAAAAAATTACTATAACAGTTGATGAAACTGAACATACATTTTCTCCGGAGGAAATTGCTGGGGAAATTATAGGGTATCTAAAACAAAAAGCTGACGAATATGCACAAGAAGAATTAAATATATCTGGTGAATTTTCAGGCTGCGTTATTACTGTTCCTGCAAACTCCACAGACAAACAAAAGAAAATGACAAAAGAAGCAGCAATTTTGGCTGGATTTGATGAAAACAGTGTTTTTTTGAGATTAGAGCCTGCTGCATCTGCAATTAGTTACGCGGTAAATGAAACTAAAAATAAAAAAGTTTTAGTTTATGACTTTGGCGGAGGCACATTTGATGCATGTATTCTTGAAATAAAAGTTGAGGAAATAGGAGAGCCGACTATTTCTATTTTAAGCACATACGGCGATAATGATTTAGGTGGAAACGATATTGACAAAATTATAATGGATATAATTTATGAAGAGTTTAAAAAATTGACTGATAATGAAATTGATTTGTTTGACGAAAATATAGATGACGGAGTATCAAAAAGGCAGAAAAAAGTCGCTATTGTACGACTTCAGCAAGTGGCTAACCAAGCAAAAGAAAGATTATCCCAAGCTAAGAGTACAAAAATTGTTTTAGCCCCTTTAATACAAGAGCCTAAAATAATTAACATAAATATGGAAATTACAAGAGAGGACTTTTTAAGCCATAAGAGAATTAATCAATTAGGTGACAAACCAGAAATATTTGAAAAATTCAAAGATAAAAACCTTGAAGATATTTTAAACGACACTCTTAAATGTGTTGATAATTGTATGGAAGTTGCTAATTTAAAAGAGTTTGATATTGATGAAATTTTCCTTGTAGGCGGAAGTTCTTCAATTACATTTGTTAGTGATAAAATTAAACAAAAGTTCAGCAAAGAACCTTTTAAATCACGTATTAGCCCAGCACTTAGTATTTCACAAGGGGCTGCGTATTACTGCAATATGATTATGATGCCTACAGTTAAAGGCCCTGTTGTTCAAGAAAAAACAATCCACCCTGTAGGTTTAGAAATAGCTGGTAGAAGATTTATGGAAATTATTAAGGATGGAATTGTTATTCCAAAAGAGGGGCTTACTGTTGAGGCTGAGGAATTGTTAACTACAAATTTTGATAATGTATCAAGTATGGCAATTATCGTATATGAAAATACAGCTCCGTCAAAAGATACAAAGCAGTTACTTGTTAACAGAGAAGGTATGAAACGTCTTGCAGGAACTTCTTTAAGGGGTATCCCACAAGGTCCGAGAGGGCAAGAAAAAGTAAAAGTTATTTTCAATATTAGTCAAGATAATATGCTAAAAGTAACCGCTAAAAGTATGAGTGAAGATGGAATTGTAACCGAATTATCTGTAGACGAACTATATAAATAATGTGAGTCCGATATAATAAAAGCTATGTCAAACTTTCTCTGAAACCTCATAAATGCCACATTCCTTGCTAAAGTTTTTTGAAGGGTTTGGGAAACTTTTTTCAAAAAAGTTTCCCAAGGTCTTTTACGAACAACCTAGATAACGTGAAAAATTTTATGGTTTTCGGTTTGTTTCATAAGCTGCTTCAACTACGTCGAACTCACATTAAATAAAATATATTGAAATTAGGCGATGTATCCTTAATATCATTTTACCACAAATTTATTTGGTAAAAATAGAGGGGTTAGAAAATGGCAAAATCACTTAATAGAAAAAAAATACCTTCTGCAGAACTTGAAGCAAAGCTTTCAAAGGAGCTTTTGCAAATAAGTTCAGTAGTTGATAATTATATAAGAATATTAGCTAATCGTTCATTTACTGTATTTAAACGCAGTATTTCGTTTAAAATTAGAATGGCTAGTACGTATGCACATTTAAGCAGATGCGATGAAAAAGTTTATGAATGCTATATTAACTTAATAAAGTATTATAAAACTGTAGCAGAAATATATGAAGAAAATAAACATATTTTTGAAAATACAAAAATAATAAAAGTATTAGAGGGGCTTAATTCTGTTATTATTTCAAGATTAAGATTAATTTATGAAAAAAATATAAATATTGAAGAAAATCCTATTTCTACTGAAAAAAGAATAATAATAGGTAAGAGTATTACCTTTTTTAATAAAAACTATGATTTAGCAAGAAATGAATTTATTATAGAATATGTTGATTATGTAAAGGAACAGTTTAGAAATACTCTTATTACTACTTTTGATTATACTACAAGTTTAGAAATAATAGAAAATATAAAAGAAGAAATAGAACAAACATACTTTGAAAAGTTGTATCCTCTATATGTAGATGCAACAAAATACTGTATTGCAACTTTAAATGATTCGTCTGAAAGAGATGAAACTTATTATTATTACGAACTTATAAACAAAGAACAGGAAATATTAAGTTCTATTATTAAAATACAAATAGAAGTTTTAGAAAATGAGATGTTTTTAGGAGGCTGCAATACATCTGAAACAGAAATAATAAATAACATTCTTTTGAAGCTAAAAGAGGGATATCAGTTTTTCAGTAAAGATGTAAAAATAATTATAAATTGTTTTAATGAAGCCGAAAAACAAAATTCAAATAATTATATTGATAATTTTACTAATTTTGCTGCTGATATAAAAGCACAGCTGCAAAGTGAACAAATTTTCCCTGAACAGGCTTTTGAAGATTTTAAAAAAGAGTTTGCTAAAAAACTTAATCTTTTTATAAAAATACTAAAAAATATGTTGAAAAATAAGCTTGAAAAAGAATTAAAAAAATATAATTATAATAGAAATATATATGATATTCAAAAGCAAGTTAATGAGAATATTATTATGACTGATGAAATGATTAATGTTTTTTCTAAGATTCATGAAAATTTTATTACTAATTCAAATAATTTGTTGCAAAGCGAAAGTTATGATATTATAAAAGGTATTGACGAGACGATAGCAATAAAAATAGAAAGCCTTGAAGAAAACAAAAATTATTTTTTTGAAGAATGTCAAGCTTTAATCGAAAACTATAAAAGCAATAAATTTGAATGTTCTGAAAAAGATATGCTTCTAATTATAGATGAAGCTTTTAACAAAATACAATCTGAAATATTTTCTACTTCATTTATTAACAATATTGGAAGAGATGTAGAAAAAAATGAGATAAAATATGTAATGGAGAAAAATTTTGATGAGGAATTTTATAATAAATATAAACAAAAATTTATAAAGGCTATGGAAAATCAGCAGTCATCTATAAAGAAAAAAATAATTAATTTTAAAAAAGAAAATTTATTATATGAAATAAGTACATTTGAGGAGATAATTAATTACAGTGTTTCGAGGCTAAGAGATTCTGCTGATGAAAAAGTTACTGATTATGCAGTTTTAATAGACAATAGCTTTAATATTATTAACCATATACTAAGTAAAAATGGAATTTTTGTTCTTTCTCCTAAACCTCATGAGCTTTTTAACAGCAAAGAACACGAGGTATTAATGGCCGAAAAAAATGAAGATTTTAATAAGGGCGAAATAATAAAATTGATGAACAGCGGATACAAGCAAGATGATGTCGTTATTATGAGGGCAAATGTAATAGCCGCTAAATAAGGTGAGTCAATGAATTGGAAAAAATTTAAAAATATATTTAATAAGAAGACTGCTGATGAAACATATTTTATATTAGGAATAGATTTGGGCAATGATTCTTCTATTATCTCTTACTTTGATATTTTTGCAGAATCACCTGAAATAATTGATATTAGCGGAGGATACGGAAAACCTTCATTACCAACTGTTGTCCAATATATTCCTGATAACAAGGAGTGGGTTTTTGGAGAATATGCTCTTTTAAATAAAGGTATTGGGAAAGACATTACATTATTTTCTTTAATGGAACGTTTAGGCAAAAAAGAATATTTAGATATTGATTCACGTTCTATAAGTATAGTAAATATATTAAGCCTTTATTTAAAAGAATTAATCGGAAATGTCAAAAATATTAATCCAAAAGCAGAAATTGTCGGAATAATAGTTTCAGTGCCTAGTTACTTAAATGAGGAAGCAATGGACGAGCTTTTATTGGCATTTAAAGCAGCTGGGTATGATAAGGAAGTAATACAACTACTTTCTGATAGAGAATGTATTTTTAATAGGTACTACTTTGAAAATGAAATTAAAAATGAAAAAATAATGGTTTTGGATTTTGCTAGCAGAGAAATCAGAGGCGGTGTTTATGAGGTTATACCTCAGTCTGGAAAAACGCTTATTAAAAGTATATCATCTCTTTTTGATATTAACATAAGTACAAAGAAAATAAATCAAAAGGTTTTGGAAATGTTTACGGAATATTATTGCAGAAATTTAGCTATTACAGAGAGCAAAATAACACCACAAACAAGAAGCCAAATTTCTTCATTTGTATATCAGCACAAAGATTTACTTTTTCAGAAAAATATATCCTTAAAACCTATAAGGCTGTACTTTAATTTTGCTTTTCCTCCATTTCAGCAAAACATTACAAAAAATGAAATAGATGAGGCTCTTTTACCTTATTATAAAAATTTTAAAAAATTTGTAGAAAGAGTTTTAGAGAAAAATGTTTATGATGGAAAAAGTAAAATTAATTCAAATGAAATTGATACAGTAATATGTGTAGGCGGCGGCTTTGAAATGCTTTGGGCAAAGTCAGCGGTTCAGGAGATTTTTAATAAAAGTAAAGTTATTTTTTATAAAAACTCTAAAGGGGCTATTTCGGAAGGTGCAGCAATACTAGCAGCAAAGAAGCTTGGAGTAATAGAAGAGCAGGAATTTATAACAGAAGATATAAACCAACTTGATATTGAAGTTGGAATAAAGGTTATCGAAAATCAAAAAGAAAAGTTTATTCCTATTGTAGAACGAAACTCCTTTTGGTGGCAAAATCATAAACATAAAATGTTTATTTTGCATGAAAAAACTGATAGACCTGTAAATATTGGTTTATATAAGCGAAACGAGCAAGGAGATATTAACTATTTAAAAGATGTTGTTTTGGAGGGGTTACCAAGCAGACCAAAAGGAACTACTAAAATAAAATTGAAGATGCATTTTGAAAGTTTTGATAAAATTGTTGTAACCGCAACAGATTGTGGTTTTGGGGAACTTTTTCCAAAAACAGATTATGAGGCAAAAACAACTATAAATATAAAGAAGAATTAGAATAAGATATATGATTTTGGGAGGCTTTTTAATATTTTTAAGACCTTGGGAAACTTTTTTGAAAGAAAGTTTCCCAAAACCTTCAAAAAACTTTTGCTTATTCCTTCATGAAGGAAGTTGGGATTTGTGGCTAAAAGCCATAAAGTATTAATTGTCTACAGTCTGACACAAATATTCAAAGTATGTTTGTGTTTTTAGAAGCTTTTGAAGGCACTTTAAAAGAGGTGAATATTTTGAACTGGGAAGACTATAAAAAACAAATTGAAGAAAATGGTTCGCTTCCGGAGGATTGGTATATTTTAGGGATTGATTTGGGTACAACAAACTCAATAGTAAGTTATTGGGATAATAATAGTATGAAGCCTGAACCTATAGATATAAGTAATGGATTTGGTAAAATACCTCTCCCTTCTGTTGTACAATACCGAAAAGATGAAGAAGATAAAATGGGAGAGTGGGTAATAGGAGAAGAGGCTTACCGCTCTATGAAAATTTATCCCCAAACTACCATTCGCTCTATAAAAAGAAAAATGGGCACAAATGAAACTGTTTCTATAGATGGAAAAGATTATTTGCCAGAAGAAATATCGGCTAAAATATTAATTGAACTTGTTGAACATTGCCAAAGCTTAAACCCTAAAGCAGAAATAGCAGGGCTTGTCGTTTCTGTTCCATATGATTTTGATGATAGTGCGAAAAAGGCAACTATGAGAGCTTGTCACCTTGCAGGGCTTTCTGATAAATTAATATGTCTTATTGAAGAGCCAAAGGCTGCCGCACTAGCCTATAACTTTAGACACCAACTTGCATATGATGAGAAAATAATGGTTTTTGATTTTGGCGGAGGAACTTTGGACATAACGCTTTTTCATGTTGTAGAAAAGGATGAAAACCATATTAAACTTCAAGTTATTAGTGAAGGCGGAGAAGCATATCACGGTGGTGATAATGTTGATGAAACTATTTTAGAGGAATGTTATAAATTTATATTTGATAAAACAAAACAAACAAAAGAAAATATCGCAATAGAAAATCAAGTCGAACTTATAACACGTGCAAGAGAAGCAAAAGAAAGGCTTTCGGGCGTTAAAAGCTTCCGTATTCCATTTACGTTTTGTATACCTCCTTTTGTTGAGCAAATTACAAGAGATACTTTTGAAGAACTTATAAGTGGTTTTATTGATAAGACAAGAAAACTTGTTTTGAAAGCACTTAGGGAGGCATATACTGGTCATTTGACACCTGATAAAATAGATAGGGTTCTTCTTGAAGGCGGTTCATCCCAAATGCATTGGGTAAAAGATATGCTTATTGATATTTTTAATGACGAAAACAAAATATATACATCAGAGCGTCCGGCTCTTGATATTTCATTAGGGGCTACTTATTATGCTGCTATGAAAATGGGTCTTTTGTCCCAGCCTGATATGGAATCAGAAAAATTATCAGTTGAATTTGAAGTAACAGTACCCCATGATATTGGGCTTGAAGTTATAAACGGAAACAGAAAGTCATTTTTTACAATGATTAGAAGAGGCACATCATATTCTTTGGCAAAAAAAAGCCAAGTATTTACTTTGTCGGGAAGTTCTCCAAAAGATATGACAACATTTAATCTGAAAATAATGGAAAGAATTGATAAAGAGGATACAATAGAAAATTGCAAATTAATAGGAGAAGTTGAAATAAATGGTTTGCCGGAACGACCAAGTGGGAAAACAAAGCTAAAAATAACACTTCTCGTTGAAGAAGAAGGTGGGCTTGTAAAAGGAAGTGTTGAGGATATGGGATTTTCAGATGAATATATGCCAAGCAGTTTCAAAGAAAACTTTGACCCTAATAGATTTATAAAAACTGTAATGGAGGGATAAAAATGGGTTATTTGGGAATAGATTTAGGGACAACTAATTCTGTGGCAGTAATATACAACGATAAAACGGACGATATAGAATTTGTTAAAATAGATGGAAACGAGGAAATCTTACCTTCTGTTGTCAGTTATTTAGATGAGGGTATTGTTGTCGGAGAAGAAGCAAAATCTGGTGCGATAATTTATCCTGAACAAACAATTATTTCTATAAAAAGATTAATGGGAAGTTCCGATAAAATAATAATAGGAGATTATGAAAAAACTCCCGAGGAAATAAGTTCTGAAATTTTAAAAAAAATAAAAAAATCAGCAGAGAGTCAAACAGGAGAAACATATAATGAGGTCGTAATAACTCACCCTGCTTATTTTAATGACAGACAAATTTTTGCAACAAAGCAAGCCGGAATTTTAGCCGGATTTAAAAATGTATATCTTCTTTCAGAACCATTATCTGCAGCTATAGAATATGGTTACAGGCAAGGATATGCTCAAACTCTTTTGGTTTATGACTTAGGAGGAGGAACGTTCGATGCTTGTGTGCTCAAAGTATCACAAGATGAGACAGGAGAAGATATTTTTCAAGAACTTTCCGATGTAGGCGACATGAATTTAGGAGGAGATGACTTTGATTCTGAACTTATTCGCTTTATGAAGGAAAAATTTATTGAGCAAAACGGTATTGATTTGGATTCATTAGATAATACTGAAAGAAAAAGAGTTATTCAAAAATTAAAGCAAGAGGCAGAACAAACTAAAAAGAAATTATCAGGTACTAATAAAGTCTCAATTAGAATACACCCGCTAATTATTAAAGACGGAGTACCTAAAAATCTGACTGCTGAAATAACCAGAGATGAATTTGAAGCAATGATTCGTAAATATGTTGATAGAAGCCGTGATATAATAGAAGAGACATTAAAACGTTCAGGTAAAGAGGCGGACGAAATCTCCAAAGTAATATTAGTCGGAGGCTCAACACTAATACCTATGGTTAGGCGTATGGTAGCAGGATATGTAAAAGAGCCATATCGTGCTACAGACCCAGCAAAATCGGTTGCAATGGGAGCGGCAATATATAATTACTTAATACATCTTCCTAACCGTAATGTTAAAGTTGGGCAAATTACAAGGCAAATATTTGGAACAGAGGCGGTAACAAATATTTCTACAATGGAAAAAAGGCTTATTCCTATTATACCTATGGGTAGCCCAATACCTTGCCGAGTTTCTGACAATAATTTTGCTAGTATGTCAGGGGCTTCTATGGTTAATGTTGATGTTTACCAATGGGAGCAAGGGCATGAAGAAGAAAAAAAATATATTGGAAGTGTTATGCTTTCTGGTTTATCAGGAACAACTCAACTGGAAATCACTTACGCAACAGACGAAAACAATCTTTTTGAAGTATATGTAAAAGACTTAACTTCTGGTAGAACGGAAAAGGCTGAATTTGACAGAACAAAAGTAACAGCACCTCCGACCAGAGAAGCAAGAAGTGCTATGTCTACAGATAAAGTTAATATTGTATTTTTAATTGATACAACAGGAAGCATGGACACTTATATAAACGGTGTAAAAGACAGGGCTATTGAGTTTTCTAATATAATAAGCTCAAAAGGTGCTAATTTTAAATTAGGGTTAATTGGTTTTGGAGATTTATATGAAAAAGAAAAACCTAGCGTATACAATTTTACAGACGATGTTGCCAAGTTCCAAAAACAAGTAAAAAATATTCCTAGAACATATGGTGGTGATATACCCGAATCTTCTCTTGATGCACTAGAAACAGGAGTTGAACTTTTAAATTCTTCAAGAATTGAACCTGATGCTAGAAATATTTTTATACTTATAACAGATGCTCCTCCTCATGTTCCAACAAAAAGCGGAAAAACTGTTCAAGATATTTGTGATATGTTAAATCATCGTTCAATAAATACTTATGTTGTTGCAAGAAAGGACAAAGAAAGTATAGAAGCTTATGACCCTGTAACAAAACCTAACGGCAAATATTATGATTTAAGTGACAAATTCTTTGATATATTAGATAATATTGCTATTAGTATAACTGAATTGATTAGGCTATAAAAAATTAATAAAGACCCCAAAAAAGCAAATAACTTTCATTATAATATAAGCATTGAATTTCTAAGATAAAACTTTTTGAGGGTTTCGGGAAACTTTTTATCGAAAGAGTTTCCCACTGTTTTTTCAATAATTATAATATTTAAAATAATTATATATAAAAGTATAAAATAGGAGGTTATTATGTCCGCTGAACTACACCTTTGTATTTCTCAAGATGAAATTAATAGACCATACAAGTTCACAATGACTAATATTAATGTGTATTCTATGGAAGAAGCGGCATACCACTGCTATCACTACTGGAAGCAATCATATGATGAATTTTTATTGCCGGAGTTTTTGGACTGGGTAAGGGACGTTTTAAATCAGCATTTCTTTGCTTCACAAATTATAGCTATTAAAGAAAAATCAACGATAAGCGAGCGTCTTTTAAGCTTTCTTTCTTTATTTGATTATTTTGACCAAATACAATTGGCAAAATTAAAAAGCCTTCTTATTCAATGGGAGAAAAGGCTGGAATGGGAACGATTAAAAGAGCAGGGTGATTACTTAACTGAAAACGGTAATCCGGATAAAGCTATTCCGTTATATAAAAAGGCTTTAACATATGGTGAAAATTTAGATATATATAATAATTTGTCTATTAGTTTAATGGAATTATCGTATTTTCAAGAGGCTATTGTTTATTTAGAAAAAGCGTTAAATATTGATAATAAGAATATTAATATTTTGCTTAATTTGGCTGAAGCATGTATTTATAATCACAATTTTGAAAAAGCACTAAGAGTTTTAAGTTCAGCAGAGGAGATAAACAAAAGTCACCCTGATATACAGTATTTATATGGGGAGCTAAATTTTGAAACAGGGAATATACGCTATTCTATTGAATATTTTAAAAAGGCAATATCTATAAATAAAGACTCTCATTATATTTCGAGACTTACAGATGTTTATGTAAAGCTTAGACAGTATGATAATGCATTGGAAAACCTTGAAAATATGCCTGAAAAAAATAAAAATTATTATTTAAAAAAGGCTGCTGTTTTTATTATAAACAACAATGTTCCGGCTGCTATAAGGTCAATTCAGCAAGCACTTTTGGCATATAAAGAAGACGTTGAGCTTTGGACTAAGTTAGCAGAATACCATAGGCTTGATTATGATTTGAAAAAAGCAGATAGTGCAATAACTAAAGCTATTTCTATATCAGCAAATGATGATAAGGCTAAGCTTGAGCAGGCAAAAATAAAAAAAGCACAAGGTAAGGTAAAGGAATATCAATCTGTTTTGGGTAGTATTTTAAATAGACTTAAAAATAGATATAGGGATACTATTTGTTAACAATAGTTATATTTATATTGCAGAAGTCTTATGATTTTTTGTTTGTTTAGCAAGTTGGTTCGACGCAATAAAACTGCGCCGAACTTTTTATAATTATAATTAATTTCTAACTCCAATATTTTCTATCTAAACTTCTATATTGAATAGCCTCAGACAAATGTATGACACTAATATCATCTTTTCCTTCTAAATCTGCAATAGTTCTAGCCATCTTTAATATTTTATGGTATGCCCTTGCACTTAAATTAAGACTTTCAAAAGCTTGTTTTAATATTTTACGCCCATCTTCGTCTAGACTACAGTATCTCTCTATTTTAGATGAAGTAAGCTCGGAATTAAAACGTATATTTTCATGTGCATAGCGAGCTCTTTGTATATTTATTGCATTGACAACTCTCTTTTTAATATCATCTGATTTTTCTTCTGTTTTATTATATGTACCTAAATCATCGTAGTTTAATGCTGCTGCTTCAACTTGAATATCTATTCTATCTAGTAATGGACCGGATATTTTGTTTAAATATTTGCTTATTTCATTTTGAGTGCATGTACATTTATTTGAGTGACCATAATAACCACATGGGCATGGGTTCATTGATGCCAAAAGCATAAATTTTGAAGGATATGTAATTGTACCGTTTACTCTTGAAATAGTTACTTTTCCATCTTCCATAGGCTGACGCATAACTTCAAGTGCATTTCTTTGGAACTCAGGAAGTTCGTCTAAAAATAAAACTCCATTATGTGAAAGGCTTATTTCTCCTGGTGTAGGAATACGTCCACCGCCAGTTAGTGCTGAATAAGAAACAGTGTGATGAGGTGCTCTAAAGGGTCTTTTAGAAATTAGACTATTTTTATTTTTTAAATTACCTGATACACTATATATTTTAGTTACTTCTATGCTTTCTTCAAATGTTAAATCAGGAAGTATTCCTGGTAAACGTTTTGCCATCATTGTTTTTCCAGAACCCGGAGGCCCTATCATTAAAACATTATGTCTTCCAGCCGCTGAAATTTCTAATGCTCTTTTTACATTTTCCTGACCTTTTACATCGCAAAAATCTAAAAAGTCAGTAACTTGGTTCTTAAAAATTTCTTCCAAATGGACCTTATAGGTTTCTAATGGTCTTTCTGTAAAATGCTCTATAAGCTCAAATAAATTTTTAACACCAACAATATTTAAGTTTTCTACTAATGCAGCTTCATCTCTATTTTCAAAAGGGACAATACAATTAGTTATATTTTTATTCTTCATTCCGTATATCATTGGTAATATTCCATTAACAGGACGTATTATTCCGTCTAATGAGAGTTCACCTGTAAAAAACGTATTTTCTATTTTAGATTTTTGTATAATATTCATGCATGAAAGTATACCTACTGCAATTGGTAAGTCGAAAGCTGGACCTTCTTTTCGTATATCAGCTGGTGCTAGATTAATAGTTATATGTTTAATGGGAAATGTTTTGCAACAATTTTTAATTGCTGTTCTAACCCTGTCTTTGGATTCTCTTACGGCCGAATCAGGCAAACCAACAATATCAAATGAGGGAAGCCCTTGCCCCATATCAACCTCTACTTCTACCATATAACCTTCAATACCATTGATTGCCCCACTTATAACTTTTACCATCATACATATGCACTCCTGTTTGCATTTTATTTATAACCTGTTTAAAATCAAACTTTTTTCTTTGGAAACAGCGTTTTATTTCATAATATAAACCCACCTTTATTTCACTCTAAAATCTAGATTTTAAACAGGTTAAATAGACTGTTCGTAATGTATTTTATTTTTATAAACTAAAATATTCGACTTTCTTGCCTAAAATTTCCGCTTGTTCATTAAGGGTTTTTGAAGCAGAAACATTTTCCTGTGTAGAATTAGAATTAGTTTGGATTATATCTGATATATTGTTAACATTCTCTGCTATTTCATTAATTATTACAATCTGATTTTTTGAAGATTCATGCATTTTTGTAACTAGTTCGGATACATCATTGACCTTTGAAATAACGCTATCTAGTGTATTGGCAGTATCATTTGCAATTTTTACGCCTTGTTTTACATTATCTACACTTCCGATTATAAGTTCTGCGGTTTCTCTTACAGAATTTTGGCTTCTAGTTGCAAGTGACCTAACCTCCTCTGCAACAATGGAAAATCCTTTTCCATGTACTCCTGCTCTTGCTGCTTCTACAGCGGCATTAAGAGCAAGAAGATTTGTCTGAAAAGCAATTTCCTCAATTACTTTTATAATTTTTGATATATTTTCTGAAGATTTATTTATTGCATTCATTGCTTCTAACATATTCTGCATTTCCTTATGGATTATACTTGCGTTGTCAATAGATGTTTTTGTTAAATTTTTAGCAAGAACAGCGTTGTCTGCATTAATCTCAATTTCATTTTTAATTGTTTCAATTGAGCTTACTAAAATTCCAATCGAAGTATATTGCTCAATCGCACCTTCTGCTAATATACCTGAGTTTTCTGACACATGTTTTGAACTTATTAAAACATGTTTGGAAGATGCATTAATATCTGTCATAGTTTCAGATAAAATTTTAATTATACTGTTAATCGAATCCTTTAGTTGACTAAATTCACCTTCAAATTTTAAATTAATGTAATTTTGTAGATTACCTTTTGAAACATCTTCTAAAACGTCCCTTATGCTACTTATATACATACTGATTGATTGCACCATTTTTTCAATTGATTGCATAAGAAAATTAAACTTACCTTTGTAATTACCTTTTATATGAATATCAAAATTTCCATGAGAAAGCTTTGATAAAGCTGAAACTGTATCATTTATTGGTTCAGTTATAGTTGCAAGCAGATTATTTAGACTTTCGGTTAATTTTTTCCAGTCGCCGCCATATAATGATGTGTCTATTTTAGCATCAAGGTCTCCGTTTAAAGCGGCTTGGATAAGCCTGCTAATATCCGAATTAACTGAAATAATATTGTTTTTAACAGCCTCAAAGTGTTCATTAATAACAGCCTTCTTGCCAGGAAATTGAGGCATAGTAACATTAAAGTCACCTTTACCAATTTTTCCTACAGAATCAAGGAAGAGAATATTGTCGTCCAGTAATGTTTTAATAGTACCATTAATACCGTCAGCAACTAACTTATAGTCGCCATAAAAAATACTTACATCTATTTTGGCATCTATATCACCATTATGGAAACGCTCTGTAACAGAAGATACCTCGCTAGTTAAGTTATGGAAAACATTACGCACCTTTTCAATTGATTGACTAAGTAAACCTATTTCATCGTTTGAATTATTGTTTATATTAACATTTAAGTTGCCATTAGCCATATGTTCTGTAGCTTCTACAACCTTTTTTATGGAAGTAATTGTTTTACCCATAATTCTATATAAAACCAAAGAAACAATAAATACTAATATGAACACTGTAATAACTGATAAAAACATTACAAAATTGAGCCCTGCATGAGCTTCTGATTTTGGAATATTTACAGCTATTTTCCAAGTACCTTCATACCCACCGAAATTTATTGGAGCAATATAAGTATCTATTATTTTTCCGTTTATTATGCTTTTTCCTTCTAAGCTAACGATGTCAGAATTTTTATGTATGCTTGCTATTGCCGAACTTAGTTCACTGTCAAATACCTCATTTATATTTTTGGAAATTTGTTCTTCAATAGGTGAGAAAGCAACAACATCTTTATCATTAATTATTGTAATGTAGCCAGTTTCATATATTTTAGCATTAGCAAAAAGTTTAAAAAGGTCATCAATCAAAATATTAGCAAATACCCCACCTGAAAAATTTCCGTTTACAATTATAGGTGAGGCTATTGTTACAGCATAATAGTCTTTGTTATCTATTTGAAATATATATGGTGAGGAAATGTATTTAGAAGAAGAACTTTTTAATGTAGAATAGTGATATTCCCCTATTACTCCCTCAACAAGCTCATTTACCAAATAAAGTGGCTCGGAGTTTGTGCCATTATTAACAATATATGGTGCAAAACGCCCAACAGGTGAACCATAATTTGTACTAGTATATTGTCTATCTTTATTATCATAAGCATTTAGTTCAAATATGGCGTATAAAGCCATAAGGTCTTGCCGTGTTGTAGCAACTGATATAAGTTCGCTTTCTAGGTATTCTCTTGATGTGTTTCCCGAAATGATTTGTTGCTCAATTACATTTGCAATGGTTTGAGTTGTAAAACTAGAGGGGTCAAGTAAGCTAACCATTTTGTTTGAATATTCAAAGCATTTTTCTTCAGCATTTTGCCGTACAGTTTTTTCTATTTCATTTTTGAAAGCAGAAAAAATAATTAGATAAACTATTAAAAATCCTAACAACATAAGTAAAATAGTAGGGAAAATAATTTTACCCTTTAGACTTCTAGCTTTCATACATTGTCCCCCATTTAAAATAAAAATTTTATTTATGTTAACGTGAGTTCGATATAATAAAAACTATGTCAAACTTTTTATGACATTCACACAAATTTACAGTGCTATTAAATATAAATTCTAAATATTTTGTAAATTTGTAGTTATTTTTCTTAGGATTTCATCAAAATCACTCAGTTCTGGTTCGCAAGGTTTCCAGCTTATGTTTACACAATCATTTTTATAACGTGGGATAAGGTGAAGATGAAAATGAAAAACAGTTTGACCAGCACCTTCTCCATTATTTTGGACTACATTCATTGCTTCAAATCCTAAAGAATCTTTTAAAATCTTAGATATTTTTACAGCAAGCTGAAACAATCTCCCACCTTGTTCTGGTGTTATAGAAAATATATCTTCAATATGATTTTTAGGAATAATTAAGGTGTGACCAATCTTACTAGGAAATCTGTCTAAAATAACTTTAAACTCGCTATCTTCATAAATTGTAAAGCTGGGTATATCTCCTTTTACTATTTTGCAAAAAATACAGCTATTATCCATTAAAATACTCCTTTTAAATATACTTTAATATAAAATTTTATTATATAACATGAGTTATAAGAAGTCAAACTTTTAAAAAGATGTTTAAATTACGTATATAATATAAATTCAAACTATATTTGTACAAATATAATCATGAAAGTATAACTATAATCTTGATAAAATTTTGTGGAACTCACGCTAATATAACTATATCATAAAAAATATTTAAGAACAAATAAAAAAGCCACCTATTACCCCAAATATGGGTGGAGGCTAATTTTTTTTAAGTGATATAATAAAAAATTGACATATTCATTTTTAAAAAACTAGTCTTAGATTTCATCTTCTGCATCTTCAAAAAGCTCATTTTCAGATGCACTATTTCGTAAAGTTCTTAGACTTTTTATTACACTTACAACAAAATCAAGTTCTGAAGAATCTAAATCATAAATCATACTGTTTATTTTTTTATACATATTACTACTCAAGTTTGATTCTTCATTAGAAATAATATCTTTGGGATGTATAAAAAAGCTATTAGGATTTGTATCAAAAACAACTGATAATTTATATAGAGTGTATGCAGTTACACCTCTTTGTCCACGTTCTATTAGACCAACAAAACCTGGTGTAAGCTTTAATAATTCGGCTAACTCATCAATTGATAATCCTCTTTCAATTCGAGCATCCCTAATATTACTCCCCATGATTTTTTTTAAGTTTTCTTTAGTCATAAAAACACCTCTCAAAATATTGATTTTTTAACATTTTACTTTTAATAATATTACAAAACTTAAAAATAAAGAAGAAATAGAGAGAACACATTTTCAAATACAAATAGTCCAAACTAGCTTTTGCAAAAAAATAAAATTTATACAGTGCCAATTTTTGTTGAATATACTGGATTTATAAACAATTATTAAAAATTAAACATTTGTTTTATTTTTAATTTTACCATAAATTGGAAGATATGTGTATACTTTTGCAACATATAATTATAATAATAGAAAATCTAAATAAGGGCTTTAGGAACAATATGTTAGTAATAAGCTTCTAAAAGAATACTTGATAAGACAATCAATAAAATTAGATTCATTTCAGGTTATAAATTTCAGGTTATAATAAGAAGCAGAAAACATCAATTATTTTACAGGTATGTCCAAAACTTTGGATTTATGCTAAGTAGCACTATCAGAAACTAATATGATATAATTATTAGAATATGTAAATAAGGATTGCTTTATACTACTTTTGATTAAAATATTTATAAGATTAGAAATAATAAAGTGGGTATGAAATATGGTAAAAGACATCAAATAACAGAAATACAAAATAATGAGAAAAAGATAAATATAAAAAAACATTGCTAGAAAAGTCACAGCAATAAGTATATTTTAAATTGATTAAGAGACATAAACAAAATGGATTATAATAATCACATCTAATGGAATTGTGCAATTGAGATGTTAAAGGGTGTTGTGTATGTTATCGTGAATTTATATATATTTGCAATATGCTCACGATTTCAGTTACTACTATTAATAGATTGTGGTATACTCAGCAAATTTAGCAAATTACTCTTAGCAATTAAAAATCCCAAAATGCCGGTCCTATATTTTGACACCTAGCCGCAGCTAGGTGGGTTTCCGCAAAAAAGTTTCCGCCTTCCGCTGCCCAAAGGGAATTAGATTGCGGTCTGACGTACGCTTCATAATAATAGGAAACCCTTTTAAGTCATGTAGGTTCAAAATTATAGGTTATCGTACATTTCAGGATTACTGAAACAATTATAATATATTTCTGTGTCCATTTCAATAGGAAATATTAAAGTTTTTAGTAAATTATTTCCTAAGTTAATACTGCATTAAAAATATGCTAAATCTCATTTTTGCCATACTTCTGTGTACGCCTCTCTTCCTTTCCAATATTGCAAGTTAGCAATTGGAATATTGAATACATATTATTAGACTGCTCAGTAAAAATATAAAAAAAAATTACAAAAATATTGCTCTTGTTAAAATTTTGTAGTATTCTCTAATAATAAAGAGATTGCTTATTACTTATACTCTATATGGCTTTAGGTATATTAAAAAAAGTATAGGATATTTTAAGCATAATTTTTTACCACTTGAAATATTAAAATGTCGAAAACTAGTGGTAAATAAATTAATAATAGGTTTCTAAAAAGGAAATGCTACAACGATATATTGAAATATTTACATTAATGGAGGAATTCGTATGAAGAAAACATCGGAAATTTTTGATTTGACTCTTTATTCAGTTAAAGAGGGTAAATCTTATTCAACTGTGAGCGATATTTTGCTAGACCCTGTTACAAAAAAGATAGAATATTTTATTACAAATACAGGTAATTCTATTTTATCAGTTTCAATAATTCCTTATGAAAATGTACTTTGTATTGGTTCAGACTTTGTCACTACAGAAAGCGGAGAATCATTTATTACATTAGAAAGTTGTTTTGAAAGGGTTTATAAATTATTATCTGTTAAAGATTTATTAAACGCTAAGATTATGTCAGTAAATGGCTTGTATATAGGAACTGCCACCGAACTTTGTATAGATGAGAGCTCAGGAAAGCTAGATTCAATACTATTTCAAAACTCATCAATAGGAGTAGATTTAGTTGCAACAATAACAAGAGATTTTATTTTTATATTTGACGAAAATGGTTCTTTTAAAAGTATGCATGAAAAAAAAAAGGAAGAATCCCTAACTATTAACCAAGCAAATGAAGAACAAAAAGAGTTACTTAATACAAATGATGTTATATCAGATAATTCGCCTGATTCTGATAATTTTCAAGAAGGTTTGGAAGACTCCTCACCGCATAACAATTTTTCTAATGAACAAAACAATGCTCAACAACAAAGTGTTGTTTCAGAACAAAATAATATATCAATAAAGGAGGAAAACCCTAGTCTAACTGCTAATATTTCTCCTTCTGCAGAAAGTAGTGATATTCAAGCTAAAAAGGAGAGTATTTTTGCACAAACAAGTGATACTCCAAAAGAACCTGCAAAATCACAACCAGATATGTCCATTCTATTAGGAAAAAGAGTTCCAAAGGATATATTAGATTCAGAAGGTAATATAATAGTAAAACGTGGAGATGTTCTTACTAAAAAGTCACTTGATGAAATAAAGGCAAAAAATTCTGCCTTATCACTTCTTTAATTATAGCAGATTCACTTACTAGCACATAAAAAAACCTAAATAAAAGTAAAATTATTTTATAAACTTATCCAATAGCATACAATATAAAATGCCCCCAATAAGTTAGAAAAGACTAACCAATATGGGTGCATTTTTAATGGTAAAAATAAAAAAATAAAGCCCAAACAATTTTGGACTTTTAAAACGGATAGGGTAGGATTCGAACCCACGGATGCTCTCACATCAACGGTTTTCAAGACCGCCTCCTTAAACCACTCGGACACCTATCCATATATAATTTAATGTATTGTTAGCTTGTCTCCCTAACAACAAAATCAATTCTACTACAAAATATTAAATTTGTCAATAAAAATTTTTAATTTTTTTATATTTTTATTTTTAATAATAAATGTGACCATAAGTGACCATAAAATCAATAAATAACGTGAGTTCGACACAATAAAAACTGTGTCGAACTCACAATTCACGTTAAGTTATTATTTCTTCTTTGATTTTTTGGCTCTTTCAATATTTATTTTATTACCTTTAACCTTCTTATTTTTCATACCATCTAAAACAGGCTTAACATAATCTTTAGGAACATCGACAAAAGTAAAATCATCAAAAATGTCAATTGCTCCTATTATTTTGCCCGAAACTCCCGTTTCTCCAGCAAGAGCACCAACTATATCCTGTGCTCTAATTTTATTTTTCTTACCAACATTTATAAAAAGCCTAACCATATTTTCGTTATCGTATTGTTTTTTACCAAAAGAATTTCCTTTTTTATCACTAGAGCCTCTGTAATTGTCATAAAGTGGTTCTGGCTCAAAATCTATGTCTTGTGCACTTTCATCATATAAATTCATTTTTAGTAATGCTGCAGCAATATCAATAGATGAATAATCCTCCAAGGATAATTGTTCAACTATATTTATATATTTTGTAAGATGACCTTCCTCTATTACAGCTTTAACTTTATCAACAAACTTAGTAGCTTTAGTTTCTTCGATATCGCTTAAAGTAGGTAGTTTTTGTCTTATAACTTTAGAGTGAGTAAACCTCATGATATCTCTAAGCTTATAAATCTCTTTTCCAACAATAAATGTATAGGCTTTTCCAGATTTTCCGGCTCGCCCTGTTCTTCCAATTCTATGAATATAATATTCCTCATCTTGCGGCAAATCATAATTAAATACTATATCTATATCATCAACGTCAATTCCCCTTGCAGCTACATCTGTTGCAACGAGAATTTCTAACGTTCCGTTTCTAAATTTTTTCATAACAACATCTCTTTGCTGTTGTTTTAAATCACCATGAAGCCCTTCTGCGAAATAGCCACGCCCTTGCAGTTGCTCCACAAGTTCATCAACCCTTTTTTTTGTATTACAAAAAACAATAGAAAGTTCAGGGTTTTCCATATCAATAATTCGGCAAAGGGCTTCGGTTTTTGTTTTTTCTTTAACTTCAAAATAAACTTGGTCGATACTTGGAACTGTAAGCTCTTTATGAATTACTTTAATATGTTCGGGGTCTTTTTGGAAAGATTTTGTCAAAGATAAAATGCCCTTTGGCATAGTAGCGGAAAAGAGAATTGTTTGACGCTCATCAGGTATTTTTGTTAATATTTCTTCTATATCTTCACGAAAACCCATGTCAAGCATTTCGTCAGCTTCGTCTAAAATTACCATTTTAACTGTTTCCATTTTTAAAGTTCGGCGTTGTATATGGTCCATAACACGCCCAGGAGTACCGATTATTACTTGTACACCCCTCTTTAGTGCATATATTTGTCGGTCTATAGGTTGTCCGCCATAAATAGGAACAACTCGTATATTATCCCTATATTTTAGCAACTTTCTAAATTCCTCACAAATTTGTATAGCCAGTTCTCTTGTTGGAGATAAAATGACTGCTTGCAAGTTTCTGTCATTTACATCTATTTTTTCAAGGCAAGGTATTCCAAAAGCGGCTGTTTTGCCTGTTCCTGTTTGAGATTGACCAATTACATCTTTCCCAGACATAATTATATCAATAGCTTGATGTTGTATAGGTGTTGCTTCTTCAAAACCCATATCTGAAATAGCCTTCAGTAGTTCCGAAGATAAGTTCATTTCTTCAAATTTCAATGGTTTCATTAAATAATTCCTTTCAATATATTACGAATTTCTTTTAAATTCAGTGTCAAATAAATATACCATTAATAATAAAATAATGCAAATAAAAATTAAAATTAATTATAAGGATAACAAAGGTAAATATAAGTTTATTGACTTATGAAAAATATACATATATTATTAATGTGATAATTATTACAGAATACTGATTTGAGAGGAAAAAATAAATGGCTAAAATTTGTCAAAGAGAATTGGCAGTATATGCATTAATAGACATTATAAATTTAGGTGGATATAATAATATTGTATTGAAAAAGACGCTATCAAAAAATAACAGTTTAGAAAGCGTTGAAAAAGCTTTTATAACAGAAGTTGTAAACGGAACATTACGCAATTTGATTTATATAGATTATGTGATAAATACCTTTTCTAAAACTCCAACAGAAAAAATGAAGCCTTTAATAGTAAATATTTTAAGAACAGGTGTATATCAAATTATTTTTATGGATAAAACACCTGATTCTGCCGCTTGTAATGAGGCTGTTAATATTGCAAAAGCAAAAGGATTTAAAAATCTGGCTCCATTTATTAATGGTGTTTTAAGAAATATAAGCAGAAGTAAAAATGATATAAAACTTCCTAATAAAATAGAAAATCCTGTTTTATTTTTATCAGTTGCATATTCTTTGCCAAAGTGGATTATAGAATACTGGTTAAATGAAATGAACATTGAAACAGTAGAGCAAATATGTAAAAATAATAACATTTCTCCTAAAATAACAGTATGTATAAATACGCTTAAAATAAATGATAAACAAATGCTCATAGACCTTTTGTCAAAAGAAGGAATAAAAGCAGAAAAAGCTCAATTTAATGAAAATGCTTTGTATTTATCAAATACATCAGACTTAGCTTTAAGTGAATCATTCAATAAAGGTTTATTTCATGTTATGGACGAGGCATCTATGTTAGCTGTAGATGTGATGGATGTTAAGCCTAATAAAAAAGTAATGGATATTTGTGCTGCTCCAGGCGGAAAGTCATTTTACTGTTCTTATATTATGAAAAACACTGGGGAATTATTCTCTTATGACATTCATCAGCATAAGATTGATATAATGGAACAATCAATTAATCGTCTTGGTATAGAAATCATTAATACAGAAGTCAAAGATTCATTAATATTTAATTCTGATAAAGAGAATACAGTAGACTACTTGCTTATTGATGCACCTTGTTCTGGTTTAGGATTATTGCGCAAAAAACCTGATATAAAATATACTAAAACATTAAATGATATTAAAGACTTATCTGCCCTACAAAAGGATATACTAAAAAGTAACTGGAAATACTTAAAAATTGGTGGAGTATTAGTATACAGTACATGCACAATTTCTAAACAGGAAAATATAGACAATATAAAATGGTTTATATCAAATTATTCATTTGAGCTTGAAACAATAGAAAATTACTTACCAAAAGGATTACAGTCTCCTACAGCAAAAGATGGGTATATACAACTATTACCTATCGAAAAAAATATTGATGGTTTTTTTATAGCTAAACTTAGGAGAAAGGGATAAACTAAAATTATGAATAAAATAGAGATTAACTCTTTAAATGAAAACGAAACAGAAGATTTTTTGAAAAGTATTGAAGAAAAAGCTTTTAGAGGAAAACAAGTATTTAAATGGATAAATAATAAATTTGCAGAACAATTTAATGAAATGACAAATTTATCACTAGTTTTAAGAGAAAAGCTTGAAAACTATTCTTATATATCAACTATTAAAATAGCAGATAAATTAGTATCAAAAGACGATGGTATTATAAAATACTTGTTTGAAATGGAAAATAATACTATAATAGAAAGTGTTTTAATGAAATATTCTTATGGCAATGCAGTTTGTGTTTCTACACAAGCCGGTTGTAAAATGGGGTGTAGCTTTTGTGCTTCTACTATAGGTGGCTTGCACAGAAACCTTTCGGCTGGAGAAATAGCTGGTCAAATTTATAAAATACAGAAGGATTTAGGAGAAAGAATTTCGAATGTTGTATTAATGGGTTGCGGAGAACCTTTTGATAACTATGAAAACGTAATGAAATTCATTGAAATAGTAAACAGTAAATCTGGTTTAGATTTAGGGCAAAGAAGTATTACAATTTCAACTTGTGGGATAGTAGATAAAATTTATGACTTTGCCGAAAGAAATATACAGGTTAATTTGGCTATTTCTCTTCATGCACCAAATAATGAAATTAGGACAAAAATTATGCCAATAGGCAAAAAATATAAAATTGAACAAATTATTGAAGCATGTAAATATTATTGTAATACGACAAAAAGAAGAGTTACTTATGAATATGCATTAATCGCAGGGCTAAATGACAGCAAAGAGTGTGCAATAGAGCTTGCAAAAAAATTAAGACACTCTTTATGCCATGTTAACCTGATTCCTATTAATAATGTTTCAGAAAAAAATTACAAAGCAACTAATTTAGAAGATACAAAAGCTTTTTCCGAAATACTAAAAAGCTATGGGATACAGACAACAATAAGAAGAAAACTAGGAAGCGATATAAATGCTTCATGTGGGCAGTTGCGCAAGAAATATTTAGAAATTTAGAGACAATTTAGTTATTGGGGTTTTCAGGTTAAAAAAACTCTAATAAAGTCGTCTTGAACAAGATTATAGGTGATAATAAAATGAATGGTATGGGAAAAACAGATATAGGTACTATACGAGATAACAATGAAGATTCTATTTTTGTATCTAATGAACCAATTGGAAGCTTAGAAAACCTGTATATAGTTTCTGACGGTATGGGAGGGCATAATGCTGGAGAGGTAGCAAGCCAAAAAGGAATAGAATTCTTTTGTGAATATATTACTAATAATACTTGCCTTTCTGATAATGATATTTTGGATTATTTGATAGAAGGCGTAAACTATGCAAATCAAAGGGTTTTTGAAATTTCTTTAAATAATATAGAGATGAGTGGAATGGGTGCAACTTTTTCGGCCTGTACTATAATGAATGGTAAAATTTATATTGCTCATATTGGCGATAGTAGAATTTATATTTCTGATAGCCAAAAAATGACTCAATTGACGGTAGACCATACTTATGTAAATGAGATGATAAAAGCAGGTGAACTTACACCAGAAGAAGCCAAAAAGCATCGTTTAAAAAATATTATTACAAGGGCATTAGGAAGCGAGGAGTTAAGCAGGGTAGATGCTAATGTAATGGAATTAAATGGATATGAATTTATATTAGTTTGTTCAGATGGCTTAACAAATATGCTTTCAGATAATGAGATACATGAAATATTAACAAGCAATGAAGAAGTATCAAAAAAGGTTGAGAATCTCATAGACCTTGCAAAAGAAAAAGGTGGGTTTGATAACATTTCTGCTATACTTATAAATATAAACAGTAATAACTGGGAGGTGGAAAGATGACTATTAATCCAGGTACAGTTATTGCAGAGAGATACGAGATAGTTGATAAAATAGGTTCGGGCGGTATGGCTAAAGTATACAGAGCAAAAGATAAAAAGCTAGACCGCTATGTTACATTTAAAGTAATGCGTGAAGAGTTTGTGAATGACGAGGAGTTTAAGGCTAGATTTAATGTTGAAGCAAGAGCCGCCGCTAGTCTTTCTAACCAGAATATTGTAAATGTTTATGATGTGGGGCAGGAAGATTTAATTCATTATATTGTAATGGAGTATATAGATGGTGTAACATTAAAAGACTTAATCAAAAAAAGAGCTCCTTTTGAAAATGATGAGATATTAGGGGTAGCTATACAAATCGCAACAGCACTTGACCACGCACATAAAAACGGAATAGTACATCGTGATATCAAGCCACAAAATATTTTAGTTACATCAACAGGAATAATAAAAGTTACTGACTTTGGAATAGCACGAGCAGCAACAGCAAATACAATGACAACCGTAGGAACAACAATGGGTTCAGTTCATTATTTTTCTCCTGAACAAGCAAGAGGAGGATATGTTGATTACAAAAGTGACATATATTCACTAGGTATTGTAATGTATGAAATGGCTACAGGGCAACTTCCTTTTAAAGGAGACACTCCTGTTGCTATTGCATTAAAACAAATTAATGAAGAAATTCCAGATATAAAAGAAATGAATCCTAATGTTTCTGATAGTGTTGTAAAAATAATTAGAAAGTCTTCAGAAAAGTTATCAAATAATAGATATTCGTCCACAATAGAATTAGTTAATGACTTAAAAAGGGCACTTACAAATGAAAGTGGTGATTTCGTAACTGTAGCTGCTAAAGACTTTGACTCTACTACTATAGTTCTAAATGAAGATGATGTAAATTTTATAAAAAAAGAATCTAAAAAGGTGTCAATAAATACTAGTAAAAATCCTTCAATTGAATTAAAAGATACTGATTCATATAGCGACTATGATGAATATGACGATAAAGAGGATAAAAAATCCGAACGTAAAATTATAGTTGCAGCAATAATTACATCTGTTGCTATTATTCTGATTATTCTTGCAGTTGGCGGTTTTCTTATAAAGCAGAATATGTCGGCTGTTCCAGAATCTATCGAAGTACCAAGACTAACAGGGAAAACTATAGAGGAAGCAGAAAATCTAGTAAAATCTCATGGTGTATCAATTAAAAAGATAAAGGAAGAAACAAGTGAAGAATTTGCAAAAGGTACTATTATTTATCAGTCTATAGGAGAAAATGGGTTGCTTCGTGCAGGTGATACTATTGATGTTATTGTAAGCACCGGTGCTAATAAGATTGAAGTTCCTAATGTTGTTGGTAAAAATTTTTATGAGGCATATGAGGAACTTGGAAGAAGTGATTTTATACCAAAGGACGAAGAAGAAAGTAGTGAAATTATAGCAAAGGGAGTAGTAATAAGACAAGAGCCACAGGGTGGTTCTATGCAAAAATCCAAATCTATAGTTAAAATAATAGTAAGTAGCGGACCTGAAATAAAAAGGGTGAATGTTCCTGATGTTATAGGATTAAGCGAAGCAGAAGCTATTAAAAAATTGGAAGACAATAAGCTAGCTGTTGGCCATACGACAAGAGTCGAGAGCAAAGAGTATGCCGAAGGTAAAGTAACTGCCCAAACAATTTCCCCAGGTACAGAAGTTCCTACGTCAACGGTAGTAAGTTTTGTAGTAAGTTCAGGTATGCCAAAACCTTCTGAAGCCCCGAGTACTACTATCAAACCGGCTATAATGAAAATATTGCCTATTGACCCAGGAGAGTTTCCTAGTGGTGTGGAAATGGTTCGATTAGAAGTTATAAGAATAGGTAAAAATGGCACAGAAAAATATATAGAAGAAACAGTACCCGTTGATTTATTTCCTATGGAACGTAAAGTCTCAGGAGAAGATGAAATGGAATTCCAAGTTTATATTTCAGCTTTAGATTCAGAAACAATTTATTTTCGTGGAGGAGAAAAAATTGATTTTTCTAGTGGGGGTAATTGATGATTGAGGGAAGAATAATAAAAGGGGTAGGAGGACTATATTGGGTTTCTACAAAACAAGGATTGTTTGAATGCAATGTAAGAGGATTATTCCGAAAAAAGAATATTACGCCTACAATTGGGGATATAGTTAATATTGATATAATAAATAAAATAAAAAATAAAGGTAATATTATTGAAATTAAAGAGCGAAAAAATTTACTTATTAGACCCAAAGTGAGTAATATTGACCAGGCAATAATTGTTTTTTCAATCTGTAATCCTGATATTAACATCGACCTTTTAGATAAATTTTTAATTATGATTGAAGAAAAAAATATTACACCATTAATATGCATTAATAAGGTGGATTTAGTTCCAGAAGAAAATTATTTACATTTAAAAGAAGTATATGAAAACATTGGGTATAATGTTGTATGTGTGTCAGCATTAACAAATACTGAATTAGATTCAATTAACGATTATATTTATAATAAAACTTCTGTTTTCGCAGGACCTTCGGGTGTTGGAAAATCCAGCCTTATAAACAAAATTATACCAAATGCAAATATGGAAACAGGAGAACTAAGTTCAAAAATACAAAGAGGCAAACATACAACAAGGCATACTGAACTTATTGAAGCATTTGAAGACAGCTTTATTGTGGATACTCCTGGTTTTACTACACTATACCTTGATGGTGTTACAAAAGACAATTTGAAAAACTTTTTTATAGAATTTAACAATTACTCACATGATTGTCGTTTTTCTAATTGTATGCATATTAATGAGCCAGATTGTTCAGTAAAAAATCAAGTTGGTAAAAATATTTATCCAGAGAGATATGAGAGATATTTAAAAATATTTGTGGAGTTATAATTATAGGTTATATATAATTTTTACGCAGAAAGGAGCTAATTAGATGATAAAGCTTGCACCATCTTTATTAGCAGCAGATTTTTCTATTTTAGGTAAAGAAATAAGAAAAATAGAGAGGGCAGGAGCACATTACTTACACTTAGACATTATGGACGGGCATTTTGTACCTAATATTTCTTTTGGTATACCGGTTGTAAAAAGTATTCGTAATGTTACAAATATGACTTTTGATGTTCACTTAATGATTTGTGAACCTATTAAATATATTGAAGCTTTTGCCGACGCAGGAGCAGATATTATTAATATACATGTTGAGGCTTGCGATAATATTAAAGAATCAATTGCAAAAATAAAATCTTTAAATAAACGAGCGGCAGTTACAATAAAGCCTATGACGGATTTAGAAAAAGTGTATGATATTATTGAAGATATAGATATGGTTTTGGTTATGAGTGTTGAACCTGGTTTTGGGGGACAAGGAATAATTCCAGAAACCCTAAAAAAAGCCGAAGTTTTAGCAAATTACATCTCTAATAATAAACTTCTGACAGAAATAGAAATGGACGGAGGAATATATTTATCTAATGTCAAAGATGTACTTAATGCTGGTGTAAATGTTGTTGTTGCGGGTTCTGCTGTTTTTGGAGTTGATGATGTGGAAAGCTGCGTAAAAGAGTTTTATCAAGTATTTAAAGAATATGGCACTAAAAGTTAAAAATAGATTGAAAAAGTGTAATTGCCTAAAATACAAAAGTAAAGTTAGTTTTTATTAAAGTAGCAAAACATAAGATTTTAAATTTTAAGCTTTCGACGAGTCTTTTTGTCGGAAGCCTTTTTGAAGTGGAAGGTGAATATAAATTATAAGTAGAATTACTTATATTGTAATGGAGGTTATTTTGAAGGCAATAGTTTTTTGCAACGGAGAAATTGAAAATTACAGTTTTATTAATAAGTATTTAGATGATTGTAGTATGGTGATTTGCTGCGATGGTGGGCTTAGACATGCACATAATATTGGAATTTTCCCTGACTATATTCTTGGTGATTTTGATTCGGTTAATAATGAAACTCTAAATAATTATGAAAAAAGAGGTTCAAAGTTAATAAAATATAATACTGAAAAGGATTTTACAGATACTGAAATAGCTATAGATTTTGTTTTGAATAAAAATGCAAGCGAGATATTAATTTTTGGAGGAATAGGAAGTCGCTTTGACCATACTTTATCGAATTTACAAATTTTAAAAAAACCTCTTGAAAAAAATGTAGATGCTTTTTTAATAGATGAAAATAATATAATTAGATTAATAAATAGTGATTTAACTGTTTTTGGTGAAGTAAATTCATTGATATCTTTACTTCCATTAGCACAAACTGTTTCAGGCATAACTACTTATGGGTTAAAATATAAGCTTTGTAATGAAACAATTGAGATTGGAAGTTCGAGAGGGATAAGTAATGTTTTTATTGAGAATGAAGCAAAAATTTCTATTAAATCTGGCATACTTATAGTTATTAAAACTCATGACTAGAAATTATAAAATGTAGGTAAATTTCTCTAAAAATATAAATATATTTTCTTCCGTAATTTGTTTTTGTTAAAAGTTTTGAAGGGGTTTGGGGCTGTCTTGCTAAGAAAAAAGCAAGACAGCCCCTTGTTTATAGTAG
>CAYYRV010000011.1:0-3598 GCA_964474135.1 uncultured Defluviitaleaceae bacterium
TTGCACGTAACCCGAACACCTCACCAGACACACTTAATGAGTTGGCGAAAGATAGCTATTGGGGTGTTAGAGAAGCCGCTAATTTAAACTTGTCGAAAGATAGCATAGTAATTAATGCTGATGTTATTGTAAATGAAAGATATGTATCCATACAAGGAACAACACATATATGGTATAAACACAAAGCAGAAAAACCATATTATATTTGCGGTTGCTTTATAGGCAATAGAGATCAGCTTATTATGCAAATAATGAGTGATAGCTCAAACAAAAATATATTCCAAAGATTAGCTATACTCGAAAAATTAGACCAAAAATATAAAGAAGTGTTTGAATGACATGAATGAAAATAAAAGTAGGTTTTTTGACAGATAGAAACCCAAAAGCTAAAAATCCAAAACCTATATATAGTATTGAAATAGTTAGAGATTGTTTAATCGATGCTATTATGATAGGATTACTACCTACTGGAAATCAATTTAATATTATAGCAGAACGTATGTACCCAACAAAAGAGGGTTATACAGCTTTACTAAAAAAAATAAGCGTTAAATATTTAATGGATGTGTCTTTTGATAAGAATACAAATCAACAATACGCCGAAATACCTGTAAAAGTTAATTATGAGCATAACGGAGAGAAAAACTCATTTACAGTCGTTGCAACTGTAAAAAAAGATACATATAGCTCATCTGATCAATTAAGAGGTAAAGCAGAAAGATACGCTAAAAAAAGGTTGTTTGAATACATAACAGGCATTGATTACGGAGATGCCGATGAAAACAGTTCTGTTGTTGATGTTGATTACTTAGAAATAAAACAAAGAAAAAATGAAGAAAACATCATAAATCAATCAGAACCCGAAACTAAACAACAACAAAGCAATATTTTTGGTGATTAAAAATTTAATTAAACAAACAAAATGGGAACAGAAGAAAAAATAGAATTAGCAAGTAACCCGAACACACCACCCGAAACGATTAACGAGTTGGCGAAAGATAGAGATGAATATGTGAAATATAATGTTGCACGAAACCCTAACACGCCGATCTACACGCTTAACCAACTGGCGAAAGATAGCGATGAATATGTGAGAGAAGCCGCTAATTTAAACTTGCAAAAAGATAGCATAGTAATTAATGCTTATTTAATTGCAAAAGAAAGATATGTAGCCATACAAGGAACAACACATATATGGTATAAACGCAAAGCGAAAAAGCCATATTATGTTTGCGGTTGCTTTACAGGAAATCGAGATCAGCTTATTATGAAAATAATGACCGATAGCTCAAACAACATTTTATTCAAAAGATTAGCTATACTCGAAAAGTTAGATCAAAAATATAAAGAAGTGTTTGAATGACATGAATGAAAATAATTTAGATTTAAAAATAGATATAACCCAAATTCCTATTATTGATTTTAATATTGATTCTATTTCAAAATCAATACAAAAAGAAATTTCAGAAATGCAATTAGATAGTCAAGTTGTAACAGATGAGACTAAAAAAAGCATAAAGGACAAAAGGGCTAAACTTAACAAGTTTTTAAAAGAAATCGATACTAAACGTATTGATATTAAAAAACAATTATTAGAACCTTATGATAAATTCGAGGCTCTTTTAAAACAAAAAATAACAGACCCTATAAATGAAGCATCAAAAAAAGCAGGTGAAAAAATAAATGAATTTGAAGTATTCAAAATAACCGAAAAAAGAAACGGTTTGAAAGAATATTTTAAACATGCTTTCCTAAGCGAGGGTATTGATTGGTTTGATTTTGATAGTCTAAACTTAAGCGTAACACTAACAAGCTCTGAAAAACAACACAAGGAGTATATTTTGTTTATTTGCGATAAAATGAAAGGAGACCTTAATTTTATAAACAAACAAGATTATTCGACTGAAATTCTCATAGAGTACAAACAATGTTTAGATGTTTATAAGTCTATTGATATTGTAAATGATCGAAAAAGGCTTATTGAAGCTGAAAAATCAAACAATACCAATAGTAATTATGTAAATGTATTGCAAGCTCCAAAAGTTAGCAATATTGTTACTTGTAAATTGGAGTTGACTGGTAAAGAATCGGATTTAATTAAACTAAAGCAATTTATGAAAGAAAATAATATTAACTATAAAATTATTGATTGATTATGAACACGGATAACAACACAAAGGAGTATGACGAGCTTATCATACTTGAGAAAAAACAAAATGCTGAATTTTCATTAACAAAAGCAGGTCAATTTCAAAAACAATTTGAAACCATTCAAAGGATGGCTAATGCTTATGTGTCTAGTACAATAGTTCCAGATACATATAGGGGAAATATAGGAAATTGCATAATAGCCATAGATATGGCTTTAAGGATGAATGTTAATACTTTAATGATTATGCAAAACTTGTATATAGTTCATGGAAACCCTGCTTTCAGTAGTAAGTTTTTAATAGCTACAATAAATACGAGCGGAAAATTTTCTCCATTAAGATACGAATTTGTAGGTAATGAAGGAACTAATGAATATGGATGTAGATGCTTTGCTTATGAAATTAACGATAAAGATAGAAAAGAGCCTTTATACGGAGACCTTATAACAATGTCAATGGCTGTAAGCGAAGGATGGACTAAAAAACAAGGCAGCAAATGGAAAACAATGCCAAATCAAATGCTAAGATATAGAGCTGCTGCATTTTGGCAAAGAGTGTATTGCCCTGAGATAGGAATAGGATTCCTCACAAAAGAAGAGTGTGAGGATATAGAGGATGTTGATTACGTAGAAATAAAACAAAGAAAAAATGAAGAAAATATCATAAACCAATCAGAACCCGAAATTAAAGAAAAACAAAGCAATATTTTTGGTGATTGAAATAAACAAAAAGCGGTAATAATAGTTACCGCTTTTTTAATGCTTTTATAAATTTTCCTAAACTAAAAAGTACAACACGTTTACCTAATATTCCATGCCTGCATAAAAATGATCTTAAAGCAGAATCGCTTTTTTTGTTTTCATCTATGTTTTTAAGTGCTGAAAAAGGTACATCTATATCATTTAACATTTTACTTAGGTTTTCAATGTGATTTTGATTTATTGTACATTCGTCATTTGATACAGCTTGTTTTATTGAATCCAATATAAACAAAACTAATTCTTTGTCTTGTTTCATTTGCTCCAAAGTATATAACCGAAATGCAAGCCCATATAAGGCTCTATTTTTGTACCTGTATATCCTACACCAAAACCGACCGAAAAAGCTAAACGAGGACTTGTTTTTGTGGTTTTTATGCTATTTATTTGAATAGTGTCTTTTATAATATATGTTTTAGGATAAACAGACATAGACAATATAGATGCTTTGTATCCCTCTATGATTGCGTAATAGTCATCTGATTGATATGTTTTTTGCTCTATTGGTACTGTTACCGAAATAGTGTCAATTATAGCAATAGTATCTATTCTAACTGTTTGTTTATACACATATTTAGGCTTATCTATCCTAATAGTGTCTCTGATTATTAGTGTGTCTGATTTTTTTATTATAGTATCTGATTTAAAGGATATTTCAGGCTCTGATTGTCTGTTATTGCCTATAAAATA
>CAYYRV010000011.1:3698-57733 GCA_964474135.1 uncultured Defluviitaleaceae bacterium
TATCTGATTTAAAGGATATTTCAGGCTCTGATTGTCTGTTATTGCCTATAAAATAACCTGTAAAGAATATTGCAATAAAAATAATAACTAAAATAGTTATCGAAAAAGTTGTTTTCATTGAAAAATAGTTTTATCTTTGTTCTTAAGAAATAAGATTTCGATATTTATTATAAAAAATTAATGATTTGAATTAACCTGACAAGTGATTTGTCGGGTTTTTTTATTTTATAATATTTTTTGCACGTTTGTATATTTCCCATCTTTCAGCTAATCCATTTGTACCTCCATTAACTATTTTCACAATCTTTGTAAAGTTTGCATATTCAGCATCTTGACCTACATAATTAGCTAAAATATCAGATGCCTTATTTGCTGTTATTGGATTCTTTATTGTAACCCACCACCACGCAGCCGATTCTATCGAAAATTCAGGAGTTTCTAACAAATCAGGTTCTAAAACAAAATCAGTTCCAATAGGCAATCCGTACATTTCGTTTGTAGCCCTTTTATATCCGTCTTTTCCTGTGATTTGAATAGCTCCACGACCCCTGTATTTATAGCCGTCTCCGCTACTTTCAGAGCCGTTTCCCATTCTATTTGCGTAAACCTTATTAGCTATTAATTTAGGATTGTAAGCATATTTATTAGCAATATCCTCATTAGGGAAATATTTGCCGAAAACAGACCTTAATCCTTTTGCTGAATAATTTAGATTTTCGGTAAATCTACTTAATTGACCTGTTTCGTGTCCTATTACTGCTAAAAATGAGTTAATACGTATAGGCGTATTTATACTATATCTATTCATTGCCTCATTTAGCGGCTCTAAATATTTAGCTCTATTTTGAGCCGTACTTAAAGGATATATTTCTTTAAGTTGCTGATCCGTTATTCTTATCATTTTCGTTGTTATTTTCGTTGTTATCTATACTTTCATTTGCAATGAAATCATTTTGCTTACAATTCTCTTTCATTTCTTCCCTAAATTCATAGCAATGACCTGTTTTTAATTCAGGCATATTTATACCAAAATGCCGTTCAGCTTTATTTACCATTATACGCTGAAATACTTTAGCCATTTTATTGTCATTTTCAGAACTCCAGTTTTCCAATATACTCCAAAACTGATAAAAGAAAAACATACAAACGGTAAAAGGCACTGCTAATTTATTTGCTATTGGTATATATGAATCTACATAATGAGCTACTATTAACAAGCTAAATATAATAATCATTGTCTTAAATATGCGATATTTATATTCACTTTTGAATTTACCATCGCTTCTATCAGGATATTTTTTGTGAACCCTTTTACTTAAATCCCACGCTGAATAAATATCCAAAACCGTAACAATAAGGCATGGAATAAATGCGGGTATAGCGTTTTCTATCGCTGCGAACATACCCGCATATATTACAAATAACCATTTTATTATAATGGTTTTAAAAGTAATAGATAATTCATTTCTTACCATAACCTATTTTTTAAATAGTTTCTTGTATGCAGCTAAAATAAGAACTAAACAGAGACAAATAATAACAGGTGAAACTATTTGAATATACGCAATATAACTAATAGGCAATAACATTCCTATAATGGTTAATATCTGAGCCAATATAAGCAATACAGATATTGACTTAGTAGCAAAACATGTTATATTTCCTAACGTATAAGAACGATAGACAAAATAACCAAAAGCTATAATAAGTTCGGTTGTATTTAGAACTGTAAATAATTTGACGCTTGTTTCAATGACAAAATAGCTGGATGCTTCTATTAACGCTATAAGGAATATTCCAAAAAGCATTATTTTACCTGCTTTTGTTTCGCATTCAATGTATTTTTTTATAGACTCTAAGCTATTTTTTATCTGATCTTTACCGTTTTCGCTATCCAATATATTTTCAATATCGGTTGCTTTTTCAGGTGAATCAATATTAACATCACCTACTTTTTCTACATTGTTTTTAGAAACGTTTGGTGCTTTGGATGTAGCCATTTCTTTTAATTGTTATTAGTTTAATAATTTCCCCTGTTTGTTACCCGAGGGGTGGCGGGGGTTATTATAACTTTCTGTTTATTGGTCTAGCCATTAAACCATAGCCATCGTCATTCGGATGTAAGCCGTCTATCGTAAATGTGTCTAGGTTTTTTGAATTAATTCCACACTCAGTATACAGATCAACTACTTCTAAACTGTACATCTTACTAAGAGCTAATATAGCGTCTCGGTAATCCAATAGCTTATGACCTGCGGTATTGGTTGATTCTGTTGTATACCCAGCATTATTTCTGTGTATGGGAGTTAACAACACTATTCGAGTTTTCGGATTACTAGCAATAATGTGATTAAGCAGCTTGCGGAAAGCTCCGTAGTATGTTGAAACATCAAAAGCTGTGTCAGCATCAAATATAGACCCAATATTACCTATTGACTTGTTCAATTTAAAATCATTTGTTCCGCTGTCAATAGTTACCAGCCCAACGTTAGCGTAATTGATGGCTACACCTACCGACATTATAGAGCCAGTAGCCCCAGCCATAGCATAACCGCTTCGACCCTCATTTGTAACAATGTAACTATTTTTTGACAACTCATTTACCTGAGTCATATAACCACGAGCTATTTCCCCACTGGTAGCGTAAGCCCTACCATCTTGCCATGTGATAGATGTTCCTAATGCCGTCCAGTTGGTAGTAGTGGAATTTCCACCATTTCCGCCTATTATATTTTCATACGGAATATTCCATCCGTTAAGCGTTGCTTTTTCTGAGAAATTTGTCGATTTTGAAACTTTAAAAAGAGCCTCCATTTCGGCGAACGTATAACCGTCGGTGTTTTTACCTACATTGAATGCAACAAAGCCGTAATTAGACGTGTTCAATAACTCGTAAACTTGGTTTGGGTTGGTAATGTTGGGTTTGATATACGTTACAAATGCGCCCGCTTGATTAAATAACATTATGTACCCTGAAGTAGAAGTGAAACCTTTGATGTACATAGCACCGTTTGTAAATGGTATCTTATCTGTCGATAACCACGTTGCCAACGGAGTAAATACTCCATTGGTAGCATTCCAGTAATAATTTTCGTGAAAAACTAGGGAAATCAAGTCTATCTTTAAAAAAGAAGCTAACCCGGTGTTATTAAACAAAGCCCCATTTTGTTCAAAAACAAATGTGTCTCCGTTTTCAATCTTATTAAGGGCTACTTTGCCCAGAACTCCAATAGTTTGACCTGTTACTGTAACACTTGGATAATTTAATATATTAAGGGATATACGAATATATGCCGCATTAGCATTTATTGTTTTAGGATTAAACTTAACATCCGATTTAGGCGTATAGTCTTGGATGAAAACTTTATTAGAATCATAAAGTGAAACCGCAGACACATTAGCCGATGTATATACATTAGAAATAGTGTATTCAGCATTAGCAGGTAAATAGCCAGTGTAATTAAAGTTCGCTACGCTTGTGCCGGTGGTTACAAGTACACCGCTCTTATTGATGTAGCCATTGGGGTATCTAACTATATCAACAACTTTCGCCATGCCTATTTTGTCGTATGTAACCCTATCTGACAGTGAAAGATTTACAGCCAAATTGGACGGCACTGTGTCGGTATCAGATGTAATTGATTGCGTAACCTCTATATCCGATTTCTTAGTATTATCTCCTTTTAAAACTTCGGGTAAATCAGTTGTAAACCGTTGCGCCAAAGCCCTAGCCCCTAACTCTGTAGGATGTACACCGTCCGAATGTAACATCCCCGCAAACCATTCGCTAGTACCATCTGTAACAGCTCGACTAAAATCAACATATCTCTTACCAGAGCTGTATATATAGTTATTAATTTGAGTTTTATCACGTGTTGGCACCGATGGTACAGTGGCTAGGATAACAGTAGCCCCATAAGCTTCTATCATTGATATTGCTTGTGTTAGTTGGGACTGCCATGTGGCGAAAACAGTGTCGTTCATACCCATAGCCCAAACAACATACTTGAACCCTTTACCGTGTTTCAGAGCATCGGCAAGTAAAAGTAACCCATCTGCTGATGTGCCTCCTGACAAATTAGATGTCATGAATGAAGTGACATCTAATGTGTTATAAGCTACTCCCACCCAGCGAGATAACGAAGTAGCCCCACCGTAAGAGTCTGCTATTACTAATATTTTTTTGCTAAGATCGGTTTCGCTATTAAAACTAAGATTAGCTGTTATATTAACACCCGAAGTTTGAATAAACGGCGTGTCATTTCCTATAAAATTAACAGTTTCAAAATTGTAACTCCCACCATCCGAGATTAGATATATTCTTGTCGTCATATACTCTTGGCGGATATAAACTTGAAGCTTATTGCCGATAAGCATCCCATGAGGATGTGTTTCGTTAATCCCCACCCCCGAATAAATTGTAACATTCGTAGCATCAATCTTGACATTAGAGCCTTGATAAACAGTTCTACCTTTTCCGACAGTTATAGAACCTCCATTTAATGTTGTGAACTCAAAGCTTGCCGACATCTGCCAAAGGTGATTACCCATCTTGATTGGAGAAAGTTCATAATAATTACCAGCAGTTACACTTATGTTTTTAGCCTGCATTGGCATATATGGCGTTAAATTGGGTAACAGAGTAAATGGGATACTCGGCAATAGCTTAGGGTCAAATAAATAAGGTTGAATGAATGTTTCATTATTAACAATAGCATAAGCAGCTCTGCTGATTAACGATATTGCGTATGAAGCCCTGAAATACACCGCTCCCGTAGGCACTAACGCATTTTGAACATTTTCCAAAACACTTCCTATTTTAATTTTATTAGTGTCGTAAAAGCAGCAAAAACGAAAAAAACCATTCGGGTATGCGGATAAACTGCCATTAGCTGTTAGATAACTGCCGACTAACAAACTAATATTTATATAGCCAGTGGTTATATAATTAGTATTTGGAGCAATTGGATTACCCGTTGCTGTGTCTAAATAATACCCAACAACAATATCGCTAGCTGTGTCATCGTAATAATTTTCTGTTATATTATTGAAAAAAGTTGTAGCCCTCGGGGTTACAACATTATTGCCTAAGCGTGACGCGCTATTTATAATGTTTACGTTACTCCAATTAGCCTCTGTTGCCCATCCGCTTACATTTGAGCCGATATATTGCTCAAAAACAACTTCGCCACTTGCCAATTTATAGGTTAGAAATTGCGTTCTTTCACGCAATCCACTAGAAACAGAATTTCGAGCCGTTGTTTTATCTGTAAAAGCATAATTATTAGTAGTTTGAGATACATTATAAAAGGCTCTTTTACTTACAACATTTGTATCTATTTCAATCTTAACCCATGCTTTAGCAATAGAATTATATTGATAATCTATTAATTCATTTCTAACCCATACACGCCATCCATTCTCAGGATTTGGATATGTTGCAAGTAATGAAGTTTTACCGCTAGACGTGTCATTATATGTGTCTACCGCTGCTTTTACAAATACCTGTGTATTTATAGACGTAAGGTAGTCGCCTATATCAAAAATAGCTTTACCGACAATCTCATTTGTTACTCCCTGAGGTCTGTTTTCGTTTCTTATTAAAGTACCAACGTTTTTTATATCCTGTGTTGTAGCCATTAATTAAATTGTGTGTTAAATGTGTCGTTAAATACTCTTACTATATTGCCGTTTTCGTCTGTAATGCTTCTATATTCTTTTGGGTTTGGTTCTCTGAATCTAACATCTAAACGTCCGCTATTTCTACCTGTATCTGTTTTTATAGTTAAGAACTGATCTAATATTAATATATAAGCCATTCTTAGGTCTAAAACGACTATTTCCAGCCATCCGCTCCTTAATTCATCCGAAAATGAATTTAGTTTTGTTTGAAAATCTAAAATATCAGAACCTAAAATATCGAATGAAAGTACAACGGTTCTTTCATCTGTTCGTGGATTGATTACACGTATATTTGTTCCATTATCGGCTCTGTTTTTGTTTTCTATAAAAGGTTTCCCATTAGCAGGTAGTAAAAGGTTATCTATTGACGGTTGTAACATTCTAGCTCCCCATTGAACAAAAGCATCTTTCCCATTTATAAATAGTTTACCTTTCATTATATCAAATGTAATAATAATTAAATAATACCAATACTATTTTGAACTAAGTTGCTTTAATCTATTATTTGTCATTTATAATTTTAACTATATTATTGCTTTACTTTGACAAATCCGCTATCGTCAACATACCAGTCGCCTTTAGTTATAACGCTTTCATCCGAACCCAAATCAGATATATTTACTAAATCACCTTGTATTGAAATCTTTTTTGTACTAGGCGTAAATCTACCTAATCTAAAAACCCTATCTGATCCTTTCCACATTTGAAAAGAAGTAGGCGAAAATGTAGATTTGTTTTCTCCGCTCGCTAAGTTTGATTTAGTTTCATAAACGACAACATTGTCGCCCAAGTCTTCCGCAATATATATCCTACCTGCAATTTCATTGTTGAGTATAAATTGCATATCTTTAGTATTTGGATCAATAGTTATACGAGTGTCATCTGTCGAGCTTTCAATTAAACCTCTTATGATAGCATCGTTAGCTATTATTTTGCCCTCATGTGTAATTACAATACCTGCTACATTTTCGGTTGCATTTGGATCATTAGCTAAATTTATAGCCTGATCTAGTGTTCCACCTGCCCATATTGCAGGATCATTTGGGTTTTCGGTTATAATTCCATTTATACCTGCGCTTTCAATCCAATTATCACCTATCATTTGACCTAATCGAATTGTAGATGTAAGTATCAAACCGCCGTCAACTTGTGTGCCGTTCTCTAATGCTATTCTTAGATAGTTTAAAGCTTGTGCCGAACTAGCCCCATTTTGAGCTATTCTCATAGCTTCATTGAATTGCATATCTGATAATTGCCTATTTGTTTCTACATTTTTTTCAATGGTTTTTAATCGAGAATATGCAGGTTTATCACCGACTGAATAAGTTTGTTTAAACTCTCCGTTATTTACACCTAGCGACTTTTCAAATCCAAATACACGACTTTCTTTTACACCTCCGCTAATTATAGGACTTACAATTGTTACTTTTTGCCCTAAAGGCATATCAAAATTAATTGAAGCACCCCATGTAGGTATAATAGGACACGAATATGTCGAATTATCCTCTCTAATAGATTCTAAATATGCTTTTGCAGCCTCGTATAGCTCTATTTCAGCATCTTTTACATACTGATCGTCCACTAATGAAATATCAAAGTTAAACAACACATAAGAGTCGCCTATGTTAGGTTTTAGAATATCGTTAGGAATTGGAACATCAGGTATTGTTTGATCTGCTATTATTTCAAATTCCTGAGTTTCATCGTTAAAGTCTAATTCAAAAACACGACCATTTAACGAACCGCTAACAAATTGCAATTTTAGAGTTTCGGCTGGTAAAATATAATCAGTGCTAAATTGCAATCCTGAGTCTTTAAAGAAGTATATCAAAAAAGGCTTTTCACTGCCATTTTGCTGTGTAGTATTTAAAGCTACACCTATTACTGTTACAGTAGGATATTTTAATATATTTAATGATATACGTATATATGCCGCATTAGCATTTATTGTTTTAGGATTAAACTTAACATCCGATTTAGGCGTATAGTCTTGGATGAAAACTTTATTAGAATCATAAAGTGAAACCGCAGACACATTAGCCGATGTATATACATTAGAAATAGTGTATTCAGCATTAGCAGGTAAATAGCCTGTATAATTGAAATTCGCAACGTTTGCGCCTGTATCCACAAGTACACCGCTCTTTTTATTAATATAACCATTCGAGTATCTAACTATAACAAAAGTATTAGTATTTTCTGACCTCAAAGACGTAATAGTTCCTATTCGTCTAGGGTATATTTCATCAAATATTTTTACCGTCTCGACAATTTCAATAGGCTGCATATTTGGTATAGCGTCTATATAGTCGCCTACACTTTCAGGCATTCTGAGCCTTTTTTGACTTATGAAGTCTACAAACGAACCGCTAGGAGGTGTACCTCTGTAATTTCGTTGAATATTTCGAGTAGAACCGTAAGCAATCAAACGAGTATTCATGTCCTCGTTTGATTCATTTGATATTGTTAGTTCACCCAAATTATACGATCTGTCTAATATTACAGGTTCGCCGTGTGAATAATAGCCTATATTTATTGTTTTGTCTGCATAGTTCACCCACCATTCAGCTCCAAACGTTTCGGCAACGTTTGTAAGACTATCAAATATGTTTTGGCTGTCAAACTGTATAAGAGTTTCAGTAGCATTTATATAATCGCCTACTTTCCATTTATCATATTCATTTGTATATTTGAAATGAGTATTTATACACTCAATTGCAATTTCTATAAACTGCTTTGGTGTACCTGTTAAATTCCATTGCACCTCTTTTAAGCCCTGAAAAGGATAGTAATATAATATATCAGCAAAAAGCATTTCGGGTGCTTCAAACTTAAGCGTATAAGGATATTCGATTATGCTAGTTTCCTTTGGCTTTACCTCACGCCTTATAGTATATCTTATACCGTTATAAACAATATAGCAACCTCTATCAAATTTTACATATTCATCCCAATTAAAATTAAGCTGTATATAATGCTCGTTCATTATCTCAGCTTTCAATGTGGAATTTGGATCAAATCCTAATCGAGCAATAAAATTGCCGTTTTTATCAAAAACATCTATTTCACTACCTGTTATTATTGTCATATCCGTGATGTATTACTTTTTATTGCGGTCAACGCATCTTTTATAGCGTATAACTCCTTTGTATTTTGATTTATATCTCTTAGCTCGTAAAAGCAATTTCTTTGAATTTCAGACATATCATTCATTGCTATTGTTTGGGCTTTAACAGCATCGCTAATAGTTATAAGTGTATCGCTTACGTCTACCGATTTATTCCCTGCTATTAGTCGCAAATCGTTCTTTATTTGCTCTGTATTCATTTGTATAGCGGTGAATCTACCGTTTAGCTCCGTTGCTACATCTTGACTCATAGTTTCAAAACCACCTCTAGCCGCTTGCTGACCTGTTTTCCCTAAATCATCCAAGCTAACTCCTAAAGATTCTAATATATAATCTAAATTGTTACCTGTGTCAGTTAGCGTCTTATTAAAATCTTTAGCCCATTCGTCTAAGGCTTCTTTGGCTGGCTTTCCATCACTACTTAACATTAAATCTGTCAACCTGTCAAACATAGGCTGCAAAGCCTTTTGCAAATATACATATTTAAAAGATGAAAGAATAGCCTTTTTAAGGGTTTCGTTGGTAAAATTAGCAAAGCCGTTTATTTGTTGTTTTCCGTTTTTTATCCATTCTGTTATAGCGTCCAAAGCACCGTCAAGGAAACCCGAAAAGTCAGTACCAACCGCCATACTTGCAAGTTGATTTCTTACTTCTAACAATTTATCGTTCCACTCTTTCGTTTTTTCATTAAGATTTCCCAAGTCTTCAATCCATTGCTCCCTTAGCGCTCTACCTCCTTTTAATTCTACTAATAAGTTGTATTGTTGCAAAGCATATATTTGATCGGCAATAGTCCTTTCTGAATTATAATAATCTCGCAAAACTTTTAAAGCTTCAGGATTTACAGTATATCTCTCAAGTAAATTTAATTCTGTGTCTACTTTGTCTTGCAATACCGATAATTCATTAGAGTATTGTTTTACATTGTCGGATGCTTCTTTGTAATCTTTATTTAAACTTTCCCAAATTGATAAATTTTCAACGTTAATAATACCTTGTTTTATAAGATTATTTATAAGCTCTATATTATCCTTATATATTTCTGTATAATCAACCGTATCTTTTATGTTATACTTATTTTCTATTAGCGTATCGTTATATTCCCTCTGTAATCTATTTAATTCTTTTTGTACTCTTATCCTTTCTTCGGAATTACCTAAAATAGAATTAAAAATATTTCCTATCAAACTTACACCCGAACCAATAGCACCCAACACATTACCACTAGCTAAAGAAACAATTCCTCCAAAAACATCATTTAGCATCGAAAAGTCCATCCCGGTAATTTGACCCAAAGTAGAACTTATAGAGCTTATCAATCCTGAAACCTCCTGTAATTTTTGAGCAGGCGTTTTCTTTAGTTCGTTATTGAATCCTTTTTGTTCTAACTGAGCCTTTTTAATCGATGCAACTAATTGCGGATATTTCTTTGCAATTTCATTTAATCCGTCTTGATCTAAAGTGTCAAATTCGACACCTGTTTGTATTTTGAATCTTTCTTTTAGCGTTGCAATGTACTTTTCATTGTTTGCTATTTTTAAACGCAATAATTCAGCGTCTTTATCCGATTGAAATACGTATCTTTTATCTGAAATTTCGAGTTCTTTTTCTAGCAAATCAAACTCTAACTGCATTGATTTTTCGTTAAAGTCTTGTTTAGCCGTCAATATTTCTTTGTCTCTGTTTTCATTAAATTGTGCTATTAATTGATTGCTTTGAGCTACATATCTTTCTCGTTCCTGAATAGATAGTTTTTCGTTTTTCCTTATTTCATCTTGACTTATTTTCGCCTTTTTTATTTCTTCATTATAGAATGTATCTATTTCGGCTAATTGTCTGCTTAGTTCATCACCTAGTTTTAGTTTTTCGGTGCTTATCTGTAACGTTAGGTCTTTAGCAACTAAAGTATTTGCAAAATCAAACCCTTTTGCCGCTGCTTCTGTTAAGTCCTTTGTGTATTGCTCTATAAAGTCAGGTTGCAATTCCTTAGGCAATTTCTTAACATCAAACTTACTAAAGTCAAAACCTGTTTTCTTACCTGTTTCTTTTTGATAAATTAGCTTTGCCGCTTCTTGTTGTTTTTCTATTGCCTTTGTTTTAAATTCGTCAATATCTAAAAGTTCCTTTTTATAGTTAAGAGCGTTTTGAGCTAATTGTTTATCAAAACCGTCTTGACGTATATCTAATAGTTTTTGCTCTAAAGCTAAAGCGTTTTTAACCTTATCATTACCTAATTCATCTAATAAATTGTTTAGGTTGCGTTCTGCTTCTGCTTTTATATCGGCTGCTTTTTGCGCTTTATTTTCCGTTCTTGTTTGATCTTTTGCCGTTGTTCCATAAAGAAGCATCGAAAGTTTATCCTCTGTTTCTTTTATTTCTTTACCTTTTTCTTCTAACCCTTTTGCAATATCAATACCTGTTTTACCTCTTACCTCTTTGTATTCTTTTCTTAATTCAGCTAATTTGTCTTTTGTAGCCTTTATTTGGTCTTGCAAATTACCGAACCCTTTTGTCTCTCCAATATCAGCGGTTGTTTTCTGTATTTTAGATAATATAACAGATAGTTGACCGTTTAAGTCAATAAGCAAAGGATTAAACTTACTCCATTCATTGTTTAATCCGCCAACTGCTGATATTTGATTTCTAACGATTGATTCTTGTTCTTTAAGTTTTGAAAGCTGATCGTTTAGATATACTATTCTATCCTTTTCAGGCATAGCCATTAACTTTGCTTGTTCTTCAATTTCCTGCTGCTTTTTCTTTTGATTTTCAAGATCATCAATTGTCAATTTCAAAGCATCTACATATTTTTGATTAGATGCTCCCAATTGTTCCCAGAATCCCATATCCAAAATATCAGCTATTTTATTTTGCAAGGCATTAAATTCACGTCGTGCTTTTTCGGTACTTTCCGAACTTTCAAATGAAGCTGCTTTTTGATAGCGTTCTTGTGCGGCTACTAATTGATTAAGTAGTTGTATTCTTTCCTCTAAACTAGCCTCTTGTTTTTGTTTGCCTTGTTCGCTTATTGCAGCATTCAACTCTTTTTGTTGGTCGGTTGCCGATTTACTTTTAAAGGTAAACAAATCAATATTGCCCAAAATGTCAGGATATAACGCTTGTAACTCCCTATATGCTTCTAATTGGTCGAAAGTTGTTCTTGTATCGTTATTAATAATAGCTACTAAAGCATTCGTTTTTTGTTCTAAATCCTGTTTAAACTTAGCTCCGTCCTCTAATGACTTATTTAATGCGTTTTGGGCAATTTCAGCGGCTGTATTTGCGGTTGCTAGTTTATAAACTCCATAAGATAATGCAACAACGGCGGCGGCTGCCAAAGCATAAGGATTAGCGGCTAAAGTAGCTAATGATGACTTTTGTATTTTATCTTTTGCTAATAAAACTAACGACAATGCTTTTTCAGCCGTAGTAACACCTGTTATAGATATTTCACTAGCTATCAAAGCAGCTTTATAAAGTCCATAAGTAGCAACTAAAGAAACGAGTATTTCGCCTATCGTTTGATAGTTTTCTACCAATTTAGAAGCAACATCTATCGAACCGCTTATTAAACCCTCATTGCTACGTCCTATTTCAGCGGCTGCAAATTGTAATTTGTCTTGTAAGTTTGAATATTTACCTAAAACAGTTTTGCTTTGTTCTGCCATCATACCAGCATACATTCCACCGTCAGAGGTCATGTTTCTAAACGCTTGTTGAACTTCTGCAAAACCTACTTTACCAGCCGAAACAAATTCGTTTACTTGGTCTACATTTATTTTAAGAACTTTTGCTAGTTCTGCATATATCGGAATACCACGAGACGCAAATTGTCGTATATCCATCGCATAAGCTCTACCTTGTGTTTGCAATGTGCCGTATAGATAAACTATTTCGCCTATTGGTTGCGACAATCCAGCGGCAACGTCTCCAAGCATACGTAAATCTTTAATTACATCCTTAGAAGCTGTACCATACGCTAATAATTGTTTTGCAGCGGTTGCACTATCTAATAGTTGAAAAGGTGTTGTAAGCGTGAATTGTTTTAGGTCATTCATCAAAGCAGTTGCTTTTTCACCGCTTTGCAGCATAGTTTTAAATGCAGTTTCCAGTTGTTGCATTTGACCGAAAACGTTAACAACCGCTTTGCCTAGTTCTACCATTTTATCAGCACCAAAACTTATACCTGCTAATGCAAGACCTTTTTTAGCTAATCCGACTAAAGAACCGCTGGTATTGTTTACGGATGAATTTAAAGCATTTTGAACTTGTATTTGTTTTATAGTATTAGCTTGTAATGCGTTATATTGCTGTGTGGTTGCTTTAAGCTCTTTGTTTAAAGCATTAAAAGCCTTTACGTTTTTTGTGCCGTCCATCTTTGACAACTGATTTGTTATATCTGTTATCTTTTTGGAAAGTCTATCCAATTCATCTAAATTGACTTTAAAATTTACACCTACACCAGCCATTATTTATTATTTTTTTAGTTTTGTAGTAATTTTCTTAATTCTTGTTCTACCTGCAATATTCCGCTTTGAGTCACGTTAAACCCTTTACCCTCTACAAAAGATGCGTATTCCATCGGATCACCGACAATAAGCTCTAAACCTTTACTCAATTGTCTTTTTGATTCTAAAAATGATTGAGCTTCATTGTTCCCGAAGTTTGAATACATTTGTTTACCATCTAAAAAAACAGCATAAGAGTGAGCGTTTCTAAGGTTTGTAGTCCAATCTTTATGTACTTTTAATCCGCTTATTTTAATTTGCTTTTGCCTAGCTGTTTGAACATATTTTTCACCAATGATAGAAAGTTTTTGTGCAAACTCTTTTCTTATATTTTCGGTTGTTTCTTTTACTTCTTTTTGAAGTTCTTGCAACCCTGTTATATTTATTTTTATCATTGTTTGCCTATTAGCTTATTTCTTCTTTCCATCAACTCCTTACCAGACCTTTCAACTATTATACTACCTGTACATTCGTGCAACTTATCTTTTTGCATTAATATCAAGTTTCGATAAGGTATAATTTCAAATACTTCTTTATAGCTCAAATGCAGGGCTTCCATAAATGTAGCTATTTGACCTAAAATAGTTTCATTACCTACTATTTTGATCTCGCCGTCTGATTTGCTACGCTCTTTAGTAAGACGGCACATTGAAAAAAATCGTTAGCCCCCATTAAATTTGTCGCTGCAATCAAAGCACCGTAAAGTTCTTCGGGTGTTGCACTTTTAAGCTCTCTCTCTATAAAATAGGCTTTCCATTTCCACAACTTAGATTCACCTGCTATTAAATACGAAAGTCCTTTTGTTATGTGATTTGCGTTTTTTGGAATTTGACCGATAACGCTCAAAGCTGTTTGTTCTTTGTCCTCAAAATCTATTTTAGAAAAATAATAAACAGCCCTGCAAATTATTTTTATAGACGGTGGTTTTATCGTGTAAGCTTTTGCATTTAGTATTACAGTTTTAAAATCGTTGCCGATCAAAGAACCTGTTATTAGTTCCGATGCTATGTTGTTGTTCATTTGTCTTTATTTTATCAAAAAAAGGTAGGCAAAAAAACACCTACCTTTAGTTAAACTCTTCTGAAAATTCATCTGAGAAAATATTCAGTCATACGGCTGCATCTACTGCATCTTTTAAAAACCATTTTTCAGATTCAAGCCCCTCTACTTTAGATTCCATAGGACTTGCAACAACCGCCAAACCAATTGCATTATCAGTATTTGAACCACGAGCCGAAATTGTGGCATTTGTCAATACTATATAATAACCGTCCTCTGTTAATGCAACGATTGTTTTACTTATTTCCTTAGTTATACTAGGACGAGACCAACTATCAGCGGTTGCTACACCACCTTGCAAATCAGCCTTTGTTTGAAAGTCGTATTGTCCTATCGTGAAAGAAATGCTTACATCACCCGGTTCTTCGTTTTGACGGTATGGTTTGTCTGTAAGCTGATTTCTATAACGAGTAATTGTGGCTTCTGCTTCTTCATAACTCCATGTATCTTGATGGACGTTAAGAACCTCCGTTAAGGTAGGTATTAATTCTTTTAATTCTAATTTTGATAAACCACCTTGTCCTGTTTCCTTGTCTAATGGAGTATTTACAGATTTTATAACATCACCATAGAAAAGTCGCCTAATACCTATTGCTGAAAATTTTTCTGCCATTGTATTTTATAATTTAAAATTTGTATTTGTAATTTTTAGTCTAACATTTATGAAATTGCTCCACGTCTCACTATCATCTTCCTGAATGATATAATCGGCTTCATATCTTACCGTATCGTTCCCTTTTCTTATGAGAGTTGACTTGTAAAAAGTATCACAACAAATTTGCTCATAATATGTTAGTTTTGCCGTATCAGGCATATATTGGTTGTTTACCTTTATTTTTGGCACATACACCGCAATATTAGCATAGGATATTTGCCAATCTCCGTTACTGGTAGCGGGTACATTTATTACTATTCTTTCACGAGCGTTACCCTCTGTTACTTTTTTATGTTCGTCTTTTGCAATTTCGGGAAATTTACCCAAAACTTCATGCTCTTTAATAGCGTCAAAAAGAACCTGTTTAAGAACGTTTGTAGGTAGCATTTGTGAATAATGTTGTATAATTGCCTAAAATAGCACTTGTATGCCTAATATCGAGTATTTCACCAAATAAACGAATAATATCACCCTCTTTAACCTCTATCGTATCACCAACCTTAAAATTATCGTTTCGATCTAAGTTTATTTTTTTATTTGCCTTTTCGCCTAAACCTGCAAAACCTTGCATTTCATTTATAGATAAATCGTGCAAAAAACAATTAGATACAAATTCAATAATAATTTCACCTTGAACAAAGTCTCCGTTTTCATTTTGGAAAGCCTCGCTTTGCTTGTGAATATATAATTGGTGAGGTGCGTAAAACATGTCTATACGGTTAAATTTCTAACAGTAGGTCTCTTATTCAAAGTGTCTTTAATTCCAAGTTGACCGCAAAGCCAACTATGGAATTTTAAAACACCCTCTTTGTTGAACGATACAGAAAAACCATTTTCCGAAATAGAATCATGCCTTAACATCAATTGAGGTATTACAGTAACAGCCAAAGCCTCAAATACAGCATTGCGATTATCAACTGTCATTTCAGCCTCTAAATCACCTACTCTTAATTGAATGTCGAAAAAATCGGCATCCGACAATGTGATTCCTAACGGTTGAAACTTAGATGTCAAATAGGCTTTGATTGTCATATTCAATCTTGGTTTTTAGGGCGACCTCTACGTATACTATCCGTATCAGCTGTTTCGTCTAAAAATTGGTTATTTATTTTTTCAATAAAACCTTTTTCTATTAGATGTTTAGCCCTTTTGTCTTCAAATCTATCTTCGTCTCCTATCTTAAAGTTTTTATGCTTTTCGGAGTCTCTGTAATCTTTTAACACCCTGCAATATATCATGCCTCTACTATTTTACTGTTTAATTGATAAATCTTGTCAACATTTGAAATAATGGGAACGGCTCTTGTCTCTGAAGCTATAAACATTTGTAACGGATCAGGTTCTCCCCATTCAGAGACCAATATGTGAGTATCAACAATCTGCCTAGTAACCTGAATCAAAGGAGTTGTCATTTTAGCTACTGGAGACCACACCAATGAACCTATTTCAGCCTCAGAAGTAAATATAAGCATTCCTTCTTCCCATGGTGTGAGCAATGTATCCTTACCGTCTCTTTCAAATTTTATCCGTTTATTTACTTCTACCAACTGAAAACCATATTCATTTTGGAATACTGAATTTAATTGAGTAAGTAGTGGTATCGGAACATTAACCTGTGAATTGGCAACCAATACACCTGTATTTTTCAATAAAACAAAATCTCTTATTTGAGGCGAGTTTAGTATATACTTTATACTTTTTGGGTCAGCATAAATATACCTTATGACATTACCGTCATCTTTAGCTTTCTCCAAAACCCTTAAAATGTCATCCAATGGGTTTGATGTACCCGATCCCCAAATATCGGAAACTCCAAATTTATTTTCCTCTAAATATCCGTAATCTACTTGTATATCCACATTGTTATTAGACATTTCGTCATTGCTAACTAAAGCTAAACCAGTAGACATACCTCGTAAAAACATATACTCTAAAGTATTTTGAGGTGCTTTTATAACAGAAGTCAAATCGTCGGTTAATTTACCTACTATTCTATCTATTTCAGGTTGACTTTTGGCACTATTCATAAATGAGTTCATATCTTGTATGTATTGCTCATCTTTTGAAATTTTTAAACCTATTTTAGGTATAATACCTCCAGCTTGACCGTATGATTCACGTCTTTTTAATGGCAAAGCATTACCGGTAGCAACTATATCAGCTGCAATATTTCTATAACTCGCTGTTATAGTAGACCATCTACCATCTAAAGACTGGTCGACTCTTAGCAAATCTTTATAAAACATCCTTGTCTCAGGTGTTCGCTCTCCATTTATTCGCTCGCTCAGATAAAGAGCTAATTGAGGAGTAGCATTAGCTACCTCCTGAAAAAATTTATTAGTTTCGTTTATCATATCAATCTCTATCAAATCTAATTAAACCATTTAAAGCGGTTATCATTGCAGCTTTTACAGCTCCATAAGGTATATACACGGCTTCTTCATTTACCGAACCTCTAACCATAATTCCAGTAGGATATTGACCTACTACAAAAGACGAAACTAATACGCCTATATATTCGTGGTTTGCTGGTAATGAAGCATAAGACACAGCTTCATTGTTTGCATCTACATTAACAGGCATAGGCTTATAATTCCTAGTCCCTATTTCTCTTATAATAGGATGACCTGCATAAATTATTTTAGGTTGAAAACCTGTAAAATCAAAAGAAGTACCGCCTAATGTAGTTTCGAGATTTTTTCTAATTATAATCCCGTCCTTAGCCATGTAGGTGTTACTTGAGAATGTGTTTAAATTCGTGTAACTCATTTGTTCTATTTTTTTATATGCGACCTCTATTTACCATCGCATCTAGTTGCTCTTTCGTATATTTTCTTTCTTGCACTTCCCCATTTCCCGAAATAGGAGGTGCACCACCGCCTGCATTAACCCTCGCTTGCTCCGATAATTGAAACTGATCTTTTATAAAAGAAGCATACGTTTGAACTTCTTCTTCTGTTTGAAGAGTTCGACCGTGCATTACAGGATTTATAAAATACTCTGGTATATCCTTTAATTCAGATTTAAGTTTGCTGAATAAAGAATTATGCGTCTCCTTTTGAGTAATTCCGTTAACTTTACTTTTAAGCTCTTCTATTTGAGCTAAAAGTTGTTCTACTTTTCCATCCGATCCATCTTTAGGATTTTGCGGGTCTGTTTCTTTAATCGGATCTTTGCTTGGCTCTTTGTTTGGCTCTTTTTGAGCTTTAACAATAGTTGCGGCTACGCTGTTAATATTTAGCTGTGTGGCTTTAGCAGCGTTTACAGCTTTTTCGACTAACGAGTTTTGATTTTCGGCTGTGATTTGTTCACAATCTATCAAATCAATTATTTTGTCAATAGTAGCATCTGACACATCAGTTTTTCCGTTTATCAAAACACCATTTTTGACTAATGCAAAGAAATCTTTTTTCTCCATTTTCGTGCGATATAATTTATAAATTACGCACTAAGTTACACATATAGCAAAATACATTAATGTAATAAAAAAAAGAAAATTCAAACAACAATTAAGCTGTTTGAATTTTAACATAAATAAAATCTGTATGTTTTATTTTTTATAAATCATACGCAATTCTTCTTTTATTTTTTCATCGTTTTGCGATTTTCTTTTGTAGTGATTTAATCCGTGCCTAATTAATTGCTCGGAGTCGGGTATCTTTTCGCAAATACTAGAAGTTATCATTGATATATCTATTCCTTGCGCATTTGCGCTTATTTTTGTTTCGTCACCTATATTGTATGCAAAAATATGCCTAACTCCAAGTTCTGAAAGTTGATCGGATAATTCGTTTATCTTGTTTATTATTTCTTGTTTTGTCATGTTGTTTTATATTAAATTGTTAAAAATAGAATCACTTACAAATATATTATATACCTCTTCGGCTTTTTTCACCGATTCTTTATATAAATCTAACTCCTTTAAATACTCCTCCGACTGACAATGTTTTGCATGATATACTTCTTTTGCAATGTTTATATAGATAGAATTACCTCTTCTTTGAATCCAAAAAGCATACCTTTTTTCATACCATTTTTTGAATTTTTCAATTTTATCTAAACCTTTAAATATTTTTCCGTTATAATCAATATTATAACTTTCGGGATATAATATCTTGGTAAAATCATCTTCAATTACATCTTTATATTCATACCCAGACTCATCAGCTTCATTATACTCAGCTATAAGTATAGCTGAATACAATTCATCTCTAAGTGTAATGCCCTTTGGATATTTTATTTTAGGTTCTTCGGTGTATTTATCTATAAACCTATCCAATCTGAATGTTTGGCATTTTTCAACACCAAATTGTAAAATTGAGATAGCTTCTGAAACATTCATAGGAATATCAATGGATGTACCTTTAGTCATGTTTTTACCATACTCCTTTTCTAAAGTAGAAGTGTTTTTAATAAAAACATCAAATGAATACTCTTTATATTTTAAAATCAAATATATATAGTAAGTATTTTTTGCCTGCCTATATACATGTAAAAAATATGCTATATTATTATTTTCGTTAGGCATATTTCCTAACATAGCTCCTAATTTTGAGAAATCATTTGTTTTCATAATCTTTATTTTTTTTATTTTATTATTTATATTAAAAAATTTTGTGCCGTGTGTGGAATCGAACCACATTTAACCATTCACGGCTACCATATTACAAGTCTAATAGTGCTTTTTCTGCCGCATTTCGTTTGGCTATTTTTTGGTTAGTGCCTTTGGCTCTATATGTGTTACCATTAGGAAGCTCTATCTCTACCTCAATTATTGGGCAGCAATTATCGCCACATTTCCCAACTATTTTTGCTTCAATATTAGAACCGTACATTTTTTGTGCCTTTTCGGCTAGTTCTACGATTGGATTTTCAATTGTATTTAATTTTACCAATAATTCATTATTAATCTTTTCAAATATGCCCTTTACGGCATACTTGATTTTATTTTCTCTGATTCGTTTAGTGCTTACATTGCTTAATAGCAACTCTGTAAGCTCTGAATTATCTTTGATATAAAAGGAATACTTTTCGTCCCCTTCTTTTTTGTAAAATACTAAAGTGTTATTATTATTTGTAAACTCTTTCATAATTCTGTTTTTTTATTTGTTTATTTAATTATTACACCACAAAGATATATGTTTCTTTTCGTATATACAAATTATTTGATGTATAATTTTTATGTTATAAAACATGTTCTGCTGTTTTTAAATAGTTATTTACCTCTTTAATAAATGATTCCAAACTATTTATTACAATATAACAATATCCAAACTCTTTAGCTTTTTTCTCGAATATTTTTTGATTATCCGATTGTTTACCGTCTGCATATTTCACCTCTATATATAAACCATGATACTTGTAGTTAGCGCACATAAGGAAAAGATCGGCTACACCTGCTAATACGCCCTCTGTTTTCATTATTTTTGCTTCTAAAGCTTTTCGGTAACCTCCGTTAGGTATAGCATACAAAACTAGATTAGGATATGACAAACGAAACCAATAAACACACGATTGCTGTAATTTGCTCTCGTAATGCTTTGGTTTCGCTTTAGTTTTATTTGAATATTCAGAAATACAACACTCTAGGCATTTATCTTTACCTCTAAGCGTTGTATTTCCACATGAGCATTTACTGGGCATTATTTATCCAATACTATTTTTTTTATATTATCACTGTAAGGAAATACATCAACAATAGCTGTTTCTTTTACCTCTACAATTTCGTAATCGGCTAGTGTACCCTCCATGCCTTTAACAATAACATCTTTTGCTTGCTGTATATCGCATGCTTGAGCTAACATATTTACTTTTGTTCGCTTTTCAGAGCCGCTTTTTTCGTCAAGTGATATATAACATAATTTTGCTTGGAAATACCTGTCGCCTCCGTCAAAAAAGAATATATCCGATAGTTTAGCTCTTTTGATAGCTGCTATGGTAAATTCACCGGAAACATACGGTTTTATTTTTTCGATGGTTCGTGCTTCGGCTTCTGTGAAAGAAAGAGCGTCTATTAAATAAGGTTCTGTGACCTTCTTTTGCATTCCATTTTCCAATGTCTTTTCGTAACTTACTTTACATTCAAACCAGTTGTGCATAATGTTTTTATTTTAAATTGTTAGTCATTTTGATTAAAAGTATTTGTATTATTTTTTTTCTTGGCTTTTTCGTATTCTATATACGTATTCAATATTTGTTTTTTTACATAGCTTATGTTTAACCCTAAATTTCGTATTCCATTGGAGTATTTATTTAATAGCGTTATCCTATTATTTTCTTGATTTATAGATGCTATTCTAATACCGTTTTTTGTCGAAACAAAAACCTCTTTTTGTCGGTTGTTGTAAGTGAAAATTAATTGCATTGTCATTTTAAATTTTTATGTATGCAGTTATCGCAATTTCGAGGTTCACACATTACATGATTATAATTTTTACATGCTGAATTTATGAATTTGTAGTTTTCCATATTAACTTTAGATATACAACTTACAATAGATTCAATTATTTTACCTTGATTTCCTTTAAGTAATGTTCGTATTACCTCTGGTATCGATTCATTAATTCTATTATAAATATCGTGTATTTTTCTATTTTCGGTATTATATGAGTCTAATTCAATAATTTTCTTTTGTTTTTCAATTATATCTTTTTGCACCTCTATAATATCATCTTGTTTTCTTACATTGTCCTTTAATTCTAAAATTTGAAGTTCTTTTTTTCTTAATTTTATGTGTAAATACATTATTAAAATACTTATTATAATAATATAAAATACAAAAATATTAACAATAAATGTTTCCATAATGTTTGTTTGTTTTATTGTTCGCCTATTACGTCTTTCAGAAAATTGATTCTTGATTGCTTGTCTTTACAGTCCCACCAAAGTCCGGTATTATCTTTAGCATTAAAATTCTTAATTGCATATTCCTTATTCCAATTTGGAAATAGTTCTTCAATTTCTGAAGATGTTGCGCCTAAAGCTAAACGGCTTATAGAACATAATGCTTTATAGGTAGAGACTTCCATTAAAGACCATATTTTACGCTTTACAGCATCTTTGTCCGCTTTTGGTAGGTTTGGGCAGTCATAAAATGCTTTATACTCTATCTCTATTACGCTATTAGGTATTAAAGCGGATGTTAAACTTGTGCAGCCATAAAAAGCACAATATTTTATGATTGTTATTCCTTCTGGGATAATAACAGATTTTAAGCTTTTACATCCATAAAATGTATAACATTCTATGGATGTTACTCCATTTGGAATAATAATAGAGGCAAGGCTTGTACAGTCCTTAAACGCAAAAGCACATATTATTTTTATACTATTTGGTATGATAATAGACGTTAAGCTTATGCACCCCTCAAATGCGTAATATCCTATAATTTTCATACCTTCTTGAATAATAATAGAGGTAAGGCTTATACAGTTTTTAAATGCACAATATCCTATATCTATTACGCTTTTTGGAATAAGAACCGTAGTTAAGCTTGTGCAGCCTTCAAATGCTTCACGCCCGATCTTTGTTACCCCTTCTGGAATAACAAATTCTCCTTTAAAGCCTTTTGTGACTTTTATTAAGACATTATTTACTATTTCGCAATAATTTGAGTCCATAGATATGTTTATTTATAATTAATAAAATGTTTGATTTGATAGTTCGGCTTCCCAAGCGTTTATTTTTTCTTCTTCGTTCGGTGCTGGTATGTAAATACCAAACTCTAACGAACAATAGTCTCTAAATCTCTCTATTGCCCTAGTCATTTCTAATGTGTCTAATTCAGAAGTGCTTATTAAGTATTCTACTCCGTTAAACTCGCTATATCTAACGAATATATCAGAATTTACTACCTTTTTAAATATAACCTGCTTTACTTCATTGATAGAGTAACCCGTTTCAATAGCAACTTGTTTAAAAATTAAATGCAGGTATCTATTTTGCTGATTGGTTCTTTGCCTTTTCTTTTCCTTAAGCTCAAAGAATACTTTTTTATCAATCAGTTTATCTAGGTATTCTTTAGCCTTATAAGCGCAATCGGATTTGTTAGGGTTGAATATCATATTTTTGCTTTTTATTCCAATCTTTTATTGCGTCATTTTCCTTTAAGGTAAATTCATTTCTAGGTGAATAATACGATAAATTTATTTTTATACTTGACTTACCACATTTAGGGCATTCAATCCAATAATTACATGTACAATCTCGGAACATTTCGCTTTTTTTCTCTATTGGATTGCATCCACAATCACAATCATTAATAAACAGTTTTACAATTCTATTTAATCTTTTATACATATTCAAAAATTATTTTTGCTTTGATGCAGCATTATAAACTCATATTTATCACCTGCATTTTTAGAAACAAATTCCTGCGCTTGTTGTACGCTTAAATGTGAGTTAATAGCTCCACGTTCATAAGCATATTGCCCTAATTCCTGTTTTGCTTCTATATTCTGTTTTATTTTGTTTTCGCAATAGTTTGCTTCGATTGCGTACAAATCATATCCTTTTGCTTCGATGCCGTCCAATGTGCATGTATCGGTAGCGTGTATTATTTTTTTGCCATCTTTGAATATTCTATATCCAAAGTTTGGCACATCGTGATATAGTTTAACGGCTGTTATTTGGAATATACCGTAATCATACATCTTACCAATATCTAATACATCTACATTTCTAACGCCTTTTAGTTTATCAGCTAAAAAATGACCGCAACCAAAACGGATATGTGGATGTTCTAAAGCAATTTTTTTGATTGTGTTTATCTTTAAATGATCTGAATGCTCATGTGTCAACAAAATGAGTTTTATATCGTTTAGATACGGTTGTATCCTTGCATAAGATACGCCTATATCCACCAATATACAATCAAAATATATAATTGCATTTGCTTTAGAACCTGACTCTATTATTTGGTACATAAGCATTTGTATTTTTTTAATCTTTCATATTCCTTTATTATTCCTTTAACTAGTCGTTCAAAATCATTTTGACAAACAGATTGCGCTTGTTCTAAGTCCAAATTCATATCTGACGAAAGAGGTTCTTTATAAGATGACATGCAAAAATAAGGTGTATAACCGCCACCGTCAGGGTAAACCTCATAGAAATATTTACTTTCTTCTATGTAGACATACTCATTAGTTCTTATTCCTTTTATATCTTCATATCTAACTTTCTTCCAAGTTAGAGGTTTTATTTTTATTTTCATTTGTCAATAATCTTTTTTGTAAGGTAAATCAGATAGTTTAACTAATGGTTCATCTCGGGTTGCTTCAGATATGAATAACCTAAGCATAATTGCGTTGGCTTTGCTTATAGCAATAGGATATATATATCACCCTCTTTTATACATAGCCCTATTTCTCCGTCCTGTAAGTCTATTTTCATCACTTTATTTTTTTTATTTTCGTTGTAAAATTTGATAACATCAACAATGGAAACACCCGAATCTAAAAACCCATCTACGGTTTTAATAAATTCGGCTATTTCTTCGGCGTAAACCGATAATAATTTATCTTTATTTGGGTTTCTTTTTTCTATATAAACTATATTAAAAGATTTATGTGTTAGTAGTAATTCTTTTTTAAAAGAATAATCTAATAATAGTCTGATTATTCTTGCTTTCGTTGATACACTGTCTACAATCTTAATATAGCTATTATGCTTTTCCACCTTAAAATCTTTATTCTCAAAAACCACTTTAATATTACTCATAACTTTATTTATTTAATTGTTTCCACAAATGTAAACATATTATTTGAATATGCAAAACATTTATTTATATTTTTGCGATTATTTTTCACTTTAAGTATTGGTATATACGAAATATTGTATTATCTTTGTATCAAATCAAAATATATAATATATGGGAAAAAAAGAATCAGTTTTTGATAAGGTTTTAGAAGTAGCAGCCGAACAAGGGTTAAAGAAAAAGCATATTGCGGAATGTTTAGGCATTAAACCCGCTGCATTGTCAGGTAGATTCAATAGAAACACGCTAGGTGTTCAGGAGCTATATATGATAGCAGACTATTTAAAGGTAAATATAACTAGGTTTTTTGATAATGATACCAAAGAATATTGCCCTAAATGCGGGTCATTGATAAAAAAAAGTAAAATCAAAGAATAAGATATAACAGATGTTTAACAAAACAAAAGAGTTTATTGATTTAATGCAATCTTTTGAAAGACAAATAAAGTCATACTCTAATTTAAGCTTAAGACTCGACAGAGAGCCAAAAGAATTATGGGATAAATCAATTTACTACCAAGACGGTAACGTAAATGAATTTTTCAGAATATATATGTTAGGGTATATGCAAGGTAGATCAGTGTACATGAATCAATAAAAGCAAAGAAGAACAACGATGAAACAAAGACCTAATTTAAACGAACTCGCCAAAGAGGCTTTTGAGGACGCAAAAGTAAAAGGTTTTTACGATAATGATCCGAGTAATGAACATTTGTTGATGTTAGTTATTACCGAACTCGCAGAGGCAATAGAAGCGGATAGGAAAGGCAATAGAGCTAATTTATTTATGTATGAAGGGTCAAATAAAACCAATGAGTATTATAAAGCGTTTATTAATAATACCGTTGAATCCGAACTCGCAGATGCTGTTATTCGACTACTTAGTTTAGTAGGGTATAGAGGAATTTATACATACACCGACATAAATAACACCTGTGATAAAGTTAGCAAAACATACGGTTTTATTAGTGACGTTTTTAAACATAAAGCATTTGTAGAAATTATATATTATATAATATATGGTATCTACACATCTGAGTTTAAAAATGGCATATGCCTAGCTGTATCAGATATTGAAAACCTTTGCAAACATCTTAATATTGACCTTTGGTATCATGTTGAGCTAAAAATGAAATACAATAAAAGCCGTGAGATTTTGCACGGTAAAAAATATTGATAACCAACCTGTGTGAATAACGCACAGGTTCAAAAAAAATAGAGAGATGAAAGCAAGAATAGTTCAGGGAGGTATAAGAACGTGCGAAATACAAGTGAAGAGAGCTTGGTATTTGCCTTGGGAAACTTTATATGACGGAATGTTTCCGTGGAGAGGGTCATTCAAAGACGCTCAAAAAATAGTCAATAAACTAAAGAATAAATAACCAATGGGAAAAGAAATTAAAAAATGGGAACCTGACTGGTATGCCGATATAGACCCAAACGCAACTGATTCGGATTATATTAGAAAACAAGAATGTTGCACTTCATGTGGTGGGTATATAGGTGAACTACCCGGTTATTATTTCATAGAAGACGAAATTTGTCCGAAATGCCGATCAGAATCACCAGGTTATTATAAAGAGTTGTGGAGCGTAGAAGTACGCAGATTAATGACTGAATATGAGCAAGACAAAGAATATATTGATAGCTTATTTAATAGATGTAAAAAATTAAACATATAAAACCAATGGCAACCCACACTATAACACAGGCGAAAGCCTCAGAAAAAGACTTTGACCTCGTAAATACATTCTTTCAAGCCTTGGACGTTATATTTTCAGGCGAATACATCAAAGAGGTAATAGATGCTTACGAAGAAGATACAGGCATAAAGTTTAAATCAATAGCTGGAGACTTAGATTTAGATGATGAATGTGAAGATGAGTATTCAGACGAAATCAAACTCGAATACATACGCCGCCTTCATGGTTTAATCCGAAATAGATACCGTAGGGTTATACACGGATATTACACACTAGCCGAGAATGTACTTGACCCTAACGAAAATACACTCTGTTACCATCCATTCATAGCACGTGCTATGAGCGATGCGATATTAGGCGAATAACAATTTAAAATAAAAAATTATGACTTGGAGTGAATTAAAAGATTTTTGCAACAGCCTACCAGAAGACCAGTTGCAAAGAAATGTGATTTTGTGGCGAGAGGATGAAGCTATCAATAAAATAGAAGCTAATCGAATAGAAGAAGATCACTATATAGGTGAAGATGATGAAGGGTGTTATCCTTTATCAGATGCCACTGCTCCTATTGAATTGCTTCGAAAAGTTTACAGTAAAGGCGACGCTATATTGGTAGAACTATTTTAACAAGTATATAAAACCGCCTTTTCCTATACATGTTGTAATTAATATGTATAAGAAAAGGCAAAAAAACACACATGATATGACCAACTATAAAGATTTACAACAATTAATGAAAATGCAGGGCGAAATACCTAACAAACAAGATATTCAAAATACAATAGATATTATAAATATTCGATTAAAGTATTCAGCAATGGATAAAGAGGTGAATAAACCTGTTAAAGATGGGTATTTACTAGCTTTACATGTGCTTAGGAATAACATACGTGACTTTAATAAGTTGAACACAAAAGGTATTAACAATGAGCAATCATTAGCTATTGCGGCTATTGCAGTAGATTATTTAAACGGCTATGGTATGGCTGTTACTTTGTTTGGAGTTCCTATAAAAGAATAATATTTCATATATTTAATAACAAAAGTGGTCGAAATCGACCACTTTTTTATTTGATGGTTATTTGATTAGGAACTCTAATTTTATTATAACATATTGGTATTCAATAATATCTTATTTGATGAGTAAATGCCATGTGAGAAACATGCTATTATTATTTAATCATACTCCTAGCAGATTGTTCATTGTAATTATTTGGCATCTCAGGTTGTTTAATATCTATTTTCTCGCCGTTTATTATACGTTCAATCAAATTATCAGATATAAGTATAGGCACAGCATAACACATACACTGTGGATGCCAACCCATAAACTTAAAGTCCTTTGGATATACACCTGCTAATTCTTTGCAATACTCGCACACAGTAAGTACACGACCAGAGGTAAATATTTGATAAGCGTTTACGAATGGGTTTTGCTGCCATCTAATATAATCAGATTCTCTGTAAGCTCTGTTTATTTCGGTTCGTGCTACTCTCATAGCATTAGCCATAGAGCTGCGATATACACCTTGACCAGGTGCATAACTCAATCCTTTAAGCGATGGTTTAACCTCTCCAAATTTGTTTTTTACGACTCTAAATTTAGTATTAGGATTAGCTAGATATACTTTTATATCTCGAGCTAACATTTTAGCCGATTTACCATCTTTTAAAGCTGCGTTTATAGCTGATTGCAATTCATCTCTCAAATTTGCGTTTGAGTTCCATACACGATCGGACAATTTAAGCCCTTTTCTTTCTTTTGTAAAGAGTTCGCCTAGCTTGTTTAAATTATCCGTTTTTAAGCCTTTTGGAGCTACTTTATTGTACTTAGAATATATAGAGTCAATAAAAGAATCGTTCTTTGAATTAGATAGCTTCCAAGTGTCTTTAATGCTATTTGTGATGTAAGCTAAAGTAGCAACATAAACGGCATTTATAGATTTATCCGCTTTTTTCTTTAACAAGGGATAATCTTTAAATAAAAATACTTCATTTTCGGGTATGCCGTCTAATGAAGCACCATCTAAAAAGCTATCCACCATATTATAGTAGATAGCTTTTATTTGATCGTTTATTTTTAACTGACTTTCTATGTATTTTTTGTCGTATTTATTCATAGGCTATTTATCTTTTATTGCTGATATTATAATACTTATTGCTATTGTACTAACACCTATAAGCAAACATACTTTACCTATGTTTTCAAAAATAAGGTTTAGTATTCCCATTTTAGAATGTTTTATTTGTTTGTAATTCATGTTCATGATACCAGTAATCATTATCTTTTACTCCAAAAGTAACTTTATACTCCCATTTATCGTATAGTAACGAGTAACTAGCGTCTAAAACCACACCTTTGTCGCTTTCAGGTGTTATGTGATAAACTTCATCACCGATATTAAATTTATTTTTTATCATCTTTACCTTTCTTTGGATAAACAACTTTGCCCTCTTTATTTGGAGTAGCGTTTGGCGGTGTATGTTTCATTTTTTTATCTGTTTTTCTACTTTATAAAAATCGTGCGTTTCTTTATTAATATGATTAAAATCACATACTATAATACTTGTATTATCAGATGAAACACATGATCCGTCATTCAAAAGGAAATTATAATTTCCTATATATCCTTTACAATCATCTATCGTTGAGTTTTTATGAACAGCTATAAATAAATCACCTGTGTTAATATTTGATGAATCGCATTTAGAAAATATATAATCAATTTTTTTAAAACAACAATTACATCCACAAACATACCAATCTTTATATATTTTATCTAAATACAATAATTTATTTTCTGCAAATTTAATATGTAATGTTTTAAAAAATATACATTCGTATATTTCAACTGTATTATTTTTATTACTCATAGTCTTCATTATTAAATGATATACCTACAAAAGGCGTACTATTTGGCGTACTTTCTACGCTTTGATGAAATTCTAAACTATCTATTTTTATAGGATATATACCATCTTAACTACCATCTCCGCAATCGCTATTAAAATTCTTTAGATGGTCGAATACGCACACCTAAGCATCTTTAGGATACGATTCAAGTTTTTCTATTAATTTTTCTACTGTCATTTGTTTTATATTTTAAAATGGTAAGTCATCGGATTCATTAGGTGGAACATCGTTATAATTTTGAATAGTATTTACAGGTTCTTTACTTTCAATTGATGCGCTTTGTTGAGATTCATGTTTAGACCCTAACAATTCCAAATTATCTGCGTATATTTCTGTTACGTATCGTTTCACACCGTTACTGTCATCGTAACTGCGTGATCTGATTTTGCCCTCTATATATATCTTGTCGCCTTTCTTTACAAATTGTTCGATTACTTTCGCTAGTCCTTTCCAACACACCACATTGTGCCACTCTGTACGGTCGGGAATAACCGTACCATTCTGAGCGGTGTAGCCTTTTTCGGTTGTCGCCACTGAAAAGGTAGCTACCTGATTACCGTTGTCGAACGTTTTTATTTCGGGGTCTTTTCCGACATGACCCAAAATGATTACTTTGTTTATCGGCATGGTGTTTTATTTGATGGGGGTTACTTTGAAGGAATAGTAGTAAGTTGGAATTGGTCGTGATAATTTGACTACTTTTATATTTTTATTATCAACGTAACAATCCTCATCACCTAAGTTGATGAGATACCATTGTTTTTTTTCTATGTAATTCTCTATGCTATCTAAATTTTTAGGATAAACAAAAATAAGCTCACCCTTTTTTATATCCGAGTATTCACACGGCGTAAGCTCACATTTCACTCGTGAGTAACACGTTTTCAAATCCAACTCTGACAAAGCGGTTACAGAGTAGTTGCCTACTGAATGGTTGTAACCCAGTAGTTGATTATCGCTGATTCGTAGATGGAGGTCATCACTGCCTATCTTTTTATAGATTTCGATATTTTCAGGGACGAGGAGGTTGTCGCTTCCTCTTAGGGTGTCGCTTCTTCTTAGATTTTCGCTTCTTACTGTCCCTTTATAGATTTCTTTATTTTCGGGTACGAGTATTTTTTTTGGCAATACCTCAATGCAATGCTTTTCAGCATTGTATCGTTTGCCGTATTTTGCTAGGGCATTGAAAAGGATTTGCTTTTCTGATTCGGTTGCTAGGCGTTCTTCTCCTGTTAAAATAGGAGTAGTTCCATAGTCCAATTCTTTATATTCTGTTGAATATGTGGACAAACTAAAAAAATGGTCTTCATCATTATATCCATCGCATATAAATATGAGTTCGTAAGCACACCCTTTTCGAGATCTAAAAACAATATCGCCCTTTTTGAATTTTGGATTCTCGGGTTGCATCGGCTCAACTAAAGCGACCATTACGCCCGATTCTTGAGTAATGGTTATTTTGGTGTTTTCGGGTTGGTGAAGTAACGTTTTACCCATTTGCAGGGTAACTAAATGTGATTCTTCCATGTTATTGTTTTTATTTATTTGATTTTCTACAAAACTTATAGAATAAGACTTTGAACATGTAAAACAATAAAATTCACCTATAAGTCTTGATATATTATTACCGCATTGTATGCAATATGGTAGTATCGTTCTCATTTGTTCTTTTGTCATATCTTGTTTTATTTTTATTTTCTTAATATCAATATTTTTATTACACGTAAAGCAAAAAGCATCGGTTATCAACCAACCGCCTTTTATGCTGCATTGAAGCTCGTTATTGCAGTGTGGGCATAGGTATTTGTATTTTTTCATCTATTTAAAACTTTAATCCATGAAAAAACACTAATCGCCCAAAAAAACCAACCCACATAGAACCAAATATTACTTATCAGTTCAAAGCAAAGGTTTTTATCGAAAAAACTAGTTATATACCATGTTACCGCATAATTAAGAACAATAGTTATTGTAAACGCTGCTAAAATAGCTGTAATTACTTGGATTACATTTTTCATAATTGTTTAATATTTTGTTTAACTTCTGAATAGCTTATTATCAATTTGTCGCCTGAGTAATCAAAGGCATAACCATTAATAACCTCATGCAAATATACAACTTCTTTTCCTAAATACAAATATTTTTCGAACTTAATTAGTTCTTTTGGGTTCATTATTTTGTATTTCGTTTATTGTTCGTTTCCATTTCCTTTTTTTAAAAACGCTTTGATGTGCGTTTAATATTGTGCCTGAAATAAAATCGCCCAATATAAAAGAAAGCAATTCTAAAAAAGAGGTTGCTTTACCAAACTTGTTTTTGTTGTACTTATGAGCATAAGTATAGATATAGAATACTGGTATATCAGTATCGTTTGTTTTTTGCTTAAAGGTTATCTTTATGTGATAATCTTTTCGAATGCGTTTTAATAATTTTGATTTCATTATTTATATATATTACAATGTATTTATATCGATAGCCAAACCTTTTTCAATAAGCCCAAAAATATCAAAATGCCATTCAAATAGTTGTTGAAATAATTGAAATTGGTTAGTAATTTCTAATATTGTTTCATCATACATACTCATTGCTGCAAACCCATTTAAAACTTTTGATTCAAACACCATTTTAAAAATTGCATCATTTTCTTTATAAGCCACTACTTTATCGCCCACTACTCTATAAACAATCTCTTCATTTTCTACTTGATCTGCACTTAACGTATTATATACAATAATCCAATGATTATACATAATTTTAGCCAATTCAATTATAGGCGTTTCGCCATCCAAACAAGGATTATACAAGTCAGATATATGTCGTAGGATGGGTTTACAATAGTTTAAATCTATCCAACCATCAAAACTGCTTAATGCTATATGATCGTCTAAAAGCCCTTTAACTATATGTATATTACTAGTCCTATCTGTTTTAATTTTTAATCCATACGGCAAATATGGCGAAATATGCTTTAGTTCTAAATTTTCCATAATTTTGTTTATTTAATTTTTAGTTCCAAACTATCAATATGTGATTTTTCGCATTCGTTGTTAAATAGTTTATATATTTGTTCTAATTGGTTTGAATTAAAACTTTGGTCATCAAACCATTTTCTAATCTTTTTCTCTCGCTTTTTTTTATTAATCTCAGATAACTTTTCATCTGTAAGTTTATACCAATATACGGCTCTATCCCATCCTTTACCAGTTCCTACTACTATATAAGATTCTCCAAAACTTGATTTAACTCTATCGCCATTGCTTAATATATACATTGTTTTTGTTATTTTTTCAACTTTTGCAATAGCCAAACCACAACATAATAAATCACCTATTTTTAATTCGTTTGTTCCCATAATCTATTTATTTTATATTATTACTCAAAAAAAACTTTTCCATATCCCGGTTCATCCATTACTCGCATACCTTTCTTACATACACGGCAAAAGTTGGATAACCAAATATTCTTTGTATTTATTCTTTCAATTTCAGAATCAATTAATCGTTTACCTTTTGAAGTATGAACTTCAACCCAAACTTTTTGACCTATTTCTAGCTCTTTTGACATAATATATTACTTAAAATATTGTTTTATTCTTTCTGATTCTTCAATAGTATTATGAATGTATTTTTGAAAATGTTCGTTAGCTATTTTTTTAGCATCTTCTTTAAGAACTGTTCCAAAATCACATATATACTCTGAAATAGATTCTTCATCTTTTGTCATAAGATACATATTAACTGTTTCATCATCCTTATAGTCTTGAGCTATATCGTAGTGATATTTTTTCGTGATATACTCACCCATATCATAAACAGTTATGTTTAAAAACTGATTGCTTCTTATAACTGAATGAATCCCATCTACTTTAATTTTTTCCCAAGTTAGTTTTTTTATTTTCATAATCTATTTTTTATTAATTTATTTGTATCCAACCGTGCAAATATACGTACAATGTTTGTTATATGCAAACAAATTAACTATTACTTTTATTCAATATAGTTATAAAAGGCAAATAGCCACATTCTCACGAATACGGCTACTTTTGAGTAAAAAATTAAATAAAAAAACAATTATGAAATCATTGAAGTGATTGTACAAAGTACAAAGATAGTTATTTTATTTGGATATATACACAAAAAAGCCCCACCGTGTGAGGGTGAGGCTAGAGTAAGCTATAAGTTAAATGTTATCTAGGATATGATAGAGTTTCGCACTCTCTTATTATGATATAAAAATAACTACCTCCTGAGTGAGGATCAATTGCATTCCCTTGTTCTAATATATCTATATTCGCCAAACCTTGCATTATAGCACTGTGAATTTGATTTAACTTCTTAGCATATTCTTGTAGGCTTTTCGAAGTCCATACGTTGTTTTTAAATCCGTCTTTTATCATTTTAAATCTATATTTAGTTCTTTTTGATTAAGGAGAAATATCCAATTTTGTAACTGGTGCAGAAATATCAATTGAGGAGGGATGGTCACAAAGTGTGCGAATCGAAATACACCATTACTCAATCTATATTTAAAACCATATATGCAATATTGATCGTATCCATGAACTGAACGAGAATATCTAAATCCACATGACAAAAGAATTGCAGCCGTAACCTTTATCGGCTCTATATCCTTTTCGGCAACTTCCCATAAGTCGCCGTTTTCGGCGTTGAAGTCTGTGTAAACACTATCGTTTACTATTCCTGTTACACGCATTGGAATGCCGTTGTTTCGGTCGATTATCCAATTGCCAAGTCTTAGTTCGGTTGTTTTCATTGGTTGTACTTTTCTAATTCTTTTCTATCTATAAAAAAAGCTAAACACATATAATCACCGTTCAATCCAACAGCCTGCATATTAGCACTTGCCGTTAACTCTTTAGTGACTCGAAAAGTAACTTCACTAACACCGTTCAATGTACCAGCGTTAAGAACAGTTGTTGTCATCTGTACGCCTTTATTGTCATCATCTGCCATTTGATTGATGATTTTTAAAATGCTTGATTTTTTCATACTCTTTTTTAAGTTTTACCCCTGTTTTCTTAAATAACAGGGGTTTTGGGTTAAGTTTTAGGTAATGTTTGATAAATTATTTCCATACCTAGCTCTTTCGCTAGGTTATGCTCTATCGTAGCTCCTTTGCTTTTTTTCCAGTCCGAAAGCATAAATATAGCATCGGCTTGCATCAGCATCGCTATATCGGCTTTCATGTGCTTTTCCCACGAGCATGTTTCGTCCAATCCATTGTTTAGTGGACTGCTAGGTAAATGACCTGACTCTAAGATATACTCAGAAGCTAGTTTAAATTTTGCCTTTACTTCATCTATCGGCAACCCTGATATTTTGCCTGAAATGTAGATCGTTTTCATTTCTTTAAAATTTGTGCGTTGTCGTGGATGTTGCCTGTTATTTCAATATTACTATCTTGATATAAGAAATTAAAATAGTATTGAAACGGTTGTTTTATATTGTCGGTTATAGTAAATGATGAAAGTTCATCATTATATTTAATTCCACTGGTTATTTCTTCTGAATAAGATTCGATACCATTATCAATACTGCACATAGCTTTTATCACATCCCCCTCAAAAATAAGTTTCCCGTTCTTATCTTTCAATCCTGTACATTGCCCTACCGTTTCGGGGTCAACTTCGTAGGTTGTACCAACACCCGCAAGAGTCTCTCTTATCCATGTTTTTTTAATAGAACTCTCTTTTGATTCAGGGTCTAAATTATAAAGCAAATTGCCATACACCCAATTGCCGCGATCTACCCACTTGCCACTATCGAGGGATTTGCCTCTGAATAAAAATCTGTCGTTGTTCATAAATTATTCAATTTGTCAATTATTTCTTTTTCTAAATCTTTGATGAAATCTATATCATTATCAATCTCAGCTATACGCAAAGGGTCTGTTTCTTTCTTTGCTATTTCTTTCGCACAAGTTATATTTTCATTAAAAACCTTACTTATAGTACCAATAGCTAATTCAAAATCAATTGTTTTTCTCATCTCATGTATATTTTTTGCCACTTTCCTATACACGTTGTTGTTGATGTGTATAGAAAAGGGCGGGTTTGTATATATGTTATTTGTTTGCTTTGTTTATTATTTGCATTAGGAGCGTACAAGTCCTACACCTTGCACTTTTACCATCTTTACATGCTTTTGATTTATAAAACATATAAAGAGGCTTAGGTTCTTTACACAAGGTGCATTTCTTGGTATCTGTCATAGAATATCTAACACACTAATAAGCTTGTCATAATCTGACATAGGCGCTTTAAGTTTTCCATCGATAAGATGAACGTAAAAATGATCTTTTTCTTCTTCTAATTTTTCAACCATTAAAACATTATCAATGTTTAAATGAATTATTTGTTTGCTATTATCACATGATAATTCTATAAAGTTACTCACAATATACCTAATTTTGTTTTATAATACTCTTTTAGCTCCTTTTCGTACAAATCTTTGAATTTGTCAGCTAATACTCTGTTAGGGAAGTTAAAGTCATCAGCTGCACAACTAGAATCAGCAGAGTAAATAGTATCTTTATATACCATATAACTAATAAAACAAAACTCTTTATAATCTTTTAATTTCCAATTTGCATATCCCTCTTTTTCCATAAATGCTTTGTAAAGCTGTGTTAGCTTGGCATACAATATACTTGCTTCCGCTTGGTGTTTTTCTGCGAATGTGTTTTTGCTGTCTTCACCACAAATAAGACTACACATACCATTAATATTGCTATTAGTACTAATATAATATCCACTAATATGACCTAAATCTTCCCACGATTTAGCATGTTCTACTTCTATCGGCTCATACACCAGCTTACCATCGTTAAACCCTACAAATTTATACCCTTCTTTTTTAGGTATTGCCTCTTCAATTCTTTGTTTCATGATTATATTTATTAAATTATCAATTTTTATTTTCAACAAAGATACAACAATATTTGTATATTGCAAATATTTTCCTTATTTTTGTACGGTTGAATACAAATAAATTAAAACAGGAAACTATGAACATCAATTTCGAGTTTAATAAAAATAAGTGCAATATATATGTTAGACATATATATTCAAAGGAAAATAATAGATATTATATTGATGGAGATGCAATACTTAGTTTTGGGCATAATAAAGAATTTAAATTAACAGGGTGTTTCTATAACTTAGATTACACATATATACATCTTAAGGAAACCGTATTTATTCCAAAATTGAATTGCGAAGATGATATATTATTTAATAAACCACTGGTTAAAATAAAGATCCCTAAATCAAAAAGATATTTATTCAGAATACAAATAAATTAATAATAAACAATATGGAAAATCTACAAGACGTGTTGAATGGTCTATCGAACAAAGAGCTTATTCAAATAGTTAGAGAGTTTGATTATATTAAAAACATTGCCATTGGTGAAAAAAGGGCGAAAGATACTTTAATTGATAAAATTGTATATAAAACAAATACAGAGTCTTTTTCCACAAGACGGCATTATGCCGATGTTTCACATAAAGCTTCTTTAGAGCTTGCGTATAGGTTGGAATTAGAAATCAACAAAAACAAACAACAATGATATGAAAGAACAACTAATTACACTTGAAACGGCTAAATTAGCCAAAGAAAAGGGGTTTGATTGGCAGTGTTTAGCATATTACAGAGATGAAATACTATATGATTGCCGTTTAAAACAAATAGAAAATAGCTCTAACCTCAATAATTGTTGTAATAAAAATAATGTAGGATATACTCAGGTTGCTTGTCCCACCCAATCACTACTCCAAAAGTGGTTGAGAGAAAACCATGAGATAGAAGTAGTTGTAAAATCATGGAAAGAGTTTAACAAAATTGTTTATATGTACTCTGTAAATACAGTAGGAGATCCGTCTACTTATCTAAATAAATTGGCAAAGGAAACCTACGAACAAGCCTTTGAAGCAGGGTTAAAAGAGGGATTAGAAATACTACAAATAAAATAACAACAATATGTTTACAACACCGTGTTTTATAAGCAAAAATACTCCTGAATTAAGGAGTAAATTAGAAGAATTAGGGTATAAACCAATGGACGGTATTTGTCCATCGAATTGGATTATACAAACTGGAGAAATTGGGCTATATTTCAAAATTAGTTCACCTCAATGTGCTTTTGGCATTGACTGTGGAGAAAATGAGATTTTGTTTCTGGCTTTAGTTGCATTAACAGATGACTCAGACTATATGCAATGGTTTACGGATGGAGAAGAATACATTTTATGCGATCGGCAAGATTGGATAGATATGTATTCCACTTTATGCTGCGGAGGACACTATGAAAACGGAGCTAAATTAGATAAATTCCATAAAGCCACACCCGAAGAACTTATCAATCACTTTAAAAATGAATCAAATTGATATGCAAGAAAAGAAAGTAGCAAAAACAGTATATGATACTGTATATGTTGTCAATGGAAAAGAGTTTAGTAATAAGAAGGATGCTGAAATTTATGAGGGTAAACTTAATGGTAATATAATTGATTGTCCTGAGTGTAACGGTAAAGGTCTAGTTTTTGACTGTATGGTAGAAACATATCATTCGTGGGAGTATGACTACCGAGGTTGTGCGAAAAGCAATTGTACACCTCATTCAAAAAAAGAATATAAAACATGTCCTAAATGTAAGGGGAAAAAGGTATTAACCAAAACTACTCAATGGGTGTAGTATATTATTTAATCAAATGACTAAGCAAGAAAAATTAGACGAATTAAAAAGTAAGACAATAGATAACTTAATACTTGAAAAAAAATTAAGGATTTAGAAGTTAAAGAAGAGCCTCCTTTTATAGAGTTGATAAAAGCTCTTTACGATAATACTTCTACAAGTATAGTAAAATATACTATTAATTTTGAAAAATACGAACATATATTAGGCGGTGATGGCAGAGGTATGCCGTGGTCTGAATATAGAAAAGGACACGTTTTTAAAATTAGCTTATCAAACAATATTTATGTTTCAGATCAAAATAAAAGGAAGCTGATAGAATATGTAAAAAGCAATGTAACAGAATTTACTGTTGTTAAAATTGACCATTTTTTTATAGAGGAATAACAAAACAAGATGAATCAAATGGATGAAATGGAATTAATAAAAGAAGAATCCGAAAGACTTAGAAAGGAATATAGAATAGTGAAAAAACTACACTTTGATGGAGAGTTTTATTACAAAATGCAGAAATCGTATTCTATTTTTGGCTTAAAAATTTGGCTTCCATGCCCTTTTATTATGTTTGGATTATTTGTTGCTTCAAAAGAAGAATACGCAGAGGACTACATTTGGAAAAGAATAGAAATTAGATTGCGAAAAAAGAAACTAATAAAATGATATGTAAAACAGCTAAATTTAGATTTTATCGATTCATGGAAAGAATAAAGCCCCAAATAAGGGGCTTTTATTAGTTATAAGGAAATTGCGCAACCTCATTAGCCTTTTGTGATTGAGCGTTTATTTTGTCTGCTTCTTCTTGTATCTTATCTTTATCTACCATGTTAGCTATGATTATAGCCGTGTCTAAAGACAATACACCTCCTTGTAATCCATCAACTGCCATCTTTATATTGTCTGCATCGTTATCTATCATGTAAGGCTGTATTTCAACGTCAATAGTCGTTCTATCGGATGCTTGTTTAAATGGTGTATATAGATCACCCACCGCCGATACTAGAAAGTTATATCTACGCTGCAAAAATAGCTCTAAGTCCTCTGCATCGTTAGCTACTGCCATGTGAGAGTCCATGAATGCAAGCCTAAAAGCTACACCCGACAAAGCATTGCCAGTCCCTTTTATATTCTCCAGTGTAGTTCTAGGCGTATTTGTCTGCTGATACATCAAATTAATGATGTTATCCATTTCAAGCTTAATAGTGTCCGGTGCTTGCTGCCAAGTAATATACTTCATATCTCCGCCGTCCTCTAACTCTATAAGTCCGCCCCTTGAGCCTCTAGGGTCTCCTTGTATCAATGATCCAACCGCTGCTAATAATGGAGCAAAATTGTAATCTATACAGTCAGCGTAAGCAGAGATTAGTTTTTCGAACCTTTCTCTTAAAGGTTGAACTTTTTTGCATAAAGTTTCTTTTTTATACACATAGTTTGTAGGGTTTTTAGAGAATCCATGAGCAAAAGGATATTGTTTTTCTTGACCGTTTGGGTCTAAATATACATCTGTAACCCATTTACCGTCCTTTTGAACCCATTGAAACACTTTAGTATCAGAAACAAACATAAAATAATCTGTGGTATCGTCTCCGTTAACCACTTTGAACTCTCTACCTATCCCTTTGTAATTATTATATCTGTCGAAATACGGATATAAAACATCACCCTGAAAAGGAGACCAAATAGTAGATAATATTTTCTTTGTCGATTGTATGTTTGTTTTGTTTGTTAGTTTTTTCTTTACAGACTCAAAGAATCTAGGGTCTTCAATACTGTAATAATACTCGCAAACCTCTTGTTCTGAGTTGTAAGCCCTGCTAACCTTTTTATTTTGATATATGAATTTATTAGACTTGTCTATTGATTTAACAATAGAAAACACATCTTTCTCTGATTCGTCATCGCTTTCAATATATATTTTAGGTTCTAAACCGAAAGTCATAGATGCTCTTTTATTGCACACCTCTTGTTCAAATGGTATTGCAATTTTGTTTACATCTTTTGTTTCAGTGGTAAATTTTGTTTTACCGGTAGGTCTACCATCTTCATCCAATTCATCCGATTTAAACCTAACTGTTACAGCGGGTCTATTGTTTACCTCATGTTTTTTTGAATCCCATGCCTTTAGATTATCGGCTGTATCGGGTTGTGGTGTTTTTCTACCTTTTTTTAGCAATTCGATTTTTTCGTTTACATCGTCCAATGCTAATATTTCGTCTAACGTTAATTCTTTTTCGCTCATATCTTTGTTTTATTTTAAAATCCGTAACCTGAGAAACTAATTTTACGCCTGTTTTTACCTAATATTCTTTCTAATACTACATATCTAGCGGCATCTATTGCGTGGTTAAAGTCATCAATCGGTTCTTCCCTGAATTTGCCGTTTTTATCCTGTTTATGAGTATAATTTCTAAGCTCTTTTATAACATTTTCGCTGTCTTTTACAATGTAAATTTTGTATTCAAGCATTTTTTTAATACCGTCTATTATAGAATCGCTACCTTTTTTCACAGGATGTATATTTAAACCGCTATTGTATATTTCTTGCACAGTTGCCGGCAATGCTGATTCTGAAATAATTTCATAATTAGGCAATCTCTTTAGCGTCTTTATTATTTCATCTAAAAGCATTCTTGTTTTGTAGCAATGCTCTTTGATGTACATTTCTTTTTCGTAAAAACCGACCTCAACAATAGCCGTTGGGTCTGTGTAACCGTAATCTATACCTAAATATCGTTTTTTCACATGGTTTGGTATATCGTTTACTAAGCTGTATTCTTTGAATATCAAACCTTCTACCAAAGATTGAAGCCCTAATCCGTATATTCTCCAAAGAGATTCGTTAGTTTCCTTATAACTCTCTATCTTATCTATGATATTTTTATGTAAAAAAGGGTTGTCCTTATATGTAGTTATAAAGTGATATACGTTGTTCTGTTTATTCACATTGCAAATCCAATGTTCATCGCTGAAAGATGGATTGTAATCTATAATCGTAAATTTCTCTGTACGCATGGTTAATTGCTCCCATGACATAAAATCAATCTCATTAGCTTCATTCACATATAACAAATCTCTCCTTCGACCCCTTAATTTTTGCTCATTGTCAGTTGAAAAAAATTCAACCCACGAACCATTATCGAAAGTATAAATCATTTCCGATTTATTTAGGCTCTTTGGATTGAATATTCCCATCTTTATAAGTATTTCTTTGAAATCCACAAAAGACGAGCTTTTTAAAGCCGGCAAAGTATTTCTAACTATTGATAACCGCGTATTTTTATTCTTAAGACAATAAGATATAAGCCAAATAAGGATATTGTATGTCTTGCCGCTACGTGCAGAACCTTGAGCCGAAACAATAGTGTATTTACCATCGTTATGTGCTTTATCCAATATCCTAAATACTTTAGCTGTCTGTATCTTTGCCATCGTCCAACGATTCTATTTGACTTGAATTGTCTATAACTTGAATTATAAGAGGTTCACTCTTTATATCTTTACCGTTTGTAGTTAAATCGGTGTTAACCTTATCTCTCCAGTTCTCAGGTTTCCTATTCTTAAGCCAAAATATACATGAGGTTGTGTCAGGCGGCAATTCCTTTTCTATTTCAACAATCTCTACTCTTTCGTCCTCTATTCTTTTTTTATCTTGGTAGGTTACTCTTTTTAGCTTTACGAGTTGCTGCTCTTTTACTTTACAACCCTTTGCCCGGCGATATAAAGATAGTGCTATTTCGCTATCAGCCTCATATTTACCCTTTTTTAAGGACTCTGAGAACTCAGGGAATTGATTTTTCCAATAATTTATAGTTTGTTCGGCAACATCAAAAAAATTAGCTAAATCTTTATCACTTGCACCGAGTAAAGTATAATTGTAAGCCAAATCTATATATTCGGTTTTAAAGGAAGAAGGTCTACCTCCTTTGTTTCTTTCTTTTGGTTTATCCTTATTCTTTATTTCCTCTTTATCCTTTATCTTTTTCGTTGCCATTGTTCGCTGCTAAATTATATTGGTTTATCTTTTCAATTATCTTACTGTAAATATAATCTAAATTATTTCTAAATGTTCTATCCACTTCATATAAACCTTTTAATCTATTTTTAGTTGTTGAAACAGATGTTCTATTTACTTTGATTATATCGGCAATAGTTTTGTTTATATTTTTTTCTCTAGGTGTTATATTGTTTATGTAGACGGATGGTGAATAAAGAGCCATTATTATAAGGATGAAATATTCTTTTGTGCTATAATATCCTTTTAGGTTTTGCTTATCTGATGTGGTTATATCTAGTAACCATTTATAAACAATTATAGCCAAACTAACATCAGTTAATACTGGTTTTAGTTCGGCTTTCTGCATTGCAATAAGATTATCAATTTGCAATTTGTTATTTTTTATGTTCTCTATCTTTTGTGATAGAATCATAGGCATTTGTGTTTTGTTCAAAAAAAATAAAAAAAGAGTTCTTTGTTGGATTAGTTATTACATTTGAAAAAGAGAATATAGGACCAAAACTATTCTACTAAAAAAAATGATGTTAAAACATACAGCTATGAGTGACATAGCATTATTAATCTGGATTTTGTCGTTTATTCCACATCAATATTTTTATTAGTATTTCTCATATCAATACTTAATCCAACATTTAAAGAACTCTTTTTTAGAGGGACAGGCGGGAATCGAACCCGCTATTCGAATTGTTAACTAATTCGGTTTGTTTATACTTCAAACCCTGGTTTTACCTTTATGAAAAAGGTCTGCGTCTACCATTCCGCCACTGTCCTGTTTTGCTCGTCTTTCCGAGCCTTCATGTTGTTTGCCCCACCGTGGGAATTTTAAGGAGTCGAACCTTAAGCTTACTTACCAAACCTCAACAAACGAACGGAATCGAACCGTATAAGCGTACACTAATGGACTCGAACCACTGACTTTCGCCTTAACAGGGCGACGCTCTAACCTACTGAGCTAAGTGTACAACATCTTTTTCTATTTTATCAAACCGAAAAAGCCAACACATATGAATAGAAATAATAAAATTAATACCTTTAATAATTATTTGCATAATTAGCAAAGATGTAGCGCATAAGAGAATCGAACTCTTTTTTCCAGGTTGAAAACCTAGCGTCCTAACCGTTAGACGAATGCGCCGTTTAGCGGGGACTCCGCTAATTTCTTGCATATATTACGAGTATATGCAATATATATATATAAACTCTCTCAGAAAATACATAAACAAAACGGTAGGCGAGTAAATAAACAAATAATGAAAACAATCCTATGAAAAACAAGTTATGAGCAATCTAAGAAAATTTAAAAATACGAGTTATAGCGCAATAATAAAACAAGCCTACCGTTTTTTTTGACTTCTTTAAGTCTATACAAATATAGATATTATATTTTGAATATGCAAATGTTTTTTGTTTTTTTTATCGGCTTAACACAAATTTATTTTACTCCAGCCCCTCCATACCATAAAGAAACAAACTGTTCACCATTTACAGCAAATTCTCTAACCATTCTTAAGACTAACCCGAAAGAAGCACCTGAATGATTTTGCTTTTTGAGTTCTTCAATAGCCTTTTGGAATGAATCGCTTTTTTGTTCTTTTAGTATTTTACAAATATCTAAACAACACTGCAATTCCATGCCACGATATAAATCATTCAATCTAAGAGGAACTACCTTTTCCCATAGTTCTAATTTTTCAGGCTCTAAAATGCTTTTACATTTTTCTATATACTCTTTTGAAAGACCGTAATATTTACGATACATATCATCAATAGATTGATTGGAGTGTATTATTTTGCCATTAAAAACCATGTAACGATTTGTTAGTTTAGAAAGTTTTTCAGTGGCATTTTTAAAATGATCGCAACACATAACATCCATCTCTTTTATTTCTGTCATGCAATCAAGATCATACCATGACATTACAGTATAATCTCCATCTTCTTTTTGAAAATAAAAGAATTTGCCATCTCCGCAATCTTTATCGAATGTCAATATTACAGATTGATCATTGCATTCGTATAAGAATTTTTGTCCTTTTTTTAAATCTTTTGCTTCCATGTCTTTGTTTTTTTAGTTGTTTATTAATTATTACACTACAAAGATATTAGTTTCTTTTCGTATATGCAAATTATTTAATGGGTATTTTTGTATAAATATTCGTTTTTAACATTGTTATTTCCTTAAACTTTCACCCTCAAACTTAATTATCTTAGTTATAGCTATAATTCTATCCAATGTTCGACCGCCGTATTTTTCAGAAAAAGGTTCTGATTTTAAATTAGTTGATATTATAAGCAATTTTCCTTGTTTTTCGGCTGCATCGACAATTTCAGCAAAAGCAGAACGTCTTTCTCCAAACTTAACGCTTATTTCCTCAGTGCCTATGTCGTCAAGATAAATGATATGTTTTTTAAGAATCTCGTCAATATTTGCGTTCATGTAATTAGTATCATAAACGCTAACCACTTTTCGGCAATACTTAAGAAGCAAAGCAGGTAACACAAATCTACCTATTAACGACTTACCACGACCACACGTACCAGTCATAAATAAACCTCGACCATTGTTATTTTCCAACCAATTAACAACATGCTCATATTCGGGTAGCCAAACCATTTTTTTACATTGGTTATTAATCATAAATTGAAAACATGCCGAAAAAGCCCCTTTTGCATTCGAAATTTCTATCTTGACCGTGTCGGATGGGGTTTGCATACCCTGAGACTTCATGTTGTCTAAAATCGCTCCTATTTCATCCATTTATACTCTCATTGAATTTTCTTAATATATCGTCATCATTACCTGTATTTAATGCGGCTGCATGTTTGGTTTTATTTTTTTTCGCCGCCCCCATGTTTTCCCATCTGTTTAATCGAAGCTCTAAACTCCATGTTTTCTCCAATTCAAACTTCATTTTTGTTTTTGATTTGTTCGGCTCTCTCCAGTAATCATAGAAAGCACGAATCATTTCTTTTCCGTAAACAGAGACAAACGGAGCTAACGATTCATAAAACCGTTTCTCCCTTAATTCAAATTCATTTTCATTTTTTTTCTTAATAGATACGTTAGTATCTATTTCTTTATTATTTACTATTGTATTTAATACTGTATTTGTATAGGTTCGCCCTTTGGGCTTTTCCATTTGCCTTTTGGGCAAATCGTTTTGACTTTCTGGAAAATCCATTTTCCTTTTTGAAAAGTTAGGATCAAACATTTCTAAAGTTATATCGGTTAAAGAATACCATTTTGTCCTATCGTATTTATTTTCATTGTAATTTCCTGAAATTATATATCCATTTTCTTCAAGCCAAATAAGAGCATTTCTTATAACTTTTACTCCCAAATAAGGGAAACGATCGGTAAATTGTTTTACCGACTGAAAAAGCCATGTTCTACCCTCTTTTTGCATTGATTCAATACATTCATTAGAACAATGCCAGTAGTACATATTTTGCAATATTATACATCTTTCTAGCCCTATCTCAGTAGCTAGATTTACATTAAACGAGTGGGTATTCATCATTTTATATATTTATCAAAAAGTCCATTTAAACCTTTATATTTATCCTTTTTGTTCTCAAATAATTCCGTATTTGGATTATAATAATCAAAACCATTCATTAACGATCTATTAATAGTACCTTTTTCAATCCTATTATTTATCTCTTTCTGAATCATATCACAGGTTTCATAATCTTCTTTATTTAATGATTCTTTGTGCAATATTGATAATTCCCATTCATTTATTTTTGAATAATCCATGACCTTTTAAAATAAATTTAGTTGTTTTTTGTCTGATTTTTTATCGACTACATTTTTATTACTTATAGTTGTATTAAATCCGTTTTTTATAGAATTATATAATAATATATATTCTGATTCAATCCTAAAAACATCACTATCGCAAATATTAGGTGGTAATATATCTATAACCTGAAAAGTCCAATCTGTCAATTTCGTAGATCTTAAATAAACACCAAAAGGCGAATTGTTTTTTGTAAGGTGATCCCACCATCTAAAAAATGGCTCATTTTTTGTCTTTCCTATATATGATTTATTAGTAGTATTTTCGGTTATTTTATATATGTAAATAGGACTATCTTTTTTTATATAATGTTCATTATCTAAAAGATTTATACCTTTTTTTTCCATATAAATTTGAGTATATTTGTTTTTACATTCATCATCGCAAAAGTATAAATCTGCGTATATTTTTGTTGTAATCGGTCTTAATATATATTTATTTTCCCATACTTGACCGCATTTAGCACACGTCCAAGAACCTTCTTTTATAAGTTCTTTTTCGTTTTCGTAAAGCGGATAAATAACAACATAAAAAAATTGAGCCTCATCTTTACATTCCTTTGTATATATTTTACCATTTTGGAAAAATTGAGGGTATTTACTAAGTAAATATTTTTTAACTTCATCTTTTGATTCTGCTAATATCATAGGCTCATATATTATATTTTCAGAAGAAAACAAATTACTATTTCCAGATATAGATTTAACTACCCTTATAAATGCCTTAAAATATATTTTTTCCATAAATAAAAAAAACAAAAAACCCGATAGGGCTTCCACACACCTACCGAGTTTTATTATGAGTAAATTACTACTCTTATATTTTTATTTTATCGAGTGGAAGATCGACAATACAAATATAGTAAAAAGTTTTAAGTGAATTATATTTGTTATTCAAAATTTTCTTCTATATCTAATTCTTGACTAAACAAATTTTGCTGATTTTTGGCTAAAACAAATCGATCTTTTACACCTTTTAAATTTTCTATTGCTTGTTTAAAATACGATGGCTTTAACTCTATGCCTATCGCTTTTCTTCCCATAGAAACAGGACTATAAACCTCACTACCAACCCCCATAAATGGAGTTAAAACGACTTCACCCTTATTACTGTAAAGCTCTACAAGCCTATCAATAACATCTAACTGCAAAGGGTGTACATGCTTCTCGTCATCTTCGCTCTTAGTGTCTTTAAACTTAAGCACATTGTCTATTCTTATGTCATCCCAAACACTAGATGCGTATCTTTGCCAAATAATATGACTTAATTTATTTGTTTTTGGGTCTTTCCAACCTTTATATTTTTCTTTCAATTCTTCGAAAGTTCCATATTTGTCTAACATTTCATTTAAAATAGGAGTACATCCAAAATATTCACACAAACCAAATTCATGCGTTACAGGCACTTTGTTTTCTCCTTTTTTCTTAAAAATTAAAATATAGTCAGGCATAGCCGTAAAGCATTCAGTAGAGTCTTCTACTATTAATTTGTGCATAAGGCTTTTTACCATTGTCCTCATTCTAACCTTTAATGGTTCTTTCCATGTTGTTATTCTGTTACGATACACAAAATCATATTTTTTGTGTAATTCCATTATTTCATGTGGAAAATCCCAAAGTTCACCCGTTGAATTGTTTATTATATCAGTGCAATGAACGGCTGTAATTCTACCAGGTTTTGTAACCCTAGATATTTGCTCTATTAAAAATTCATATTGTTGTAAAAATTCCTCTTTGCTAGCGCAATTTGAAAAATCGTTAGGATTGCTTGAATAATTATATAAGCCAGCAAATGGAGGGCTATATATTGATAAATCTATGCTTTCGTTTGGTAAATTTGGTATAACGTGCATACAATCGGCTTCATAAATAGCGTAATTGTCTGTTATTAATTGATCTTTTACTTTGTCCATAATGTTTTATTTAAAAATTTGGTAATATTATTTGTTTATTATATTCTTTATCAACTGTATGAAATTCTCTATTCGTTTTCGAAGATAATTTTGTGTATAGTTTGTTTGATTTATCCATTTTAGCCATCAATGAATCAATAACCCTTTTTTGACCATCTGAATAAATAATATCTGCTATAACATCTCTTTCCTGACCAAACCTATGAAAACGCCTCATAGCTTGATACCATTGTTCATAGCTAAATGTTGGAAAATAAGTAGTATGATTGCAATGTTGCCAATTTAAACCAAAAGCTGTTATTTTTGGTTTTGTTATTAATCGTTTTATATTCCCTTTTTGGAAATTAAACAATATATCTTCTTTTTTGTCAATGCTCATAGACCCTGTTATTTGATAAGCATCTTTATCTAAAGATTGTAACAAATCTCCCTCGTCGTTAAGATTACACCAATAAACAATAATATCCGATTTTTCACCCTTTTCTACTGCAAATTCGCATCTTTTTTGAATTGTTAATCTTTGTTCTTGTCTTACTTCTGTTTGACTTCTAGCAACCCTAGCAAACATTTCATATTGACCGTTTGTTATAAGATTATTATCATTTTTTACAGACAAATAGTTTGTAATCAAATTTGGTAATATATAATTACTATCATCAAAACCAATATCTGAAGGCTTGCGCACTGAAATACTCCAACTTTTAACCCAATCGAAAAAATCATTTTCGGCATGGGCTTTTAAACGCCATTTTGTGCCTATATTTTGAGGTTTAATTGTATCCTCGTTGTTTTTGAAAAATCGAGTAAGCATATCGGTATAGCCCATATATCCTAATGCTTCCGAGCTAGTGCCTAATTCTATAAAATCATTTGGAGATGGTGTAGCTGTGAATAAAAATCTATATTTTATTTTCTTTAAAAAATACGTTATTGTGTTTTTTATTTTTCCGTCAAAATTTTTAAGTATTGAACTTTCATCCAATATTACACAATCAAAATCATTTGGATTGAATTTGTGCAACATTTCATAATTACACAAAACTATTTTTGTGCTTAATTTTCCATCTCTTGAATATGAAACTTCGGGTATTCCAAATTTTTCGGCTTCGCATATATACTGATAAGCTACCGCTAAAGGCGTTAATATAAGGACTGGTCTATTAGTATATAGTACATAATTATAAGCCGCTGTTAGTTCTACTAATGTTTTACCTAATCCAGTGTCAAGGAAGCATGCATAACGACCTTTTCTTATAAGAATATCACATACGTGTTTTTGGAAATCAAACATTTTTTCAGGTAGAAACAATGTTTCTTTCAATCCTAGGCTATTTTCCAAATGCCTCTTATTTATTATAAATTTCTCGTATTCTTGTATCATTTGTTTATTTATTGATTAATTTTTTATAAGCGCAATCGTTACAATTTCTAGTATTCATTTGCATACTCTAGCATTTCCTCAGTGTCATTAAATGGTAATCCACTAAGCTCGTTATATTCGGCAACTTCAAATGTAGAATCTACCCCCTTTAATATTACTCTTCCTGTATTACATGCAGTAATATCAAATCCATTTTCGATTAAGTATAATATAGCTTCTTCCAACGAATACATTTCTTCCATAATCAATAGCTAATTAATTTATAGTTATTAGAATCGCACCATTTTTTACATTGATCTGATAATTCATCAATATATTCTTTGCAATTATTGTATTTTCCTTCAAAACATCTAACTGACCCATCCGATACATACATGTATGTTAAAAAAACATGCTTTTCTTTTCCTACTTTATTTACTGTTGCTATTGCAAACATACTAGAATCGGATTTTTTTAATTCAAATACTTTTTTCTTATTCATAATCTTTGTTTTTTTATTCGTTTATTTATTATTACCCTACAAATATAGAGCTTTCTTTTCGTTTATGCAAATTATTTCAGAAGTATTTTTGCTTATAAGTTATTTTTTAACAAAAAAAAGCCCTTGACCGAAATCAAAGGCTTTTAAAATAAAGATAAACTATAACAACACGTAATACAACTCACTCAACATCACACGGAGACCACCCACAATTTGGGCAATATTTACAACCTCCGGTATAAATTAATTTAAAACCACAACACGGACACATAACTATTCTAATTTTAAATATGATCTAATCCAACGTGTACAGTCAGGATCGGTTAATTTTTCAACTGCACACTCGTAAAAATACAATGGTATATTCGCCGAATCAATATATTTCATTGACGTTTTGGCATAATCAGAGTATAACCAGTTCATTGTATAGAACAAAGCCCATTTATTGAAAACGCCCTCATTTTCCAGTGGTGCGCCCAACGATCTAACAGCGTCAAACAATACATTGGAACTCCATTTAGGAGCTTTCTCACCAGTTGTATTTATTAGCTTTGAAGCTGCATCCATAGCTTCTTTTTCTGTAAGATAATTGTTAACATGTGATGCCTCCCATATTTCAATACCCTCTTCGACTATTTCAGGTTTTACACCAATTACATAATGAGTTAGCTTATTCATATAGTTTTCAGCTCCTATCATGTGAGACTGATCTTTTGTAGTATGAAGCTTTTCTCTGTTTTTATTATATAGCTTAAAAATTTCTTCCTGAGTCATCATTTTAGTTACAAGTTTTTATAATGGTTAATACTGTGTTTGTTTTTCGAATAATAGATGTTACAATATTTGAATCTATTGTATTGCCGTTATACGTCAAACTACATTTATTGTTTATTTTATAAACAGAAAACAACTTTGTTATTTTACTGTTATTACAACACGATCGCATTGAATTTAATTGTAGTTGTTGAATTTGCAGCTATAACTGGTAATGTATACGTCAATTTATTTGAAGTATATGTAGGCGTTACAACTGCTGAGTTAACCGTAAATGACCCTAAAACAAACTGTAATCTAGTATCTAATTCATCGCTAAATGGAACATTATTCATAGGAGACGTTGATGAAGGATTTTTTACAGTTATTGTATATGTTACAGTTTCTCCTTCCCTAGCTTCTATTTTATCTAATGATATTATTACAGTTGGCATAATTCCATTTATTTTTAAAACGACTTCGTTAGATTCTGTGTCAATGCCGTTATAGGTTATTATTGCTTTATTTTTTATATCTGACATATCAATTACATTTTGTTATAATATACAATTCTCTTTTCTTTCTTTTAGGTTTTTCTGATTCAACATTATTTTCGTTGTTTTCGTTGTTTTCATCCGATTCAGCAACCTGTACTATTGGATCGCTTATACCCTCCGTTTCTATTGATTTTGTCTTAGCAGCCATATATATATTATTTCAATGAGTCTTTACTTTCTTCTTCTTCGTATTCATCACTATAAACATCTATTTCACTATCATTGTCTGATCGTTCAACATCTGAATATTTAGCAACTTCTTTTATAGGCTCTTTTTCCAAAGAATGACTTTCTAATGTTTTTATTCTTTGCCTCAAAGATCTATTTGATTCAAACAAATCTTTTACATAGCTTATAGCCATTTTTGCACCGCAAACAGACCGTGCGTATTCAGTGCGATGTATATCGCATATTTCACAATTTAACCCACATTCAGGAGTATTGTCTATTTCTATATTTGAAGCCATATATTATTTTTTTAATAATTTCTTAATTGCCATTGCGTTTGCAGCTAATGACATCAAACCTTTGTTTACGACATCTGCGATAATACGCCTTAGTTCAGGCATATTTGCTTTAGCATGAGAATAAAAATTAAGTAAGTCAGAACCTTTTATAGGCACTCCTTTTGTTATTTCTGATACTGCTATTTGAACATCTTGTGCCTCTTTTTCAGAAGCGCAGTAAACAATCGTTTTTATGTAATACGGTTGTAATGAAGCCATTAATCTAAGTCTTTAGGTTGTTGATTAAAATCTATATCGTTATCTCTATTATTTTCGCTGTTTTCTTTATTAATTGTTTGGGCTGTGAATATTGAGCTAAAGAAAGGAGCGGCTAATGCAAGCAATGCGAGAAAACCATCCCATACTTTCGGATTTTCTTCTGCGACTACTGATATTTGCTTTGCGTAACCTACATATTTTTCAATACCCTCTTTAGGTGGTTCTATTTTATCAGGAACAACCATTATTCGAGCCATTTTTGTAGCTTGTTCCTCCGCTTCTTCGAAAGGTACACCTTTCTCAAAAAATAAGTAATTGAATATTGAAGCGCGATCTTTAAAAGCACCCGAAGCCCTAGCTATTGATAATTCCTTTAAACTATCCTGTTTTCTATCAAAGAATCCCATTTATATTAAAATTACGTTTTGTTGTTGTCCTTTATTTTAAATAGAATGGGGAGGCAAACCTCCCCTTTTGGCTAGATTATTGATTGCAAACAGTTACAACCTCTACATCGTCGCTTTCTTCTTTGAATTTGCGAACTTCACGGAATTGAGTGTTTCCACCTCCGCATCCACCTCTATGTTCAGGTGCATACCCTACGTATGGACGTTTTCCGTAAATATTTCCTTCCATGTACTCAATTTTGCCATAGTCTTGACGCTCATAAGCCGATAGACGGTCTATATCACGGCAATTGTTTTGTGTTTGAGCTGCCAAATAGCCAAGTTCTTTAGCGTTAGCATAGCTGTTTCCGTGATCGTGGCATTTGTTACGTGTCCAAGCGTTCCAAAGAATAGCTATAAGCAAAACACCGCCGATAATAGCCAAAACAGTAACAATGGCATTACCGCTCTTTTTTGTAGCATAGATAGACTTTTGTTCCAAGTACAAATCCATTGCATTTGTTGATTCCATTTTCTTTATAAAGATTATATTTTATGCCTACTTACGCATCGGCTTTCGGTCTTGTTGCAACTGACAATTCAAAATTATATATATGCGATATTATTTGAAAGAATGTTGCATAATATAGCTATGTTGTTTAATATCATTTACTTACATGCAATATGTTGTTTGTTTGTATTTTTAACAAAAATATTTAGCTATTTATTTGCATTTGCGAAAAGAAACTCTTACATTTGTAGTGTAATAATTAAATAATAAACAACTAATAAAACAACGTTATGAAAGAAATTATAAATAGTTTTTACGATGTAATACCGTATAACTCGACACTGTCAAAATCTGACTTCATAAAATCCATAATAAATAATTATGGCAGCAAAAATAAATGTGTTAATGATGCTATATTTGCTATTCAAAATAGCAAACTCATTAGCGTAACTAATACTAAAAATAGTATAAGTTTCAATATTGCCTAATCATTAAATTTGGATGTAAATGAACAAATTATCTATTGATTGCTTTCTAACTGAAAAGCAAATGAACGACATTGTAAAAGAAGTCGTTAAACATATATCCGATTCGGATATTTACGGTATACTAGATTTTGACGATATAATCAATGGGGTAAGAGTGTCCGTTAGGCTTGTCACATATTTATCTGAAATACATATTTCTTTATCTGAAATCCTAAATAATGATTGGGATTTGATGGAATCAGAAACAGCCGTTTTTAAACAACGTTTATCCTATCAAATTGATAGCATAAATGAGCAAAACAAACAGTCTATTGCTCAGTCGATGGATATTACTAACGATGAAAATTATTAATGTTATGAAAGAAAAAGACACACACGAAATATCAATAAAAAAAATAGCAATAATTATGATTATATTCTTTACAGCTATGCTTATTGGTAGGTTCGCTTTTGGAGAAAAAGAATCAGAAAAAGATAATATAGATATGCAGCAATTAAATGAAATGAAAGAATATCATTCAGATAGTGATAAGGTAATTAATTTTTATTGATATGGTAATAATCTTTGCATCTATTTATATTCTTACATTGTTTTCTATTTGCGTATCAATTAATAGCGCAAAAGATATAGGAATAGATAATATTAATTTTTAATAAACAAACAAAATGGAAACAGAAGAAAAAAGAGAATTAGCCCGCAACCCGAACACCTCACCAGACACACTTAATGAGTTGGCGAAAGATATCGATTCAGATGTGAGACGTGGTGTTGCACGTAACCCGAACACCTCACCAGACACACTTAATGAGTTGGCGAAAGATAGCGATTTAGATGTGAAATATAATGTTGCACGTAACCCGAACACGCCAACCGAAACGCTTAATCAACTGGCAAAAGATAGCGATGT
>CAYYRV010000012.1:0-52034 GCA_964474135.1 uncultured Defluviitaleaceae bacterium
AAACTATTTTTTGATGGTTTGTTTTTTATATTTATTCAGTTTTCAATGTTCAAGGCTTTTGTTTATTTCTTAGTTTGTTTCGTGTTGTCGTGTGTTCCCTGACAACGAAATATATCTTACCACACGCATTTATCTTTGTCAACATTTTTTTTAATTTTTTTATTTTATTTTTGTAGCACGACTATAATCCTATAATTACGGCAAAAAGCACAATATGCAGAAATTAAATCTTCTACAATATTGTGCCCTATAGTAAAGTATTTTGCTTATATTTACTTCTTTAAAATTAATTCTATTTTCCTGAGCTTAGCAAAAATGGATTTTTGAAAGAAAACAATAACAAATTATAGTTGTATGAATTTTTCGCCATATCGCTCTCCACTTTCAAAATTCCTAATTTAGAAGCATTAACTTCATACATTGTAACCATTCCTGCTTCATAATTTACTACTGTATTATTATAAACATCCTTAGCTTTTTGGAGGTCAACAGCCAAAGATTTATTATTTTCAGACAATTGATTAAGATTTGAGTTTGCACTTCTAATGGCATCATACATATTATTCTTTGCATCAACTAATGCCCTAGATGCTGCATTTAACTCCAGAGTACTTTTTTCCTTATCCAAAATATCTTTATCTGGGTCAGCATAATTCTGTACTGTTGTAAAAGACGTATCATAAACATATTGGGCTTGCTTAACCGCATTTTCCTTAATTTTTATTGAAGGGTCTTCAGAAGTTCTAGCTATTGCATAAGAATCAATATCAACATTAACTGGATAAATTCTAGGGTTATATTGCACAAAAACATCAGCACTTACATCATATCCTATCAAACTGTTTAAAGCTTCACGCTGACTTTTTATACCTAACTCAAGCTTGCTTAAATTAGACTTGCTTGTTTCAAGTTCCAGTTTAGCCTTTTTTAAATCACTATCACTTGCCATACCAACAGTATTTTTCAAATTAATGTTTTTAACATTTTCCTGCTGCAACTTAACATTTTCTTTTAAAAGCTGAATATCTATCTCATAATTATTTATATTTGTAAGATAACTTAAAAGCATATATTCAGACATAGTCCTTGCCATTTCTTCATTATAAGGAATATTCAAAAGCTCCTGCTGTATGCTATTAGCAGACCTCAATATACTAATAGCCGTACTGTCCGCAAGAACGCCTAAAGCAGAAGCATCTCTATAGTCTGACATCATCTTTTTACGGTTTAACTCCATATAATCCATACTTTCTTGCAAGTTTCTAATAGAGGAATTTTTTGCAACAACAAGTCTTACTGCTTCATCAAAACCTAATACAACAGTTTTCTCTGTAATAGGCTTATTAGTATTTAGAATACTTAATTTAGAGTCACCTGTATTAATTACAATTGTATTTGTCTTTGAATTCCATGATACACTTGCACCAAAGTCTTCAGAAACTGTTCTAATAGGCAATAAAATTCCTTTTTCTGTTTCTTTTGCAGGAGTAGGTAAATATTTTTCATATCCGTTTAGTGTATATCCATTTTTCCCGACAGTATATTTTGCGACCTTTTCGCCTTTTGTAATAGTAATAGTTTTTTCTTTTGAATCCCAGTTATATGAAGCATTTACTATTTTAGCAATTTCCTTACCCTCTAGTAAAAGATTATCTGCTTCACTTATAGGTTCGACTTCAAATTGCTGCAACACACCATCAAGCTTTAATGTTATTTCAGAAGCAGCATAAATATTTGTATTTGAAAGCCCAACAACCAAACATATTGCAACAACAACAATTTTTGTTTTAAGTTTCATTATTTCGCCCCCTTATTTTAATAAATAAGCAAAAAAACCCCATAAAGGGGTTTTTTTGTGTTTATTTTAGAATATTAATAATTAGTTATTAATTATTCACCCATGTTTTCAGTCATGGTTTTATCACTTGCTATTACACTTCCAGCTACAGCATTTCTGTTAGCACCTGGGTTATATACAGCTGTTTGAGTAGAATCTTCCCAATCAACTTCTATACCAAACGCTTGACCTAATGCTCTAAATGGAACATAACATCTGTCATCAACGATTTCAGGAACTACTTGAAGTCCATCTGGGCTGTACATAGTTACAGGAGCACCGTTTAATATCATTGTAGATTCGTTAGCAGTAAACTGAACTACTCTCCAAGGTAAAGTAACGGTTACTGTTTTGTTTGAATCATCCCAAATAACTTGACTATCATTAATACCGAAAGCATTAGCGATAAATCTTACTGGAACCATAGTACTATTGCTTTTTGTTGAAATATAAGCAGAAGCATCCATGTCAAATGGTTTACCATTTACAGTGTAGTAGCTTTCACCAATAGCAACTTTAACTTCTTGAGTTAAAATATTAGATTGGTCTTCAGCTGCAGATACAACTCTAGTGTAGTTAGCCATTATACCAGCTGTAGCAAATCTATCTTTTGCTTTTGGTTCATGGTTGTAGTAATTGTAGTTAGGAGCGATTGCAGAACCCCAAACAACAACTTGGTAAGGTCTGTCATTTGATAATGGCACTGTACGGTCTATTTTAACAGATACGTTAGTAAGTTTAATAGTAGACGCTTTTGAAGAAGCCATATCAATGTCAAAGCTGATTGTTCCGCCGCCTAAAGCAAGAGTGCTTTGACCAGCTGCAACATAACCGTTAGCTACATGACTAACATTTTTAATTTTTAAGTTACCATCAGTTACAGCAACTTTTGTATCTGGTGAGAAGTACATATCAGTAGAAATCATATCACTTATAGAAACAAGAACTGTTTTACCTTTTTGTAAGTTACCTGCTTTTGTTTCAGTAATGATGATATCTTCTGTTTTTTGGTATTGGTAACCAATTTTGATATCTTGTACTTTAGTTGTAATAGTAATTGGGCTAATTTGTTTAGCGATTACAACAGAAGGAACAACTGTTTTGTCTTCGCCTTGTGTTGGGATACCAGAACCGCCAACGCTCATAGTAACGTCGCCTTTGAATCCTGATTCAATACTTACCCAAACATCAAATTTAATTTTAGCTTTTTTGTCTCTTTTGATTTTTAAGTTATTCCAAGTCATAGTGTTGCCGTTTATAGTTACATAACCATGTTTTTCAGCATCATTAATATAAACGCCGTCACCCATTGCAAGGTTGTTCCAAAGAGAACTTTTGTAATTTGTTTCTAATAAAGCTGTTTTGTAAGAATCTTCTAATTCATCAACATCAGTAATTTCTACTTTACGATATTTAACGCCTTCTGGTAAAGAGAATACTGTTTGTCTTTCAGCCCACCAAGCAGCTACTGAATTTTCAGCAAATACTACTTTTGCAGTTTTGTGAGTTGCATCATCAGCGTTGATTGGTTCAGCTTTTTCGTAACGACCGTTAACTAATTCAGGAATAGTACCTTCAGTAGTTAATGAAATTGTCCAATCTAAACGAGTACCAGCTTTAAATTCTTGGTTTGTTACCATTTTTTTGCTTGAAGTTGCATTAGTTATTTTGAACATAATATCTCCCCAAGGAGCATTATCTTCAGCATAGAATTCAAGTCCAGTAATATAGATAAGACCTAAAACATCAGTAGATGGATTAATGTTATTTATTGTTAACTCAAGTACTGATAAATCATCGTTGTTAGTAGTTGAGCCACCGCTAGTTGAAGTAATTTGTTTGTAGTCAATAGTATAATCTCCGTGGATTGTAGAGTCACCACTAATTGTACTATTACCGTAACCTACACGACCACCAGACCAAGTAAGCCCTCTTTCAACACCAACTTCAACAATTCTTTTACCATCTTTTAATCCGTTAGGATCTTTGAATTCAAAACCTGTTGGTGCAGTAATATATACTGTAGCTTTATTAGTGTTGTCTGAGAAATTAGATTTAATTGAGTTAAGTCTAGTTTCTTTAATAACCAATTTGTTAATTGGGAAATTATCTCTTGCAGTTTGTGGATCATCTACAAAAGTATTAGTCATACCGCTTGAACCTATAGCAAAAACGATAGGAGCGTTAGTAGTAGAAATACCAGTTGTGTTACTGTGTATTATTCTTACTTTAGCATCAACGTCGCCTTCTGCTGTTCTAGTAACAAGAGGTATTCTTATTTGCCAATCACCATATCCATATGGATTGTTTCTTGAATTTGAGAAATAATCAATTACAGTTCCATCTGGAAGTTCAAGTGGTTCTACTCTTAAAATAGCAGTTTTGTCGTTAGAAGGTAAAACTTCTAATGTATAAGGAACTTCTGTTCTTCTGTCAGTAGTGTCAATTCCACCATGTCTAACATACACACCAGCTTTTCCTTCGTTACCAGTAGCACCCCAAATACCTTTTATTTGGTTGTAAGTTTCTCTGTAGTAACCATAGTGAGCTGGTACTGCTCTTGTTGAAGTTAATCTATTATTTGCTTCTCTTGCTAAAGCTTTATCAGTAGATCCACTATAGTTCTCGTTTGCTGCTGAAGGATTCCAAGCTTTTAAAGATGCAAAATAATCAGCATTTCCTTTAATAATTCTCCAATAAGAATTGTTAATTCTAGCTGCAACATAGTCAGCAATAGCTGGATTATCTAAAGCTGTATAACCTCCCATTAAAGCACCACCTGATGGTATGCCTAAATTAGTAAGGTCACTAAATGCAGAACCTGATGGTATCACAGTACGAGTTGAGCCTGTGCCTATTGCTTTAGAGATATCTACATTGCCTCTAAAAAACCATGAAGCATTTTCAAGTTCAAGTCTGATTTGGTCACCTGATTTAACATAATCAGTTACATCTAAAACAAGTTCTGGAGCTTGAGCTTTATATTTGATATCTTTGTGACCCTCAACTGGGCCTGGGCTAACGTTATTGCTATACACTACGTCACCGATATTATCTGTAAATGAGTTAGTACCTTCTTCAATAAAAAGAGTTTTTTCTGGTACAACCGATACACTAGATGTAAGACGGTTATTAGTAGCTGCAAAAACGTTCATTGTTGGCAAAGATGTTATTGTCATAACAGCAGCCAACAAGAGAGCTAACTTTCTCTTCATTTTTCTTTCCTCCTTAAATTTAATTTGCAGAGACATGCACACAACTTGCCTCATTACAAAGTAATTATAGCACTGCTTTTTTTTCTAGTCAACTGAATACAAAAGTTGTAATATTAATGTAACAAATCTGATGTATTTTGCTGACAATGTTTTTTGCTATATTGTGCTTACGCATATTAATATAGCATAGTTTTAAAACCTTTTCAAGCGTTTACTCAAACTGTAACAGACATGTAATGATTTTGAGAATTTTGTAATACTAAAGCCATACAAAATAATTGTTGCGGCTTTGATAGTTATTATTTGTCTTAATAATTATTTTATTCATTCTATTCATTTTTTATTTTGAAATTGTTTTTGACTTGTGTGCATTATAGTGTTATAATTAGGATATAATTTAAAAGAGAGGTTGCTACTAACAACCTCTCTTGCACAACCGCTTTAAAGGCGGTTAGGCTTGCAGTATAAAATGTAAAAACAAAATAATAACTGCGAACCTTTGGCAGGAGCGGTTATTTTCTATTATTATTAGAAATATACGTCAATAGGGTTATTAAAAATATACCTGCTTGAAATATTAAACTTAACGTTTCGTAATTTGACATATGCCTAACCGCCCATATGCACCTGTGCAAATCAATAATAACATACTTCTACAAAAAAAGCCAATGATTACTCATTGGTCTTTTTATTTTTAAAAATCATATTTTCATCTGCTTACTTATTATCAATACAAGCTTTCACAAACCCCTTAAATAAAGGATGAGGTCTGTTTGGACGTGATTTCAATTCAGGGTGGAACTGCACACCAACAAACCACGGATGATTGCTCTTTGGTAACTCAACTATTTCAACAAGCTTTTCATTAGGAGAAAGCCCTGCTATAATAAGCCCATTTTCAATAAACTTCTCTTTATAATGATTATTAAATTCATATCTGTGTCTATGTCTCTCGTAAATTACTTCTTCATTATATGCTTCATAAGTATTGGTATCCTTTTTTATTTTGCAAGGATAAGTACCCAACCTCATAGTGCCACCTTTATCTTCTATATCAAGCTGTTCAGGCATTAAGTCTATAACAGGATATTTAGTATCAGGGTTTATTTCCGTACTGTTTGCATCTTTAAATTTTAAAACCTCTCTTGCAAATTCTATTACTGCACATTGCATTCCCAAACAAATCCCGAAAAAAGGTATTTTGTTTTCTCTTGCATATGTTATAGCCTGTACTTTTCCAAGTATTCCTCTTTCTCCGAAACCGCCTGGAACCAAAATACCGTGTACGTCATTAAACTCATCAGGATTTTTTTCTAAATCCAATGTTTCAGCATTTATCCATTTAATATTTACATCTACGTCATTAAATATACCTGCGTGATTCAAAGACTCTACAATAGATAAATATGCATCATGCAATTCAACATATTTACCCACAAGCCCAACAGTAACAGTATTTGTAATATTTTTTTGCTTATTAACAATATTTATCCATTCTTCTAAATTAGGCTTCCTATGTTCTAAATTAAGTTTTTGGGAAACAGTCTGTGCAAAATTTTCTTCTTCCAATAATAAAGGTATTTCATAAAGTGACTCTGAATCCAAATTTTGTATTATGCAATTTGCATCAACATTACAAAATAATGCTAACTTTTCCCTCATTTCGTTTGACATTTCTTTTTCTGTACGACAAACAATCATATCTGGCTGTATTCCAATAGATAAAAGTTCCTTTACAGAATGCTGTGTAGGCTTTGTTTTCATCTCTCCTGATTTAGACAAATAAGGTATTAATGTTACATGTATATATAAAATATTTTCTCTTCCTACCTCATGTGCAACTTGTCTTATGGATTCTAAGAAAGGTAAGCTTTCTATATCGCCTACAGTACCCCCTATTTCTGTAATAACAATATCAACATTACCTGTCTTAGTAACTCTAAATATTCTTTCCTTTATTGAGTTTGTTATATGCGGAATAACTTGTACAGTTCCACCCAAGTATTCCCCTTTTCTTTCCTTTGTAATAACAGACCAATAAACTTTACCTGCTGTTGTATTATTATTTATTGTAAGATTTTCATCAATAAACCTTTCATAATGCCCTATATCTAAATCAGTTTCTGCCCCATCCTCTGTTACAAAAACCTCTCCATGTTGATAAGGACTCATAGTACCTGGGTCTATATTAATGTAAGGGTCAAACTTTTGTATTGTCACCCTATACCCTCTAGCTTTTAATAATCTTCCGAGAGATGCTGCTGTAATACCTTTGCCTAATCCTGAAACCACTCCACCTGTTACAAAAATATATTTTGTATTCATTTTTCCACCTCATAAATAATTTCATAAAACTTTAGGCTGCTAACTATAAAATATTTTAGGGCTTTCAGCCCCAAACCTTGACTTCTTTATTTAAAGAAAAAAGCAAAGAACTTTTGCCAGAAGGCTCTAACTACATTCCCTGTTAAAGTTTTTGAAGCGTTTGTTAGTCTTTTTCTCAAAAAAGTTTCACACTATATTTTATAAGTATCAGCAACCTTAATTTTATATTAAAGCCCTTTAATAAAAATTATTATGTTAGTATATTCTTTGCTTGCGTAAATTGTCAAGCATTGTAATATTATATAAAAATTTTTATTTTTAAAAATGTTATATACAAATATATAAAAAAGCTATATAATTGTTTTGTGTTACTACTAGGGTTGAAATTTTTGCCACAGAGTATTATTAAAAAACTTTAATCTTACGGATTTTTAGCATTATTAATACTATTTTCAAAAACGAATTTTACTAAAATATTTCAATTTACTTAATTTGTTATAATTTTGTAATTGATTTTTAATAAGATTCATGTAAAAATAGTTACAAAGGGTCTTCCAATTTACCCTTAATCTTTACGCTCTTGTCAACCAATAATTATAATTAGGAGGGATAAATAATGAAAAGAGCAAAACAATTAGTAACAATAGCAACTATAGCGTGTCTTACACTTGGAAGCACAATAAGTGCTTTTGCTGAACCTACTATAACAACTGTTGTAGCAAAACCTGTAAATGTTGTGGTGGACACAGAATATGCAGACCTTGCACATTCTAAAAAAACTTTTTATGATGAATTAAATGCAGAATTAGGTGTATACCCTATTATTGCTGGTATGGATGATTTAAACAAAAAAATATATGAAAAAGTTTTTAAATCATACGAGGCTTACATCGCTTATAATAAATACTATGGACATACATACAAAATTAGCTATGTAACTGAAAACTTTAATCGTTATGCAAAAGTTTCTGTATTCTTTGATTACAGCATCTTTACTCATGAAGTAAAAGAACATAGAGAAGAATTTATTTACTACGTAGATAAACAAACTATGAAAGAAATTGACAAAGACACTTTTGAAGCTGGCGTAGAATCTCAAAAAGTTGTAGAAGAAGAATTACCTACTGTTGCAAAAGAATCTGAAGCTGTTATGATTTATGTAAGAGATGCTGCTGAAGTTCTTGGATTAGATATTAAATGGGATTCAAAAACTAAAACTGTTACATTTTTAAGTGATGGCGAATTTGTTACATTAATTACTGTAGATGACAACTCATATATTATTAACGACGAAATAGTAAAATTATCTTCTGCACCTGCTTTACAAGATGATAAAATCTATGTTCCTGTTGATTTTATAACTGATGTTTTAAACGGCGTTGTTACAACAGATAAAGATGGAAACATTATTATTTATGCAAAAGCTGGAACAACTACTAAAGCAACAACAAAAACAGACAATAAAGTAGAAACTAAAGAAGCTGCAGCAACTGCTCCAGCTGAAGAAATTACTGAAGAGGCTGCAGTAGGAGAAGTTACTGAAGGAACTGTAGTAGAAGAAAAAGCTACTGAAACTACTGAAAAAGAAGCTGCTAAATAATTTAATTACTTAATTCTTTTATAAAAATAGTATTACTAAAAATAAATTTTTTATGCTAAAAATCAAAAAAAGAACACCTAATTAATATATGGTGTTCTTTTTTTGTAATAAAAAATTTAAAAGCCTTTTACCTTTTTATTGAAATATAGCATTTTTTATAATACAATAATTAGCATAAATAAAAATAAATGGAGGTTTTTAAATGTCAAAAAAATATGAAGATTCAAATTGGAAAAAAGAAATGAAAATAAGAATTGACTTTAATAATATGATGACTGAATTTGTGGGTAAAGAGGGAATATCCGTAGAGGATATTGAAGCAATTTCAGAAAAAATTGAAAATGCAAAAAAAGAAATGACTGAAAAACGCAAAAATGGTAAAATGGACTGGAGAGACCTTCCATACAATCAAAACGAAGTTGTAAAAGATATTTTATCATATGTAAACGAAAATAAAGATGCAACAGAAGCTTTTGTTGTATTGGGAATAGGTGGCTCTGCACTAGGCCCTATGGCTGTTCAACAAGCTATAAATCACCCTTTCTATAACGAAATGCCTAGAGAAAAAAGAGGCGGGTATCCACGCTTATATGTAGCAGATAATGTTGACCCTGAAAAACTAGTTTATTTATTTGATATAATTGATATTACAAAATGTATTTTTAATGTAATTTCAAAATCAGGAAGCACCTCCGAAACAATGTCCCAATTTATGATAATAAAAGAACTATTAGAAGAAAAACTAGGAAAAGAAGAAGCAAAAAAACATATTGTTTGCACAACTGACTGCGAAAAAGGAAACTTAATTAAAATTGCAAAAGATGAAGGCTACAAAACATTTATAATACCTTCAGGGGTTGGCGGAAGATTTTCAGAATTAACACCTGTAGGGTTATTACCTGCTGCTTTCTGCGGAATAGACATTGAGGGAATGCTTGCTGGGGCAGCTTATATGGACGAGCTTTGCAAAAACGAGAATATTTATGAAAACCCAGCTTATATGTATGCAATACTTAACTACCTAGGCATGGAAAAAGGTAAAAATATTTCTGTAATGATGCCATATGCTGATTCCCTAAAATATATTTCTGATTGGTATGCACAATTATGGGCTGAATCTTTAGGTAAAAAATTTGATTTGCAAGGTAATGTTGTTAATGTAGGACCTACACCTGCAAAAGCTTTAGGTGTAACAGACCAACATTCACAAGTACAGCTTTATACAGAAGGCCCTTTTGATAAAATGATTGTATTAATGGGTGTTGACAGATACAAAGAAACAATAACAATACCAAAAATTTACGAAGATATTCCATCATTAGGCTTCCTTGGCGGTGTTACTCATAACCAACTTATACAAGTTGAGCAAATGTCAACAGAATATGCATTACTAGCATCAGGTAAAATGAACATGACAATAACATTGCCAGAAGTAAATGAGTTCACACTAGGACAGATTTTATATTTATTTGAAGTTGCAACAGGATTCGCTGGAGAGTTAATGAACATAAATGCATTTGACCAACCAGGCGTTGAGGAAGGCAAAAATGCAACTTATGCAATGTTCGGAAGACCAGGCTATGAAGAAAAGAAAATAGAACTTGATAACAGACCAAAAAAGAAAGATAAATTTATCATATAATATTAAGACCTTGAGGAAACTTTTGAAAAAGTTTCCTCAAACTCCTTCAAAACTTTTAACATAAGTACTATTTCAGTTTTGAAATAATTTTATTGTAAAATTGATAAAAAAAATTAGGAAACTCTTTACAAGAAAAAGTTTCCCAGTCTATTCAAAAAGCTTTATTGTGATATTATCCTATTTAACAGAATCCAAATACTCATTAATTTGGCTGACAAGTTGGTCAACCTCCATACCATGAACAAATCCAGCTTCCTCTAATGTTTCTCCCTGTGCCGAAGGGCAACCAACACAATGCATTCCAGCCCCCATCAAAATAGGAACTACTCCCCTATCCATTGCAATAATATCACTTATAATCATATCTTTTGTTACTTTTGCCATAAAAACCTACCCCTTTCAAATTATCTTAAATTACAAATAAATTTTTCACATTAATAAAAATTATAACCAACTATAGCCTATAAAATTCATTATATTGATATTATAGTTTTATTTATTATATAAAAGTTCAAATTTATTGAAATACTTAAACACTACTTTACCCAGTAATTTTTCTTTTTTAACAAAAGGAGTTTTCCATGCCCTTGAATCTTTAGAATTAGTTCTATTATCTCCAAGCATAAAATATTCCCCTTCTGGAACAGTAATAGATTCTCTTTCCCAAACAGTAACCCCATTTGTAAAACTATTATCCATCGGCTCACTACTATCATTTATGTAAACCTGACCATTTTTTATTGTCACAGTTTCTCCGGGCATACCTATTATTCTTTTTACATATAGCACACTCTCATCATCAGGGTAAGGAAAAACCACTATATCCCCTCTCTCTGGTTCGGAAAAAACATATGATAATCGAAACGCAACTACTCTATCACCAGTCATAATAGTTTTTTCCATTGAGCCTGTAGGAATTTTAGCATTTACGATAACAAAGTTATTTATAAAAAAAGCAAAAACAACAGCAAAAACAATAACTTTAATCCAACTAATAATTTCGCTTCTAACATTATTTCTAACTTCGCTTTCCAAAAAAACATCTCCATATCATATTTAGATTATTACATCAGTAGTTTAAGTTTATGTTTAATATTATATAACATTATTATTATATTGTAAAATAAAAAATTCTATTAAATTAACGTGAGTTCGACACAGCTTTATTGCATCGAACTCACGTTATTTATATTAAAATAATTAACATTTTATGAGGAATATGAAATGAAAAAAATTATTACTATAAGGGAAACTTCTTTCAAAAGTTCCCTTTATTTTAATAACAATTAATATAATAAGTTACACTCCAATATACTTATATTAAATAAAATTCTCAAATATATAGATACTAATATTAGTAATTATCCACAACACTATTGTAGCCCAAAAGGACCATGTTAAAATTTTTGTTCTTTTTTTATTTAATGCCTCTCCTATATTCTCATCTGTAATTTCTGTTTCAACCGTAGATTGCTCTGAGTAATCATCATAAACAGTTTCCTTATAATTCACAAGCTCATCTTTTATAACTTTTCTCTGATTGTAAGATATAAATGTTTTAAAAAGAATAATAAAAACAGGCAAAAATATTGCTGCAATAATAGCTATAAATAATATAGACTCTGCTGTGGGTGTCTGATTATTTTCTGACAATACCTCCTGTATTGTTTCACCATTTTTTATTGCATTCTGCATTATAAAATATGACAACGATACGCTATAAAAATTAAATAAAAAGTGAGAAATTGATGCTGTAAAAATAGACTTTGAGTAACGCACAAAGTAACTATATACTACTCCAATAAAAAAAGCATAAAAAAATTGATGTACATTCATATGTGCTATGCCAAAAAACAAGCCGTTTATTAGTGCTGCCTTTTTAGGTTCAATGTTTTTGTAATTGCTTAAAATAATTCCTCTATAAGCAATCTCCTCAAATAAAGCAGGAAAAATGCAAACCTTTATTACCATTAGCCAAAATGGAGTCTCAACCAACCTTAATAATATACTTTCTCCTACTTCATTTTTAAAAAACAAACTTGATACTGATGAAATTAAACCGCTAATAGGAATTAATGAAATGGTGATAAAAATAACAAGAACTAAATTTATTACATCTATCTTTTTCATAGGTACAATTTCTTTAAATTTTTGCTTTGTAATAGTCATATATGCTAAAAATGGTATGATGTATAGGGAACTAATAATGATTATTTCTACATGTGTACTTGTGACTTTAGTAAGCCTAAAAAAAACAATTATAACTGCAATTATAAGAGGAACAATAAGAGTACCAAATAAATTAGAAAAAAACATAAAATTGTTACCACGTGAGGGTGTAAACATTAGCAAATTTCTCCTTTCCCAAACCCTTCAAAAAGAAGCCCCCTGCCACTTTCCAAAAAAGTCGGATTTTAGGGTTGGAATCCCCATATTTATAAACTAACCATAATAAATATTGTACGCCTCATTAGTATACTTCCCGTCAGAATAATAAATAACCAAAGGCGGCAACACCTTTAGCATAGGCTTACCATTTCGTACCCCTTCAACTAAAACCATGCTAGGCTCTTTTTCTGCATAAGCATGTACAAAGCGTAAAGTCTTAGGCTCTATATTATGTAATCGCATTGTGCAAATAATATCAACAAGCCTATGTGGTCTATGAATCATGTAAAAACGCCCATTAGTTTTAAGCAAACGAGAGGCTCCAAATACAACATCGTCTAAACTACATAAAACCTCATGCCTTGATATAGCTTTTGAATCATACTCATTTAAAATTCCTCCTCCATAATTCATATATGGAGGGTTTGTAGTTATCACATCAAAATAAGAAGGCTTATAAATCTTATCTAAGCACTTTATATCTCCCAAATCAATTGATACCTTTTCTTCTAGGTTATTAAGCTTAACACTCCTTCTTGCCATTTCAACAAGAGGCTCTTGTATTTCTAGCCCATGAAACTTTTCACCATTTGTTTTTGCAGTAAGAAGAATAGGAATTATTCCTGTGCCTGTGCCTAAATCAAGTGCTTTTTCACCCCTTTTTACTTTTACAAAACCAGAAAGCAAAACAGCGTCAACACCAAAACAAAACTTTTTTGGGTCTTGTATAATTTTCAAATTATTTCTGTGTAAATCATCCAAACGTTCATAATCATTTATTAAAACATCATTTATTATCATAATATCAGTCCACTAGATTTTTAAGCAATTCTTCATCTATTTCTTCATCTTTAACTTGCTTATGCGTAATTATTTTTATCTCAGGTATAGCATAAAAACCTATTGTTGGTGGGTCTTGAGGTTTTTTTCTTACGCTAACCTTTGCAATTTGTCTCAAAACATTAACAGAAAGTATTTCTCCTTTTCCATCAGGCGTAGAAACCAAATCTCCAATAGAAGGCAAATTTTTATTGAGGTATTCATATGTTTCTTCTTCATATTTTAAGCAACACATTAATCTTCCGCAAATACCCGAAATTTTTGTAGGGTTAAGAGAAAGGTTTTGTTCTTTAGCCATTTTTATTGAAACAGGCTGAAAATCACCTAAAAAAGTAGCGCAACATAAAGGCTTACCACAAATACCTATTCCGTTAAGCATTTTGGCTTCGTCACGAACTCCAATCTGCCTAAGTTCTATTCTCATACGAAAAATAGCAGCCAAATCTCTTACAAGCTCACGAAAATCCACACGACCATCAGAAGTAAAATAAAAAATTATTTTAGTCAAATCAAATGTCAATTCTACATCAATAAGCTTCATATCAAGTTTACGTTCTTTTATTTTTTCTAAGCAAATTGTAAATGCTTCCTTTTCTCTGTTTTTGTTTATTTGTTCCTGTTTTATATCGTTTTCGGTTGCAATTCTAATTACTTTTCTAAGAGGAAGTATTATTTTTTCATCATCAATAATACGGTTGGAAAGTTCAACAATTCCAAATTCTACTCCTCTTGCAGTTTCTACAATAACCGCTGTTTTTTTTTCTATCTCTGAACCTTCTGGGTCAAAGTAATATATTTTACCAACATGTTTAAATCTTACTCCAACAACCTCTATCATTTTATGTCTCCTTTAACTTTAACAACATCACTTCCATTACAAGCTGAAAGTTCCCATTATACTTTAGCTGAGTTTTTGCCTCCCAAATAGCATCAAGCTTTTCAAATAAAGCTTTAAGTGAGTTATTAGAAGCTTGTTTCTTTATTGAAATTGTTTTATCTTTTTGTGCCAAAAAATTATTACTGCCTGTCTCCTTAAAGACGGCTAAATCTCTATACCATAAATATAACACATCTAACGCTTCTTGAATGCGTTCTTTAAAATTCTCCAATTCTTTTACAATAGAAAATACACGTATTATATCATAATCTATAATATTTTCTGCTATATTTAAAACATGAGTTCTCATGTTAACAAATTCATCATCATTTAATAATTTAACTGCTCTACCAATATTACCTTGTGAATACATACTGTACGAAGATGCAGTTTCTTTCGAAACATTTAGTTCATTTATCAAATGTCTTTCAACAGTCAAAATATCAAGGGGTTTAATATTTAAGCAAACACATCTCGACAAAACGGTAGGCAAAAAGCTTTTTATGTTTTCTGCAAGCAATAAAAAAATACCGTAATATGCCGGCTCTTCAATAGTTTTCAATAGTGCATTTTGTGCTTGTGTTGTCATCTTATCAGCATTCTCAACAATAAATATTTTGTAATGGTATTTAAAAGGTTTAACATCCATTCTTCTATATATTTGCTCCCTAATATCATCTACACCTAATGCTTTTGTTCTACTAGGAAAAACATAAAAAATATCAGGATGATTTCCACTCTCAAATGTTAAACAAGATATACATTTATTGCAAGGCGATACTCCTCCCTGCTCACACTGTAATGTTTTAGCAAACGATTTAGAAATTAATTTTTTTCCTATTCCAACCTGACCCGAAAAAATATATGCATGTGATATTCTTTTGCTTTTTATTGCTGTTTGCAGGTTAGTTATAATTTTTTCATTACCATATATTTTATCAAAAGAAAACATTCGATTCATCTTCCCTAAGTAAAGTCTTACTGGATATTAAAATTGTTAGAACCTGTTTAAAATCTCACGTTTAGCGTAATTTCGAGATTATTATTTGTAATAAAATAAAACTCCGACAACGCATATTTGAGAAAATTCTACTAGTAAGCGTTGGCACATCTTAACAAAAAATCAGCCGAAAAAAACACAAAATGAAGATTTTAAACAGGTTCTTAGGAAGAAACTATCTCCCTAACCTACCCTCATAATAATACGTTGCTTTATCCTAAACAAGTATATCCAATAGAAGCCCTCTTATTTCGTCTGTTTTGTCAAGGATTTTTATGTGGTCTTTTTCATTTTTCAAAAGTTCTTGTGCAAGCTCATCAATATTTTTGTTTACAAGTTTAACAATTCCATAAACTCTGTGCCTACCTCTTTTATCAAGAAAATTTTCACGAGAAAATTTATGGGAGTTTGTTACTACTTCATTAATAAATTCAGAAATTAATGAACGATATTCTCTTACATCTCTCAAGTCCATATGTTCTGCTATTTTTTTGCCTTGCAAAGTAATATCATCAATTAGCCCTGATAAACGCAAAGCCAAGCCTTCTTCTCCTACTTTACTTAGTGTAAAGCTAAAATCTACTTGGCTTTGTTTTTCTTTAACAGATTGGGCTTCTTGAAATTTGGCTGATAAAATTTCAGATATTTTAAGCTCCATATAAATTTCCTTTCAAATCTGCAAAATAAAGTATGTTAGAAACTGTTTAGCGTATTTTTGAGGTGATTTTTTGTTATAAATTTAATCACTTATTATGTGTATCAAAAAATCATCCAAAAGAACGAAAAATGCAAATTTAAACAGGTTCTTAGAATATAAACTTAATGAGGGTACAATAATATTCTAACATAAAAAATCAATTATGATAACTAAATTTTACTATATTTTTTATTAAAATTTTTCAAGTTTTACTACAAATCAACTAATATTAGACAGAATTATTTTGCAAATTAATAATTTTTTATAATTACCTAAATTTTTTTAAATTCTTCAACACCTAAAACAAAAATAGTAGCACCGCCCACAGTAACCTCTACAGGATAAGGAACATAGCTTTCGGTTGCATTCATGTGTGCTGAATTAACCGATGCAATTTGCTTGCGTGACCTACATTTTTTTTCAATTATTTCAATTAGCTGAGGAATACGTTCTTCTTCAACACCACAAATAAGCGTAGTGTTCCCAGCACGCAAAAATCCCCCTGTCGTTGCTAATTTCGTAACACTATAACCTTGCTCGCTTAGCAAATCCATAATCTGAAAAGCATCTTCATCGTGTATAATTGCCATAACTAATTTCATAAACAAAAACCCCTTTCCTCAATTAATTAATATTCACATCTTATAAAGTTCATTTTGAAATTCAGCTTTGTATTTTTCTCTACAAAAGCTTATCGATAAAAATAAACAACTATTTCAAAAGAACTGTATTATAATAATTATAATAATATTATAACACAATGTTTAGTATTTCACTACAACTTTTAAACTTATTTCAGTACTTTATAATTAAAAAATATTTAAAGGGGAAAACTTTTGCTATAAAGTGGCTTTGCTTCTTCTTTTTTATTCAATGCTGTACACACGAAAAAAATTTATAAGCTGCTCCTTATTTATATAAAACAAAAACAAAATACTTTACAGTAGATTTACACGGAAATCAATTTTGCTAATAATTATACAAGCTAATGAATAGATTGACAATATTTGAACACACAATCCACAAAAAGGGTCGTTTTTAGGTTTGTTCTGTTTGCTTCACTGATATATTTTGCATAGACATTCACAAAATTGATTTCCGTGGTAAATTTAAAAAATATTATTATTTTTAAGAAAACTATGTTATAATAAAACTTATTTTAATAATTTACGTATACTGTAAGATAATAAGAAAGGGGAATGTTCATGCAAACACTATTTTATATTTGCTTTGGCGTTGGTGTTGGGTATATATTCATAGGATTTATACTTGGGGAAGTTGTCGGTCTTATTGATTTTGATGGCGACTTTGACTTAGGTGGTACTATATCGCCCCTCAAACCGTCTGTCCTAGCGGCATTTTTGACAGTGTTTGGCGGAGTAGGCTTAATAGCACAAAGTCGTATAGGTTTATCTCTAGCTTTTTTTGTTTCAGGTTTGGCTGGGCTTTCCGTATCCTATTTATTTTACAGATTTATAATTATTCCGCTTTATAAAGCACAAAATACTAGTGCTGTAGAAATACAAAGTCTCATCGGACATAACGCTACTGTTACAGAATTTATACCGCAAGGTAGGTATGGCAAAATAACTTATTTTGTAAATGGGAACACATATTCCGCCCCAGCTAAATCAGAGGACGGAAATGAAATAAAAAGAAATGAAGCTGTTGAAATTGTTTACATTGAAAAAAACACATACTATGTAAGGAGGAAGATTGACAATGCCTATTAATAACGACCTTTTAATTATTATTGTCGCCTTAATTGCAATATTCTTATTAATTACAGGTGTCTTTACGCTGTGGAAAAAAGTTCCCCAAGATAAAGCACTTGTTGTAACAGGGCTTAAAAAGAGAGTAATTTCAGGCGGCGGCGGAATAGTCATTCCTATTCTTGAAAGAACAGACAGAATTTCGCTTGAAAATATGAAAATTGTAGTAATTACACAAGGAGCTTTGACAGAGCAAGGTGTTGACATTATTGCAGACGGTGTTGCCGTAATAAAAGTTAAAAGCGATAAAGAATCAATACTTGCCGCTGTAGAACAGTTTAATACAGGAAATGAAGGTAAAACAATAGCAGTAATTGAAAATATAGCAAAAGATGTTTTGGAAGGAAAGCTTCGTGAAATAATTTCAAAGCTTACTGTTGAAGAAATTTATAAAGATAGGGAAAAATTTGCTTCACAAGTACAAGAAGTTGCAGCACTTGATTTAGCTGAAATGGGTCTTGAAATTAAAGCGTTTACAATACGTGACATATCTGATGTTAATGGTTATTTAGAGGCGTTAGGCAAAAAGCGAATCTCAGAAGTTAAAAGAGATGCTTTTATTGCAGAAGCCGAAGCCGACAGAGAAACAAAAATTAGAACATCAGAGGCACACCGCTTAGGAGAAGAAGCTAGACTTCTTGCAGAAACTCAAATTTCAGAAGCCGCAAAAGAAAAAGAACTTAAAATTCAAGGCTACAAAAGAGAAGAGCAATCTGCAAAAGCTATTGCCGATTTAGCATATGAAATAGAAGCAAATAAAGTTAAAAAAGAAGTTACAGAAACTGAAATGCAAATTGAAATCATTAGAAAGCAAAAAGAAATTGAAGCCAACCAAGTTAAAAAAGAAGTTACAGAAACTGAAATGCAAATTGAAATTATTAAAAAACAAAAAGAAATTGAGTTGGCAGAGCAAGAAGCAGTCAGAAGAGAAAAAGAACTTGATGCAACAGTATTAAAGCTTGCAAATGCAGAAAAATATAGACAGGAAAAAGCGTCAGATGCAGAAAAATACAGGCAAATGCTTCAAGCAGAAGCTAATGCAGAAGCAATTAGGCTTGAGGGTATCGCAAAAGCAGACTCTAAGCGTGCCGAAGGTATGGCGGAAGTTGAAATTATACGTGAAAAAGGTAAAGCAGAAGCTGAGGCTATGCTCAAAAAAGCCGAAGCATTTAAACAATACAACGATGCCGCTGTTACCCAAATGATTATCGAAAAGCTTCCAGAAATAGCAAGTGCTATAGCCTCACCTTTAGCAAAAACAGAAAAAATTGTTGTTGTTGATAATGGTTCTGGAGGAAGCGGTAAAAATGGTGCAGCAAAAATTTCAGGTTATGTAACAGATATTATTTCAATGCTCCCTGATACGGTAAAAGCTATTACAGGCAAAAATATTTTTGACAGCTTAAAATTGCGTGCAGATAACAGTAATTCTGAAAAACCTAATGAAACGAAATCCGAAAATGCAACAGCAGAAAATAATCATGATATTATATAATATATGAAAAGACCTTGGGGAACTTTTTTAAAAAAGTTCCCCAAGGTCTTCAAAAAAATTTATCAACCAAACATACTTTGTGTGTTTGCGAAAGCCTAACCACAACACATGAGTAACATAAAAGAAACGCACAGCGTGCGTTTCTGCCAAAAGTTCTTTGCTTCTTTCTTTCAAGAAAGAAGTCGGGGTTTGGGGCTGAAAGCCCCAAATTATTTTTATATTTCTAAACCCTTTTCAGATTAACAATCTCAACACTGCCACTCATATCCTCTTTAAAAACTAAATCAGCAGTACATTTTTCCTTTGTCTGCGGTAAAACTATCGAAATACCAACTACCTTTTTATCTTTAATAAGCTTTTTTACTAAGCTGTTATTTATTGTATTTCCGTATAACTCAAGCGAGTTTTTCCAAATGGTAAACCTACAACCTGTTTTCCAGTTTGTACAATAGTATGCTTTTGTATTTTCTAATATACTTCCATTTCCACATTTTGGGCAAACTCCTAATTCCACAGCCTTTTTCTTGTTTTTATATCCTTTTTTTTCTTCCTCTGGGAATTTTACATCACATTTTGATTTTTTGCAGTCCTCAACAATATAGTTTACATATTTTACTATGCTCCCCATAAACCTATCATCTTTCATACTTCCTTTAGAAATAGACATTAGTCCTTTTTCCCATTTGCCCGTAGTTTCTGGAGATTTCAACTCCTGAGGAACAATTTCTATAAGCTTCATACCTTTTTCTGTAGGGTTAATTGCCTTGCCCTTTCTTTGGATATAGCCTACTTGCAAAAGCCTTTCTATTATCGCCGCTCTTGTTGCCGGAGTACCTAACCCCGATTCTTTAAGCTGTTCCTTTAAATCTTCATCTTCTATAAATCTTCCTGCATTCTCCATTGCAGAAAGAAGAGTAGCTTCTGTATATGGTTTTGGTGGAGTAGTCTTTTTCTTCAAAACATTAATATCATTTAAAGGGATTTCATCATTAATATTAACGTTTGGTAATATTTCATTTTCATCATCAGTTTTTTTGTCTTTTTTATCATTTTTATAAAGCTCCATCCAGCCCATTTGAGCTATAACTGTTCCCTTTGTTATAAAGCTTTCACCTTCAACAACTGTAACTATTTTAGTTATATTATAAATATAGTTTTTATGAAAAACAGCAATAAACTTCCTTATAATTAAATCATAAACATTAAATTCATCTTTACTTAAATTATTTACATTTATTTTCTTTTCCGTAGGAATAATTGCATGGTGGTCGGTTACTTTTGAATTATCTACAATTCTTTTTGTAATAGGCAGTTTCTCCAACCCTAAAACATACGGACAATAATCAGAAAATTCCGACTGACTAATATTTTTTAATATTATTTCTAGCTTAGGAATTATATCATTACTTAAATATCTGCTGTCTGTACGAGGGTACGTAATCAGCTTTCTTTTTTCGTATAAGTCTTGTGCTATATTTAAAGTCTGCTGTGCCGAATAACCAAATCTTCTATTGCAGTCTCTTTGAAGTTCTGTTAAGTCATACAGCAAAGGAGGAGGTTGCTTTTTCTCCTCTGTTTCCATACTTTCCACTATACCTATTTTGCCTTTTACTTTTTCTGCAATTTCCTCTGACTTTTGTTTTTCAAAAATTTTTGTATCGTTGTTATCCTTGTCATACCATAACGCTGTATACCCTTCAAAAAAAGCTTTTATTTCCCAATAATCTTTTGGAACAAAAGCATCTATTTCTTTTTGCCTTTCTACTAAAATTGCTAATGTAGGTGTTTGAACACGACCAATACTAAGTAACGCATTATATTTAATTGTATATGCTCTTGTCGCATTTATTCCTACAAGCCAATCGGATTCCGAGCGGCATTTTGCTGATAGATACAAATTATCATATTCTTTTCCGTCTTTTAATTTGCTAAAACCTTCTTTTATAGCATCATCAGTCATACTTGATATCCACAATCTTTTAAAAGGCTTCTTACATTTTAAAATAGAGTAAATATATCTGAAAATAAGTTCTCCTTCTCTACCACTATCTGTTGCACAAATAATTTGTGTAACACTTTTATCAGCAAAAAGGGTTTTTAATATGTTCAATTGTTTTTTTGTGTTTTTAATCGGTTTAAGTTTAATTTCATTTGGTATAATTGGTAAAGTGTCAATATTCCAACGCTTGAATGTAGGGCTGTATTCATCAGGCTCGCAAAGTGTTACTAAATGCCCTATCGCCCACGAAACAATATATTCTTCTGATTGTAAATAGCCGTCTCCTTTTTGTGTACACTTTAATACTTTGGCAATATCCCGCCCTACGGAAGGCTTTTCTGCTATTACTAATGTTTTATCCATATCTTTCCCTTACCTGTTTTTTATATGTAATAATAAAACCTTGGGAAACTTTTTTGAAAAAAAGTTTCCCAAATCCTTCAAAAAACTTTAACATAAAGCATCAAAAGTGAAACATACTACCGTAAGTTCTTTGCTTTTTTTATCTATTTAATAAGTAACTCAACATCATTCTTGCTATATCCTGCATCCAAAAGAGGTTGTACAAAATCTTTTTCTATATTTCCTACAAAGCTTTTAAGAAGCTTACACTTTCCAACAATCGTAAATTCTCCTAAAGCTGCTGGAATAAAAACAGAGTCACCATAATTTAACTGTAAACTGTAGTTTTCAGAATCTATTGTACAACTTCCTTCTACACATGTAAATATAAAGAATTTTTCGTTATCAGAGCAGTCTTCAATCATAGTGTGAATATCATATTCAATTATTGTAAAATATTCATTTGAAATATAGTATGTGAGTACATTATTATTATCTTTTTTTACTGCAAGACCTTTTTGTGTCTCTTTTTTTATCCTGCCATCAAAATCAATTACATCTAAAGCTTTTTCTACATGAAGCTGTCTAGGCTTTCCGTCTAGCCCCATACGATTATAGTCATAAACTCTATATGTTATATCTGAATTCTGCTGTACTTCTGCAAGAACTACCCCTTTAGTAATTGCATGTACAAGCCCCTCAATAATATTAATTACATCACCTTTTTTAATGTAAACTTTTTCAAGGTATTTCTCTGTTTTACCTTCTTCAATTGCCTTTTTAAAGACTTCCTTTGTTACTCCGTCTTTCAAACCTATAATGAGATAACTGTCTTTTGGTGCATGTAATATATACCACATTTCAGTTTTGCCATATATATAGTTTTCTGATTTTTTTGCATATTCATCATTTGGGTGAACTTGTACTGAAAGATTATCATTTGCCGTTATTATTTTAACTAAAAGAGGAAAACTTTCATTATCAGCTAATGAAGTACCTAATACTTTAATAGGGTTTTCTTTTATTACATCAATAAAGGGAGTTCCTTTTAAAGCACCATTTAAAACTAAACCCATTTCGTCTGGACGACACGAAATATCCCAACTTTCTCCTACATTTGCTGACGGAATATTTCTGCCGAACAATTTAGATAACTCATCTCCTCCCCAAACCATCTCTTTATAAATTGGCTCAAACATTAGTGGGTATAACATTATTTATCACATGCCTTTCAAAGTTTATATTTATAATACATAATATCTTAGAACCTGTTTGGAATCTTGCTTTTGAAGTGTTTTTGAGATGATTTTTAGTTACGCGAGGAAGTGCCGACGACGCATATTCGGAGAATATATGCTAGAAGACACTGACAAAGCAGAACACAAAATCAGCCAAAAAGACAAAAAATGAAGATTGCAAACAGGTTCTTAATTACAAAACTGCTTACATTATAACATATTATTATTTTAAATAAAACAAACAAAAAAGAAACGGGCAAAACTCGTTTCTGATAAAAGTTTGGAAGAAGTTTGAGGAAACTTTTTCAAAAGTTTCCTCAATGTCTTAATACTTCTACTACAAAATAGGATTTTCACTCTTAGCTTTAATTTTTTCCCATCTCCTGTCAACCTCTGCCTGAATACTATTCAAAATATGAGAATATTTTGGATTTGTTAAATGTTTAGTTCTGCCCATCATTTTAAACCAATCACTAATAGGTATTTTTTTATCTTTATCCTCTGGATTATATGATAAGGTTGTAATTCCGTTTTCAATTTCATAAAGAGGGTGATAACAACAATTAACAGCTGCCTCAATTACAGAACGCTCATATCGTGGATTATCTGCCCAATTTAATGGGCAAGCAGATAAAGCCTTTAAATAGGATAAACCAAACTCCTTTGCGTACTTTCCAGCTTTTGCCGCTTTTTTTATAAAATCTGTTGGTATAGATTCTGATACAGTCGCAATATATGGAATATGTGTTCCTGCCATAATTTGGGGATTATCCTTATGAAAGTTAATTTTACCTTGCTGTGCTTCTCCTACATGAGATGTTGAACTTTTTGCACCCATAGGAGTGGAGTATGACAACTGATATCCCGTGTTCATATACCCTCCATTGTCATATTCAAAAATAATCATTTTATGATTTCTTAAAGCTGTTCCGATTGCAGGTCCCATACCTATATCCAAACCGCCATCACCCGAAATCATAATAAATGTTATATCACCCTTTTCTATTTCACCACGCTTTTGCTTTTGGTGAAACATTTCTACAAGCCCCGAAAGCGTTGCTGCTCCATTTTGAAATAGGTTATGAACATAAGGAACTCTAAAAGACGTTTTAGGGTAACATGTAGTAACAACCATTGCGCAACCTGTATGAAATAGTAAAACTACATTACCCTCAATACCTTTTAAAAGAAGATTTACATTAACAGGTATTCCACAACCTGGACAAGCACCATGCCCAGATGTCCAACGTTTTGGTATTTTTGTTGTGTCCTTTACTATCCCGCCTTTTACTGACATTTTTCCTGCTTCCTCATCAAAAAAGGCTGTTGTAACATTAGGAGTTGCATTTTCTTCTGTAATTGGATTAAAGTATTGTTTTATGTCTAATGAGCTTCCGCCTTCATAATGTCCAAAGTAATCAAAGCATTTAATGCAATCACAATTCCCTATTGACTCAAGAGCCTCCTCAAGCATTTTTATGCCGTCCTCAACGTAAAAGTCCCTACCGCTTAAACCATATATTCTGCTTAAAACCTTTATTGTTGAGCCGTTTTCCTGTAATGAGGCTTTAAGTTCTAAGGATAGGTTTCCTCCTCCTGCACCATAACTATCTTGCCTGTCAGCTACAATTATAGCTTTTGCATTTTTACATTGCATAAACAAATTCCTCGAATACCAAGGCCTTAAAACATTTGTTGTAAAAACACCAACTTTTTTTCCGTTTTGACGAAGCTTATCAACAGAAGCTTTTGCTGTATCAAATGCCGAACCTAGTATAAATAAAATTACATCAGCATCATCTGTTTTATAACACTCTGTAATCCCGTATTTTCTTCCCGACATTTCCTCATATTCTATAAATACTTCTGGAATAACGTTTTTAGCCTCTTCCATTGCCATATGAAGTTGGTATTTATTGTTTAGTAAATCAGGCTCATTCATATAAGCCCCTATTGTAATAGGCTTATCCATATTAAGAACGGAATATTCGGGGTTATACTCTCCTAAAAACTTTTTAACATCATCATCATTTTCAAATACAGATGTCCTTCTTTTTTGATGACTTGTAAAAAATCCGTCAAATGCTACTATTATTGGAAGCATTACTTTTTCTGCTATTTTTAATGCACAAATATTCATGTCATAAACCGCTTGTGGGTCTTTTGCAAATAATATTATCCAACCTGAATTTAACGTATACATAATATCGCTATGGTCGCCTTTTATTGATAAAGGCCCTGAAACAGTTCTACAGGCAACATTTAATACCATAGGAAACCTTGTACCTGACTGCACAGGCAACTGCTCTAATGCATAAAGAAGACCATTTGCTGATGTCGCATTAAAAACTCTTCCACCGCCAACACTTGCACCATAGCAAATTCCGGCTGCACCATGTTCACCATCCGCAGGAATAAGCATAACATCATGCTCGCCTTCTGCCCTTAAAAAGTCTAAATGCTCTGCTATTTGTGTTGAGGGTGTTATCGGGAAGTATCCCATTACATGGTAATTTATTTGTTTTGCTGCATATGCTGCTAATTCGTTTCCGCTATCGAACATTACTTTTTGTTTTAACATTTTTGCCTCCTTTTTTATTATAGAAATTAACTTCGAATTTAATTAGGTATAAGCTATGTTTCCCAAACCCCTCAAGAAATCTTATTAGGGAATGTCGCATAGCAACATTTCGACAAAAGTTTCTTTGCTTCTTTCTTCTAAGAAAGAAGTCGGGGTTTGGGGCTTTCAGCCCCAAAAATATTTATTATCAACATTCCATCTAATAAGTTTCATTTGCTACATACGACTCAGACTCCATCCATGAGTTAGGCCCTACATCTTCAAAAACCATTTTGTCTACTATTAAATCAATATTTCTTACATGAGTTTTTGCAATATCATGCTCTCGCTCTAAACCCTCTGTAATAGCATCTGTTGGGCAAACTTCAACACATCTTAAACAACCTTTGCAGTGATGATAGTCAGGCCCTAAATTAACCATTGAGGGTTTTCCTTTATACTCTCCCATAGTAAACTGATAGACCATATCAGGGCAAGCCGTATCACATAAACCACAATTTATACAGCTTTCTTTTTTAAATACAGGAATATAACCCTCTCGGCTTGCTGTTAAATCATTGCTTACTGTACTTCCAAAATGCGGAACAATGCCTCCTATTGGGGCATTTTTATAACCCCACTGTTGATGAACCTCCTTGTATTCTACATAAGGGTATTTTCCATCATCATTAATTGTCACACCTTCGGCACGGTTATATCCTTGTCTTATTCCCTCAAGATTGCCCTCCAAAGCTGCTGGGTACTTCTGCCCCAAAGTATCTCTTATTACTTTTTCTAAGTCTTCGATAGGAATAAATCCGGAAGCTTTTGCTATTGCACCAAGCATAACCATATTTACTCTTGTTTTACACTCCATTGCAATATTTAATGCATCAATGCAATATAGTGTACCTGCACACATTTTTAATAAATCCCTAACTTCATCTTTTGATTTATCAGTATTTATTATTACTGATGTTTCTTTGCTAACACCAGCCATAACAGGAAGTTTTCCAGCCAGTCTATCATGAAAAAGCCCTAAAATATTAGGTTTTTCTATAGGGCTGTTTACTCTTATCTCAGTGTCGGGGTTTGAGTAACGAATAAAACTTTTTACAGGAGAACCCCTTTTTTCCGAACCATAGCTTGAAAAGCTAGAACAATTTAAACCTAAGTACAGTGCACCAAGCTCACCTAAAATTTTTCCGCTTATGTTTGCTCCAAGCCCACCTATACTCTCTAAGCGTATCTCATAATACCCATACTCATTTGTTACAGGTAGTTTTACACAGTCCAATTTAATACCTCCCAAATCATAATTTAATTTTTCCAAATTAGTATTTACAGAGATTGTAAATATATGCAAAAATAAGAGGTATTTATAAATTCAAAAATATTATTTTTTACACAAGCTCGACGAAATAAAACTGCATTGACTTACAATCTAGTTTGGCTATGTCCAACTCATATTAAATTAAATAAAATTTTTTTAATTTTGCTGTTGACATTTTATCCCTTTTATATTATAATTTCGTCTGTTGTTAAAATTTGTTTGCCCAGGTAGCTCAGTTGGTAGAGCAGAGGACTGAAAATCCTCGTGTGGGCGGTTCGATTCCGTCCCTGGGCATATTTTGGCAAGGGTCACTAGCTCAGTTGGTAGAGCACTAGACTTTTAATCTAGGTGTCCCGGGTTCGAACCCCGGGTGACTCATTTTAAAAAACTCTATAAAACCTTATTCTATAAAGGTTTGTAGAGTTTTTTATATTTTTATAAATAATACCTTTTTATAAATAAAAAAAATTATAAACTTTATTATAATTATTCCGTATATAATTACATATAATAGAATCCTTGCAAAACAAAATCTTTCGCAGGACATCTACTAAATTAATTAGGAGGTATTTATTTATGAAAAAAGAAAGATTAAAAATTTTAAACATGGTTGAAGAGGGCAAAATTACGGTTGAAGAGGCAACAAAGCTTTTAGAAGCTTTATCCTGCACATCAACTTTTTCAGATGAATATGATTTTTCATATGACATGGAGGAAAAAATAAATAATTTTGCAAGCTGTGTAGATAGCTTTGCAAAAGATATAAGTGAAAAAATAGAATCAACATACAATAGCATGGAACCAAAATTAAAAAGTACCACCAAAAAGGTTATAGAAAAAACAGTTAATATTGTTGACGAAATTTCCAAATCATTAAACGAAAGTTTGAGAAATTTAGAAAACTCAAATTATTGCTGTTCAAATTCAAATGATGATTGTACAGATAATTGTACATGTAATAAAGAAGTTGACCCAAATGAACCTGTTTCAAACGGTCCGAATCCAAATTTAGATAAGAATGACAGTTCAAATGACATTGAATCAAAAGAACTTTAAAAAAAAGCATGAGTTGGACTAAGTCGAACTCATGCTTTTTTTACTTCTTAAAAAAGGTTCTTAAAGGAGAAAATAAATGAAATTTAATATAAAGTACTTTATTTTATTTGTTATAGTATTTTTTATAGAAGTTATTATTGCAATATTTATTAATGACAAATTTATTAGACCTTATATTGGTGATGTACTTGTTGTTATTCTTATTTACTTTTTTATAAAGTCATTTATATCAAAGGAAATAAAACTGCTTTCTCTGTATATTTTCTTGTTTGCAGCTTTTATTGAGGTATTGCAATATTTTAATTTAGTTTCTCTTCTTCAATTAGACGGTAATAAGCTAATCAAAATCATAATTGGCTCAACATTCGACCTAATAGACATTCTGTGTTATTTTATAGGAAGTATAATAATATTTATTTTTCAATTAAAAAGTTAAGAACCTATTTAAAAAGAATAAATAAAATAAAAATAGTTTTAGTAGGGATATTGCCCCAAAACTTGGCGGAATGTAAACAATCCTACTTCTTTAAACATGAAGTAAATCTATTTTTTTAATAGCAGTTGCTTATAATCTTCTGGTGTATTTATATTTGAAACAATTATATTATTACTTTTAGTATGATATAGTGAGTAACCGAATTTATCCAACAATTTAAATACTGGTGCAGAACCATCTTTTATAATTTTATATATATCCTTATACAAATATGTTGGATAGACTCCAATTAAAGGCTCAATTTTAGAACCTTGGCATAATAATGTAATTGGGTTTTGATGTGTTTGATGGAAATCTAAAAGTAATGTTATTAGAGATTTTTCAATTTGTGGAACATCAACACTTACGACAAAACAAAGCTCATTTTTTGTAGCTTTAAAACAAGAATACATTCCTCCCAATGGTCCTCTATTTTCTAGCTCATCATTAATTATACTAATATTATATAGTTCACCTCTATATCCAGAAATGATAATTTCTTCAAATCCTATCTCATTAGCTTTATGTATTAAACCATTTAAAAAAGTTTTTCCGCCATATTCCAAATCAGCTTTTTCAGTACCCATTCGACTACTCTTACCACCAGCAAGTATTAAAAATGATATATCCTTTATATTCATAAATAACCCTCCTTCTTATATAGCTTGAAAAACTAATTCATTATATTTTGCAAATTATAAACATATAATTAGTAAAAACATTTGTTATGTTCAACTTATTCTTACCTACTTGTTAGCAGTATTAAAAATTTTTTCTTTTTAATACTATAGCATTTCTACCTTTTATTGTCACCAAAAAGGTTCTGAAAATAGTATTTAACGTGGGTTCGACGTAGTCGAACCGACTTGTGAAACAAGCCAAAAATCGCAAGATTTTTCACGCTATGAACATAAATTTAGTCTAATTTTAGCTAAATTTGTAGTAATATTATCAAAAGTTCGACACAGCTTTATTGTGTCGAACTTACGTTATTTAAAAGGTTCTAAAACTTCTATAATACTTTATTTGTTATTTTATTAACAATATAAGGTAATTTTGATAAAAAAGAGACAATGTTCATTCCAAAGTATTGACAAGATATATAATAAATATTAATATAAATTCATTATATCTTTACATTTAATTAAATAAAATTATTAAAAATATGCGCTATAGTGCAATTTTTTTATATATAAAATAATGTAATTAAATTGCTTTAAGCGAATATTATCAAAAGTTCGTCTAAGTTTTTATTGCGTCGAACTCACATTAATTTAATATTTAAGAAAGCGGAAGGAGGCTATATTATGGAAACAAAACAGGTTTTAACTACTTGCCCCTATTGTGGTGCAGGATGCCAGCTTTATCTCAATGTTAGCGACGGTAAAGTTGTTAGTTCAAGCCCTGCAAACGGAAGAACTAACGAAGGCAAACTTTGTCTTAAAGGACATTATGGTTGGGACTACTTAAATGACCCACAAATTTTAACTAAAAGACTTACAAAACCAATGATTCGTAAAGACGGAAACTTGACTGAGGTTGAGTGGGACGAAGCAATAAGCTATACGGCAAACCGTTTAAGCGAAATAAAGGAAAAGTATGGCCCAGATTCAATAATGGGAACTGGTTCTGCACGTGGCCCTGGAAATGAAGCTAATTATGTTATGCAAAAATTTATGCGTGCTTGTATTGGAACAAATAATGTTGACCATTGTGCCCGTGTTTGACACGCACCATCGGTAGCGGGTCTACTGTATTCATTAGGAAGTGGTGCAATGTCTATGAGTCTTCCGGAAATTGAAGATACCAAATTGTTATTTATATTTGGTTATAATGGTGCTGATTCTCACCCTATAGTTGCCGGAAGAATCGTAAAAGCAAAACAAAAGGGGGCAAAAGTAATTGTTTGCGACCCAAGAGTTACAGAATCTGCAAGGATTGCAGATATACACTTACAATTAAAAGGCGGCTCAAATATGGCATTAGTTAATGCTATAGGTAACGTTATAGTTACAGAAGAGCTTTATGACAAAAAGTTTATTGACGAACATACTGTAAATTTTGAAGAATATAAACAAATTGTTGAGAAATATACACCAGAATATGTTGAACCTATATGCAAAATATCTCCTGACTTAATTCGTGAAGCTGCAAGAGCATATGCTAAGTCTGAAACTTCAATGATTTTATACGGAATGGGCGTTTGCCAATTTGCACAAGCAGTAGATGTTGTAAAAGGGCTTGCAAGTCTTGCGATGATGACAGGCAATTTTGGAAAACCAAACTGCGGAATTGGCCCCGTAAGAGGACAAAATAATGTTCAAGGTGCTTGTGATATGGGTGCTTTACCAAACTGCTATCCTGGATATCAAAGTGTAACAGATGATGCAGTTCGTGAAAAATTTGAAAAGGCTTGGGGAGTACCATTATCTAATAAAGTAGGAAGCCCCTTAACTCATGTTCCACGTCGTGTACTCGAAGAAAAAGACGACAAAAAGAAACTTCATGCTTATTATATATTTGGAGAAGACCCTGCACAATCTGACCCTGACCTTCATGAAGTTAGGGAGACACTAGACAAACTTGATTTTGTAATAGTACAAGACATATTTATGAATAAAACTGCTCTTCATGCCGATGTAATTCTTCCTTCGACCGCTTGGGGAGAACACGAAGGTATTTATAGTTGTGCCGACCGTGGTTTCCAAAGATTCCGAAAAGCGGTTGAGCCAAAAGGCGATGTAAAAACTGATTGGCAAATTATTTGTGAAATTTCAACAGCAATGGGATACCCAATGAGCTATAATAATACAAAAGAAATTTGGGACGAAATGAGAAGCTTAACACCAAGTTTCAAAGGTGCTACATACGAGAAAATTGAAGAGTTAGGAAGCGTTCAATGGCCATGCCGTGATGAATCTATGGAGGATAAAGGCACTAAGTATCTTCACAAAGATGGCAAATTTGCTACAGCAAATGGTAAAGCTAACTTTTTTGCTGCTGAATGGCGACCTCCATGTGAAGTTGAAAACGAAAAATATCCATATACTTTATCTACAGTTCGTGAAGTTGGGCATTACTCTGTTCGTACAATGACAGGTAACTGCCGTACTTTGTCAAAACTTGAAGATGAACCCGGCTGGATTCAAATGAATCCTTCTGATTGTGAAAAACTGCAAGTAAAACATGGCGACCTTATTAAAGTTTTGTCAAAACGTGGAAGCACAATTACAAGGGTTATGACTAGTGACCGTGTTAGTAAAGGTGCAACATATATGACATACCAATGGTGGGTTGGTGCATGTAATGAACTTACAACACCATATCTCGACCCTATAAGCAACACTCCCGAAATGAAATATTGTGCCGTAAATCTTGAAAAAATAGAAGACCAATCATGGGCCGAAAAATATATAAAAGATTTGTATGAAGGCATTAGGAAAAACATGGGTATCAAAAAGCCCCAGAAAGGAGTGTAGAAGTATGAATTGTTTTGTGAAAGGTAATCCTAATCTATGTATTGGTTGCAGAACCTGTATGATTGGATGTGTGATAGCTCATGAAGGAACAAAAATCTTCTACATGGAGCCTGATGAGTATGTGTTCAATCCTAAACTTGATGTAGTTAAAACTGCTACTGTTACAGTTCCTGTGCAATGTAAGCACTGCGAAAATCCTTCATGTATGAATGCTTGCCCTGTTGGAGCTATTTCAAAAATTGATAATGCGGTTATTGTTAACTGTGATAAATGTATTGGTTGTAAGACTTGCATGATTGCTTGCCCTTATGGTGCAATTGATATGATTACCTCAAGTTGCGGCAAAAAACAGTCTGACGATAGCGAGCGTATAGTAGCTAACAAATGTGACCTTTGTAAAGGTATAGAGGGAGGACCTGCTTGTGTTAAAGTATGCCCAACTTCATGCCTAACATTAGTTACTGAAGATGAAGTGGAAACTTCAACAGCTAACAAAAGAATAGCAGCTGCTATTTCTTTGTCACAAATAAAATAATTTCAGCTTTTATAAACTATATTATGCTAATACCTGTTTGAAGTCTCAGGTTTGCATAATTTTAAAATGTAAACATAACCTTGAGAAACTTTTTTTAAAAAGTTTCTCAAACTCTTCAAAAAACTTTAACAAGGAGGAAAACATGACTTCCTCAGACACTTTTCTAAAATTACCAATAATAAAAGTTAATGGCGAACAATCAGACATTGCAGAAGAAACAGTTATTGTGGAACATTTAATGAAACTTTATGTCAATAATGATTTGTTTTGTACATTTTCATGCACACCTCTATATCTCAAAGAGCTTGCAGTAGGGCATTTAGTCACTTGTGGAAGAATAAAAAATAAAAATGACATTTTATCAATTGATATTTCTGAAAACAACCACACGGCTAAAATTCAACTTTCAAATGAAGCTATTACGATAGGGTCAACGCCTTTGCAGTCATCTTTAAATGTTAAAATTCAAACTATATATAATATAATGAACCGTAACCTTACCTCGTCAGAATTATTTATACAAACAGGTGGAGTGCATAGTGTTGCAATATTTGAGCATGAAAAAGAAATTATAATTATCGAAGATGTTGCAAGGCATAATGCTGTTGATAAAGCAATAGGGTATTGTATACTCTCCGAGATTGATTTGAGGGATAAACTTCTTGTGGTGAGCGGAAGAATTTCATCTGATATGCTTGCAAAAGCACAAAAAGCTGGTATTCCTGTTGTTCTGTCTAAATCAGCACCAACAAATTTAAGCATTGCACAAGCTGAACAATCAGGCATTACTCTAGTAGGATTTATACGTGGAGAAAGAATGAATATATATACACACCCTGCTAGAATTGAGTTAGATGATAATACATTCAGTGACATTATTAAAAAAAAACGTGCTGATTTTTTAAATAAATTTTATCCATATATTAAAAATTAAAACATAGCAAAATATTAAAGCAATTTTCACATTATGAGTATAAATTTTTAACACTATTATTTTATTGTGTACTTAGTTTATTAAAACTTAAATATTTTGTCAATAAATTTAGTGCACAACCGATTTTTATATTAAAATAAAATGGAGGGTTAATATGAATAGCAAATTAGGTTCATTTGTTGTAGCTTACAATGATGGTTGCACAGGCTGTAAAGCATGTGAAGTTGCCTGTTTTTCTGTACATAATAAAAACAATAATGTCGGCTATACTGTTGGCACAGTAGAAATACCTGTTACCCCACGATTATTTCTGACTAAGTTAGATGATAAATGTATGCCTATACAATGCAAACAATGTGAGGACGCACCTTGCTTAAATTCCTGTTCGGAAAAAGTTATATCAAAAGTTGATGGTGTAATGATTGTTAATGAAGAACTTTGCATAGGCTGTAAAAACTGCCTGATGGCTTGCCCGTTCGGAGCATTAGAATTACTTCCAATTGCAAAAAAGGGCAAACCAGTTATGCAAATATCTTGTAATGATGTTAGAAAAGCAGCATATAAATGCGACCTTTGCAGAGAAGTTGAAGGAGGTCCTGCTTGTGTAAAGGCTTGCCCTCACGATGTTTTAAAACAAATAGATATAGAAGATGACCGAAAAGAAAAGAATATAAAAGCTGCAATAGCATTAACATTAACAACTAGCATTTAGTTGATGTTGGAAAGGAGGATTAAATAGTATGATTATTAATATAGATAAAGATATATGTACAGGTTGCAAAGAATGTTCAACAGTTTGCCCAGCGTATGCTATTGAAGGTGAACAAGGTAAGCCACAAGAAATTAATCAAAAAAGATGTGTTATGTGCGGTCAGTGTGTACAAAAATGCAAATCGTATGTTTCTATTATTGAGCATGGTATTGATGCATATGAAAGAAAAAAAATTGAAAGAAATTTACCTTCTTCTTTAAAAGAACCTTTATTTGCCGCATATAATAACTGTAATCTTGATAAAGTTAAAACTGCTCTTGCTGATAAAGACATATTTACTATTGTGCAGTGTGCTCCTGCTGTTAGAGTTGCTATTGCAGAAGAATTCGGAAATAGCCTAGGAATGCTTGCAGCAAAAAAAATGGCTGCTGCTTTAAGAAGAATAGGTTTTGATAGAATATACGATACTAATTTTACAGCAGACTTAACTATTATGGAAGAAGGAACTGAACTGATTCAAAGAATCAAAAATGGCGGAACATTGCCTATGTTCACTTCATGTTGCCCTGCATGGGTAAGTTTTCTTGAGAGAAACTACCCTAGCATGAAAGACCATCTTTCAACATGTAAATCTCCTCAACAAATGGGAGCAGTTTTTAAAACATATGGTGCTGATATTGAAAAAGTAGACCCTTCTAAAATTTTTGTTATTTCAGTAATGCCGTGTACTTGCAAAGAGTTTGAATGCAATCGTGAAGAAATGAATAGCAGTGGGCATAAAGATGTTGATGTTGCCATAACTACCAGAGAATTAGCCTATTTATTAAAAGATATGAATATTGATTTTAATAGTCTTCCTGACGAGGATTATGACCAACCACTTGGCATTTACACTGGTGCAGGCACAATTTTCTGTGCTACTGGAGGAGTTATGGAAGCCGCTATAAGAACAGGCTATGAACTTATAACAGGTGAAGCTATAGATGAAATAGACATACACGCTGTTCGTGGAGGAGAGGGTTTCCGTACTGCTACATTAAACGTAGGAGATATGGAATTAAAAGTGGGTATTGTTTCTGGGCTTAAAAATGTAGTTCCTGTCATAGAGGCAGTTAGAGCTGGTGAACTAGACTTACACTTTATAGAAGTTATGACTTGCCCTGTCGGCTGTGTTAGCGGTGGCGGTCAGCCAAAGCTACTACTTGACAGCAATAAAGAAGCCGCATATAAATCAAGGACAAAATCAACATATATTCATGACAAAGAACTTAAATATAGGAAATCTCATGAAAATCCTGCAATAATTAAAATTTATGATGAATTTCTTGGTAAACCTAATGGAGAAAAATCACATCATCTGTTACATACAAAATACTGTACTGGTGCTAATAACCATAAAAAATAATAAGCTTCTTAGAACCTGTTTGGAATTTTACTTTTGAAGTATTTTGAGATGATTTTTAGTTATGCGAGGAAGTGTCGACGACGCATATTCGGAGAATATATGCTAGGAGACACTGACGAAGTAGAACGGAAAATCAGCCAAAAGACAAAAAAATGGAGATTCCAAGCAGGTTCTTAAAACCTGCTTAAAGTCTTACTTGTAGATTTCGGAGTAATTTTGTGTTATGCTATGAAATGACGACGCATCATAAAAAAATTATGCTAGTAGTCGTTTAAAGATGCATAATACAAAATTAGCCAAAAATATGCAAAAGGCATTTTAAACAGGTTTTTATTATTTAATGACATAATTAACAAGGGTGATATAAAAATGAAAAAAGTTCCTACAGTAGAAGCTGTCGGGCATGTAATATGTCATGATATTTGCAGAATTATTAAAGACGAAAAAAAAGATACACCTTTTAAAAAAGGCCATATTGTTAAAGAGGAAGATATTCCAGTACTTTTATCATTAGGAAAGGAACATCTGTATGTTTGGGAAAAAACTATAGGGTTTATGCATGAAAATGAAGCAGCAGATATTTTGTATAACATTTGCGAAAATAAGTTTATGCACCCAACGCAAGTTAATGAAGGAAAAATAGAAGTTATTGCAGATATAGACGGACTATTTTCAGTTGATATAAACCGTCTTAATAAAATTAACAGTATTGATGAGATTATAATAGCAACAAGGCATTCAAATACCCCAGTTAAAAAAGGCGATAAACTTGCCGGAATGCGTGTGATTCCTCTTATTATTGATGAAAAAAAACTACAAGAAGCAAAATCAGTCGCCGGAGAAACTCCATTACTATCTCTCTTACCTTATAAAAAGATGAAAGCAGGTATAGTTACTACTGGAAGTGAAGTATACCATAAAAGAATTAAAGATACATTTACTCCTGTAATCATGAGTAAATTATCAGAATATGGTATTGAAACTTTATGGCATATAACTGTAGATGATAATATTGAGAGAATATCTGAAGCAATTAGAGATATTAAATCGTCAGGTGCAGAAATGATTTTATGCACAGGAGGTATGAGTGTTGACCCCGATGATGTAACGCCTAGTGCAATTAAGCAAAGTAATGCAGAAATAATATCATATGGTGCTCCTATGCTCCCTGGGGCTATGTTTCTTATGGGATACTTTAATGACGATACACCTATTATGGGTTTGCCAGGATGTGTTATGTATTCAAAAACAACTATCTTTGATGTTATATTACCAAAAGTAGCTGCTGGTGTTAAAATAAGAAAAGAAGATTTTTCTGTAATGGGTCATGGTGGCTTATGTCTAAATTGCAAACCTTGCATATACCCTAATTGCGGATTTGGAAAGGGTGTATGAATATGCTAACAGAAATCTCTTTAGAAAAAGCTGTATCTATTTTGCAGGATTGCGTAAATGCAGAAGAAAAGACTGAAAATATAAGCATTTTAGAAGCCGAAGGCAGAATTACTTCACAGTGTGTTTCTTCTTCTATTGACAGCCCTCCATTTGATAAATCTCCTCTTGATGGGTATGCTTTAATTTCAGACGATACTAAAAATGCATCAAAAAATTCTCCTGTTAATTTAAAAGTTATAGGAAAACTTTGTGCTGGTGACTATACAGATATAACATTAAATCGTGGAGAAACTATGCGTATAATGACAGGTGCAATGATTCCAAAAGGTGCAGACTGTATTATTAGGCAAGAATTAACCGATTATGGTGAGGATACTGTTAATATATATAAATCTTTACAGCCATTTGAAAATTATTGCTTTAAAGGCGAGGATTTTAAAAAAGGTGATATATTAATAAAAAAAGATGAAAAGCTTTCTTATGTTGATATAGGTGTACTTGCAAGTACAGGACGTACCTATGTTTCAGTGTATACAAAACCACGAGTAGCTGTTTTGGTTACAGGTGATGAGTTAATATATCCTGGAGAACCCCTCTTAAAAGGGAAAATATATAACAGCAACTTATATTTAATAGCATCTAGGCTAAAAAGTCTTTCTATTAATCCCATCTATATACAGCAAGTAGGAGACGATTGTAGAGAACTAGAACAAAAACTTATTGAGTCTGCATCAATAGCAGATTTAGTAATAACTACGGGCGGTGTTTCTGTTGGTCAAAAAGATATAATACATGACGTTTTAACTAATATTGGTGCTGATTTTAAATTTTGGAGAATTAACATAAAACCCGGAACTCCAGCAATGTTCTCAATATTTAATAATACTCCAATACTCAGCCTATCTGGAAATCCTTTTGCAGCAGTAACAACATTTGAACTATTAGCAAGACCAATACTAGCAAAATTATCACATGATACGTCTCTTATGACTACTGAAACAACAGCATTAATGGAAAACGATTTTCCTAAGAAAAGTACAAATATAAGATTTATTAGAGCCAGATTAAAAGATAACAAAGTAACAATACCTGAAAATAAACATTCCTCTGGCATACTAGCATCAATGAAACACTGTAATTGTTTGGTAGAGATTGAGGCTGGCAACAACGGTCTTAAAAAAGGAGATTGCGTTAAGGTTATAATTTTATAGTACAAACCTATGTAAAACCTACTTCTTCATAATATTGACAAAAAACCTTGAGAAACTTTTTTAAAAAAAGGTTTCTCAAGTCCTTCAAAAAAATTTTAAGAAGGAATGCTATAAGGTGCTGACGAGACAGAGTAAAAAAATCAAATCAAGGAACATACAATGAAGATTTTTGAGTAGGCTCTTATTTTATTGAGTTAAAAAGCGGTGATTTTTAAAATGAAAATAAAAAATAATCCTAAACTAGTTGCAATAAGCGGTGTGAAAAATTCAGGAAAAACAACTTTAATTGTTAAACTTATACCAAGGTTGATAAGCTTAGGACTAAAGGTTGCGACTATAAAACATGATGGACACGACTTTAAAGCAGATATTCCGGGAACTGATTCATATTTTCATAAAAATGCAGGGGCTTATGGTTCAGCGGTATTTTCCAATAACAAATATATGGTAGTCAAAGATGTAGATGATTGCGATGTTGAGGAATTAATTCAATGTTTTTCAGAAGCAGATATTATTTTACTGGAAGGGTTTAAAAACTCTTTGTACCCAAAAATTGAGATAGTTCGTAGTGGAAACTCTAACACAACTGTATGTAATACAAATACACTTTTAGCAGTCGTCACAGATTTACCATTAGAAATGCCTAATATACCAATATTAGGTCTAGATGAAATTGAAGCTATTTCAGAACTGTTATTTAAGTGGGCATGTGGATAAAACAAAATCATTAACATTAAAATATACAAAAAAAATCAAGGTTTTTAATAAACCTTGATTTTATCAGTAATTAAAACTGGGCTGGAAGGATTCGAACCTTCGGATGCAGGAGTCAAAGTCCTAAAATAGTAGTTTAACATAATTTACTAATTATTAATAAACTTTGATATTTCAACGTTTTTTATTCTTTAAGTTCATTCAAATTTAACATTATTTATTTAATACTTGTAAAATTAAACACCAAATAAACACCAATTAAAAAGGCAATATTTCTGACAACTTTTCACTTGCAGCAACGTCCATACTCTTTATACAATGGGCATAAATATTTGCCGTTGTTGAAGTGTCATTATGCCCTAGTCTATTTGAGACTGTCTTAATAGGAATACCGGAAGCAATAAGCAATGTGGCATGTGAGTGCCTTAAACTATGTAAAGTTATTTTGGGTAGATTATGTTTTTTTGTAAAACTATTTAAATATTTACTAACCGTTGACCTTATAATTTGTTTTCCATCTTTTGTAATAAATAATCTATCGAGCTCAAAGCCAACTAATTCTTTTAATTCCAACCACCATTTTTTATATTCAATTAAAACATCAAAGATTTCTGGAGGTAATGTTATTGTTCTTATTGACGAATCATTTTTAGGCAACTTAGTTATTACCTTCCTTTCTAAATATTGTGAAGTGCGAGCAATAGTAATTGTATTTTTGTCAAAATTTATATCACACCATTCAAGCCCTAACAACTCCCCTATACGAAAACCTCCATATAAAAGTAATAAAAAAATTATTTTTATGCGAATATCTTTTTCCGATACCAGACACTCTAAAAAGTGTTTAGCCTCATTATCATCAAGGCAAAGAACCTCTTTTTTAGGAACTTTCGGCGGTGATACTAATGTAGCAACGTTTTTATTTATAAGTTGTAACTTATAAGCATTGCTAAGTACAATATGAATTACTCTATAGTAATGCCGTTGCGTAACCGGAGCATAGTTAAGAGTTGGGAGAAGTTTTAAAAAGTCAACAATATCCAGAGGAGTAAGTTTTTCTAGTCTAATATGCCCAATATGTTTATTAATAAGCTTCAATAACTCTCTATAACGTGATAATGTTATGGGAGCTAGACGTGCCTCATTTAGGTTTAGCCAACGTTCAGCAAATTCACTAAACGTCAGCTTCTCACTCGAATATCCTTGACGGCATTTTTCCTCAAAATTAACAACTTGTCTTTGTAATTCCTTCTCTATTTGCCTTTCAGTCATTCCGGCTGTAGGCTTGTACGTCATAGTTTTACGTATTTGCCTACCGTCTAGAGTATAACCGCATGACACTGTTATTTTATAAGAATCGTTACGCTTCTGTATTGTTGCCAAGTCTATTCACCTTCTTTAAAAATTATCGTATTTTTCTTGCATTTCTTCACAATACTTTTTGTAATTAGGATAATATTTTTCAATCTCATCTGTTACCTTTGAAATATAGCGAAAAGAATCTATACCAGCATTATTAATAAATATACTTATTTTAGAATAAAAAGTATTAAATGCATTAAAAACTTCTTCCCCATCAGTATTAGCACTTTCCAAAAATTCAATAAATTTATTGAACTCTAAAATACAAAACTCAATTGAACCTTTCATAGCTAATTGAAATGTTTTGTCTAAATAATTTATATTTAGTTTACTGTATCTATTAAATACATTAATTAATAAATTTCTATTTTTTGCTAGTATCTCGTTTTGCCAATCAGGTAGATTAATGTCCATTTTATCTATATAACGTTTATCGGTTCGTCCTATAAGATAATCAACAGTTGTGTTGAAATAATTTGCTAACAAGATTAATGTTTCATAATCAGGGCGATTTTTCCCACTTTCCCATTGATTGTACCTAGATTGACTAATACCAAACCTTTCTGCAAATTCTTTTTGATTTAAACTAAATTCTTGGCGCAAAAGCTTTAATCTCTCTTTAAATGACATATATAACACACCCTTCATTTCTTTTTATTAATATATTATAAACAATTAATCGTTTAATTACAATAAGAAAAAATAAACAAAAAATAATTTATTAATTTTTTAATGTTGACAAATAAGTATTAATTAATTATAATAATATTATGCCAAATAATTAATCAATCGTTATATTATAATAAAAATCTTTTTTTATCTCTTATCTAAATATTTCTTAAACCTAATCATTTCATAATGTCCCATGAACCACCTCACAAAAGAGGGCGTAATTAAAATTTATAGAAGGAGTGTTTTAAATGAAGCAAAAGAAACTTTTAAACATTAAAGAAACTTGCGAGTACTTAGGAGTTAGTTATCCAACAGTCAAGGCATTATTTCATAATTATCCGGAACTAGTAGTTTTTAAACATGGTAGGAATGTTTTAACATCAAAAGAAGTTTTGGATAAGTATATATCATCAGGTTCGGAAGCAAAAAAAGACATTTAGGAAATTAAACAATATAGAATCATAGGGAGGTATCTACTATCGAACTAAATGAAATACTCAACAAACTAAAAAATGTAAAGCAAAAAGGCACTAATCAATATCAAGCACTATGTCCGGCTCATGACGACAAAAAAGCTAGTTTAAGTATTACGGCTTCAAGTGATGGTAAAATATTGCTATATTGTCATGCAGGTTGCAGTTTAAACAATATTTTACATAAAATGGGACTTAATGAACATGATTTGTTTAATGATTCTACTGCAAATAATAGCCATAAAACGGAGACAAAAAAAGAATACCTTTACCGAGACATTAATGGTAAAACAGTATTCAAGAAGATTCGTTATGAGAATAAAAAGTTTGCTCAAGCTAGATTAGATGAGAATGGTAAATGGGTATTTGATTTAAAAGGTGTAAAGCCTGTTTTATATCAATTACCCGAATTAATAAAAGCCATATCAGAACAGCAAACAATATTCATTGTTGAAGGTGAGAAAGATGTCGAAACCTTACGAATCCATAATAAAATTGCCACCTGTAGCCCTTTTGGAGCAGGTAAAGGCAATAACAAATGGAACAATGAGTACGCAATGCATTTAGCGAATTCTAATGCTGTCATTATATCAGATAATGACGATATTGGCAAGGAATTTGCAAGAAAAATCGCAGATAGCTTAGTTGGTGTAGCTAAAAGCGTAAAACTTATAGATTTAACAAAAATATTACCTTCTTTACAAGAACATGGCGATATTACTGATATGGTTAATATAATGGGTAAAGAAGCCATAAACGAATTAGACAAGCTTATTGCAATAACTGATGAATACTCGTTACAGAATAAAAGTGAAGAGAATACAGGCTGTGGGCTTATAAAAATGTCAAGCGTAGAACCGCAGGACATTCAATGGTTGTGGAAGCCATACATACCTTTAGGTAAAATTACGCTTATGAGAGGCGACCCAGGACAAGGTAAGACAACAGTATCTTTAACTTTAGCCTCTATTGTCTCAAATGGTTGGGCATTCCCTACTGATTCCGGCTTTGTTTCAACAGAGCCGGGAAACGTTTTATATATTTCAGCCGAAGACGGACTTGCGGATACTATTGCACCAAGACTTATAAAAGCAAGAGCTAATCTCGAAATGGTATTTTCATATAAAGAAAATTCAACAGAGCAATTATCATTTATGAACCCTAAGTTTGAAAATTTAATAAAGGAATCAAAAGCAAAATTAGTAATTGTCGACCCTATTCAAGGTTATTTAGGTTCTAATGTTGACGGACACAAGGCAAATGAGGTACGCCCTGTTATGAGCCATATCGGAGCTTTAGCCGAAAAATATAATTGTGCAATTGTTTTAATTGAACACATGTCAAAAAATATAGGAACTAAAGGGCTGTATCGTGGGTTAGGCAGTATTGATACTACAGCAGCGGCAAGAAGCGTTTTATTAGTCGGTAGTAACCCAGAAGATGAAACGGACAAAGGTATATCACAAATAAAAAGTAACTTAGCTAAACCCGGTAAAGTAATTGGTTTTTCTATTTCTGATGAACGTGGACTTGAATGGAAAAAGGATACAACGTTAACAACAGAAAAGCTTCTAGGCTTAACTAGTGTTCAAGAAGATAAACAGGATAACGCACTAGAAGAAGCAAAAGAGTTCTTAGAGGACGTTCTTGCAGATAATAAGCAGTCTTCAAAAGATATCCATGCAATGGCAGTTCAATATGGTATAAGCAAAGCTACATTAAAAAGAGCTAAAGAAGCCCTAAATATTGACTGTAAAGAGCGTGATGGGTTTGGAAAAAACATAACAGTTTATTGGAAATTACCAAACTCAAATAAGTATGGGCGAATTGAAAAAGTAACACCAAAAGAAAAAGCACAAATAATTAATTTATTTGAGCAACCCAACAAGCCCCTAGACACCAAATGAATTTGAGCTTCAATGGACGAAGCCTGTAATATCAACGTTTATACATTGAAGCTCATGAGCTTGAATGCACTATTTTTTACCCATTGAAGTTCATGAGCTTCAATGTAAAAGTGGCGTAATATCAATGTTTATACATTGAAGCTCATTTCAACTTTGTGTCTAGAGCAACCCAACAAGCCCCTAGACACCAAATGAATTTGAGCTTCAATGGACGAAGCCTGTAATATCAATATTATTTAGTAGAGGTGATACATATAAAATACAAACAAGTCTTTAGAGAAACATACAACTTCTTTGAAAAGTATTTACAAGCCCAAGAAGGCTTAGAGACAGAGGAGCAATGGGAAGAATATTGGTATGACTTATTAGGCAGTGAAGCTAGTATCGTCCTAAGTCATAATGATGATAAATTTCTTATTGGCCTATTAGTTGCTTGCGTGGACGAGCTTGAATGTCAATACAAACTAAAGCATTTGACAGGTAGTAACTAATATTATAAAATATTTAAACGGTAATTAGGGGCGATAGCACTTTTTTATTCTTCTATTTTCTGTAACAAGCATTAAGGGCAAAGTTACCCTCAATTTAAGGGCTACTGAATGCCCTTATTTTTGTGTAATGATGTTTTTTAATAATAGTCAGTTAGCACGATAACTAAAAAAAGAAAGCCGTTCATCAGAACCGCTTTAAGCATTTTAAATGTATTTAGTTTGTACTTTACTGATTTTAAGTCGGAGAAGCTCAACACAATTTTGGGTTTAGTGTAACTATACGGTAATTGCGTACAGTTCATACTAAGGGTTCACATCAATTTAATGCCAACCTTCAAGAACAGTTTAAATATGCAACTTAGAAATTTTCGAAGTCGCCCAAAACATCAACAAACTTTACCTAGGATAGAAAACAAACACTATTATTGATTAGAAGGTGAAGAATTAAAGGTTTTTAAGCACGAAGGGAAAACTTTGGACTTCGCCCAAGACATCAACAAACTCTACCTCTGGACAGAACGAGGAGCACTAATTATACAAAAATTACATATCATGAAATTCACGACACGTCAAAATTAAGGGTTGCAATATTAATAGATTCTACCCATGAACCGTGGACAATTTGACGACAGTATACAAAATTTGTATGTAGTTGATGAACTAAATATCACTTTGATGAGCAGTTTAAAAACACTAACCCATTCTACCTATGAACCTTCATCAATTTGAGGACGGTTTAAAAGCCCACATTTAAAATGCGAGCTTTTAGCATAGAGCATGGCGGAATTTTCCGCACACCCTCCATTATGGGGGGTATGCCCAAGACTAGACATACCCTTTTTAGCAAGGGGGGATATCCACCCTTGTTTTAAACCTACATCATTTTGAGTTAGGTTAAAAAATGCCACCAAAAGACACCAATTTAAGAATAAAAAGCCTCCCCAATTTTGGGGAGGCTTTTATTTAGTCCAAGTCCGTTTATTCAATGTCCTTTGCTTATTTCACTATCTCGAACCATTGTTTCATCAATTGCACGATTCACAAAGCCATTAAGACTTTCATCTTTTGCAACCGCATGAGCTTGTATAAGTTCTTTTTTGCCTTTTGGCACTCTAACTTTTATTTCGTCATAAGCTTTTATATTATATTTTTCATTGGCTCGTCGCCTAGCTTCTGAAATTGGTGACATTTTAATGCCTCCTTTCTTTTAAAAAGATATCATACTTTATGTACTGTGTCCAGTGTATAAATGCACAAAATGTACTGGTGACATTTGTTTATTTTGCATATTGAAATTGTACTGGGTACAGTGTATAATGCTTTCATAGTTAGCTAACTACAAACAGCCTTACAACCGAAAGGAGTCCTCGAAATGTACACGGTTACACGATATTTCTTTAGATACGGTAGCGAATTTGACACCATGGATACAACGATAAAACACTTTGACAGCCTCGAAAAAGCATTTAAATACGGTATGCGGTACGCAACCGGCAGACGTTTTGCAAGCTTCACAATAGAGGATAGCAATTACAATGAAATATTTGAATATCTCGACAATGGTTACTATGACATTGAGAAATATAACAATATCAAAAAAATTATGAATGAAGGAGCAGTAGCATAGCCCTTTCATCAGAACGGAGTTGAGCAACCATAACCTACAAACAAGCTTTTAGAGTAACATACAACTTCTTTGAAAAGTATTTACAAGCCCAAGAAGGCTTAGAGACAGAGGAGCAATGGGAGCAATATTGGTACAAGCTTCTTGATGAAGAGGGTACTATTGCAAAAACACATAATAACGACAATTTTATTATTGGCTTATTAGTAAGTAGTGTAAACGAATTAGAAAGGTTATACAAACTAAAAATTAAATAATTTTGGAGGTATGTATTTATGATAGCCAAAGCAAAGGTAATTGAATTTCCTAGAAAAAACCAAAGTTACATAAATGATGACGTTAGCACCTTGAAGTCTCAACTTAATAAATTTGTAAACGAAAGCGAAAAAATACGTAATGCCTGTAAATGTATTGGTGAACCTAAACTACTTGACGATTTTATGATTAGATTCCTTAGACTATATGTTTTTCTATCGGACGAAAATTGTGCTGAATTTTTGAAGAACTTGTAATACCGCTACTACTCCTACTACCAGTATTGAGAATTAATTCTTACTACCAGTAGTAGGAGTATTTGTATTAGAACCAAGACATAGGAGAGGTTGTTATTGATGCTAGAACTAGGGTGGGGGCTATGTTGGCAGGGTTGCCTAAGGGCAGTGAAGCAAAGGGCAATCAACACACAGGCAAATGGATAATCGACACTAATGTCGAAAATCCAAAACCCAAAACCCAAGCCATAAAAGAATTAGGTTTTACCCAAAAAGAATCTGAACGTATGCAAACTATGGCTAAAAATACTGATAGGACGCAGAAACTTAACTGCTGAACAGAAGGCTTACTTTATTGGCTTGCAGTATGAGAGGGAGAAAAAGCGTAAAGAGGATAATTTAAAACAAAATTTACCGAACCGACAAAATGTCGCTTCGGATAATACTGCTAAAACAATTGGTAAACAACATAACATATCAGATAGGACAGTTGAACGCAACGCCCTCTACACCAAAGCCATAGACACAATAGCCCAAAATACAACGCCTGATATAAAAGACAAAATATTAAGCGGTGAGACTAAACTTATACATTCAATTTTTCTATAAAAATACATAAAAAACTTAAAAACCAAAAGAAATTTAAAGAAAACCATACTTTTATTGCAAATTTTGCGTATATATGGTATAATATGCCTATTAAATAAAATTTTTTGGAGGTTTTAAGATGGTTGCTAAGGAAACTATAGAAATTAAATTATCAAATGGTGAGACAGTAATATTTGATAATAGTCAATTTAACCATGAAGAAATACTTAAAGAAGACTTTGTTCAAATTTATGAAAAAAGAGATGGCAAAAAATATCTTCACTATTTCATTAAATACAACATAGAAAAAATAACAACTGAAATAGAGGCATAGCCTATGAGCCTATTTAAAAGGTTATTTACAAGAAAGAGCAAACAGCCGGACAAGTTATCGTCCGGCTTCATTGAGGATAGTATATCTTTGTTTACACCCTTTAGTGGCAATGCTTATGAGAATGATATTTACCGTTCAGCAGTGGACGCAATAGCGAAAAATGCCGCAAAGTTAAAAGCTACCCATACAACGAATGATATTAAGTTGAATATGCTTTTACAGACACAGCCAAACCCATATATGAATGCTTATGACATGTTTTATAAGATAGTAACGCACTACTTTTTATATAATAATGCCTTTGCTTATTTAGAGCGTGATAATAAAGGTAATGTATTAGGTATTTACCCATTAAAAGCCAGTCATATCAACTTCTTGCATGATGGCAACGGCTCATTGTTTTGTCATTTCTTATTCAGTAATGGTAAAGAAGTAACCCTTCCTTATGCCGATATTATTCATTTGCGGCGAAATTTCAATGATAATGAACTTTTGGGAGACTCAAACACAGCACTGATACCAGCTTTAGAGCTTGCACATACCCAAAACGAGGGTATTATTTCTGGTATAAAGAATAGTGCTAATATTAGAGGTATTCTAAGTTTTTCGCATATTTTGTCACCTGACAAACTCGAAGAAGCAAAAGAAGCATTTATGGCAAGTTATCTGCAAATGTCAAATAATGGTGGTGTAATAGCTTTAGATACCAAGGCGACATACACACCGATAAATAATAGACCTTATGTAATTGATGACAAACAAATGAGTGCTATTAAGTCTAAAATATATACCTATTTAGGCATATCCGAAAAAATAGTATCAGCAGACTACAATGAGGACGAATGGGCGGCATTTTATGAAAGTGTAATAGAACCTTTAGCAACACAAATGAGCCTAGAGTTTACACGAAAGATATTCAATGAACGTGAGCAAGAGTTCGGTAATAAAATACTTTTTGAAAGTGGCAGGCTTCAATTTGCAAGCAATACGACAAAAATTAATTTAATAAAAGAAATAATGCCTTTAGGTTTATTAACTATAAACCAAGCATTAGAAATATTGAATTTACCAAGTGTTGAAGATGGTGACAAAAGACTTCAAACACTTAATGTTGTTGATGCTTCAAAAGCAAATGAATATCAGTTAGGAGTTGAAAATGTTGAAGGAACTTAGAATTTGTGAAATAAGGGCAGAAACACCAACAAACGATAACAGTCTTATACTTGATGGTACGCCTATCGTTTATGATGAACCGACAGTAATAAACGACCCAAAAGGCATATATACAGAAATTATTAGACCCGGAGCATTGGATAGTGCTGATATTGGCGACAGCAGGCTTCTTTATAACCATAATTTAGACAAAGTTCCACTTGCCAGAACACCTAAGACAATGCAGTTAATAAAGAGCCAAACAGGGTTAAAAATGACAGCACATTTACCGGATACCGAAGAAGCTAAAAGCATTTACACAGCCGTAAAACGTGGAGACCTTTCCGGTATGAGTTTTGCTTTTTCAGTACCAAAGGGCGGTGATAAGTATGACCCTAAAACTAATACTAGAGAAATATTTAAAATATCAAAGGTTTATGAGGTAAGTATAACACCTTTCCCGGCTTACCCTCAAACGAGCATTGAAGCACGTAACAATATAAATTATTTAAAGGAGATAACAAATATGAAATTTAAAACAGTAGCAGAAGCATTTAACCATTATAAAGTAATGAGCATTACAGACATTGAAACACGTATGCAAGAATTGCAACAACGTGCTGATGAAGACCATAGTATTGAACTTGATGGACTGAAAGAAGCTAAAGCCAACATAGAACAAAGGGCGGCACAACAGCCAACACAACAATATAACCCTATTACAGGCATGGGCTTTACACATACGTCTAGCCAAGAAGCAATAAAGGGTGATGTATTTGAAAGCCCTGAATATCGTTCAGCTTTCTTTAAAACGTTATTAGGACAAGGTTTAACAGATATTGAAAACAGAGCCTACAATATGGCTAGACAAGAAAAAAGAGCGGACGCATTTAATACATTAACGTCAAGTGCAAGTGTTTTGCCTACTCAAACATTAAACGAAATAATTAAGAAAGCAAGAACAATTGGCGGTTTAATGCCTTATTGCCGTAGTTTTAATATACCTACAAAATTAAGTGTACCGATTGGGACACCGTCTAACAAAGCAAATTGGCATATAGAGGGCGAAGAAGTCAGCCGAGAAAAAGCCGATACTACAAAAGTCGACTTTAGCGGATATGAGATATTAAAAGTATTTTCTATGTCAGCGGCTTCAAAGCGTATGAGCATATCGGCATTTGAAAGCTATATAATATCAGAGCTTTCAACGTGTGTTATGGAAACGATAGCGGATTCAATTATTAATGGTACTGGTGTTGGGCAAGGCACAGGCTTGTTAAATGGTATTACATGGACAGCAAGCAACAACCTTACATATGACAAAGTAAAAGGTTTGGCTTATACCGATTGCACAAAGGTTGTTGCCTCTTTAAAGCGTGGGTATTCAAGTGGAGCGGTTTGGGCAATGAATAATGCAAGCTTATACAATTTATTCTATGGGTTGGTAGATATAAACGGCAGACCAATATTTATAACAGACCCTAAGGGTGAAGGTATAGGAAAGATATTAGGCTTTCAAGTAGTTATTGATGACAATATACCTGACGAAACAATATTTTTCGGCAACTTCAATTATTACGGTTATAACATACCCGAAGGTATAGCAGTAGAAACTTCAAGGGAAAGTAGTTTTACAAGTGGGTTAATAGACTATAGGGCAATGGCTATTGCTGACTGTAAACCACTTGTAAGTGAAGCGTTTATAAAACTTACTAAAGCGGCATAAGGTGTGATTATATGATACTTGAGTTAGATGAAGCAAGAGAAATATTACGGTTGGATAATAATGACAACGACAACATAATTACGTCATTATTGGAAGCAATACCCTCTTATATGGAGTTATCAACAGGTTTGCCGGTGGATAGAGAAACTTTCTATCCATTGGAAAAAACCGCAGCTAAGTTTATTTTACAGTTATGGTACAATGCCGAACAGTCCGAAAGCGAAAAGCTACAACGTACTATAGATAGTCTATTAAAAGCATTATCCCTTTTAAAATATAAGGTGATTACAAATGAGTAAAGAATATGCAAAGCGGTTTTATGGCAGTCACAAGTGGCAAAAAACACGAACAGCATTTTTGTCCGGTAAAAATTATATATGTGAGCGTTGTGGCGGTGTAGCCGAAATGGTACACCACAAACAACGCATAACAGAACTAAATATTAACAACCCAAACATAACACTTAATTGGGATAACCTTGAATCTTTATGTTACGAATGTCATTCTAATGAGCATATTAGCAGTAGAGTGCGTAGGCAATGCCCTATGAACGGCATAGCATTTGATAGTGATGGTAACGTTATTGAGCAACCAAATGTATTTTTAGTTTGCGGAAGCCCGGGAAGTGGCAAGACTACATACGTTAATAGTCATAAAACAAGCAAAGATTTAGTTGTTGACTTAGATTATATTTGTAGTTCTCTTATGGGAGAAACTAACAACTCTAAGTTAAACCATAATGCAGTATTAAGCGTTGCTTTAGAGGTAAAAACGCTTTTATATAAGATAATAAGTTTAAGGCGTGGAAATTGGGAGAAGGCATTTGTTATAACGACAGTGGCGAATAAGACTGAATTAAATACAATAGCTAATGAATTGAATGCACAGCTTATTATGATTGATACACCGTTGCAGGAATGTATTGATAGGATTAAGAAAGATGAAGAAAGAGCAAGCAACACAAAACTATTTGAGGAGTTAGCTATTAAATGGCACGAGAATTACAATAAGAGTTTACTATCCCCCCTATAAGGCATAATAAATAGTTGCCACCCCCACTTACAGCCCAAGTTTAAAGTACCCCTCTCTTGTTTTTCATATTAAGGGACGGTTAAAAAAACACTAATTTTTATTAAAGGAGGTAGTCTCATGTTAAACCAAACCTATGAACAGACATTAAAAAAACTAAAGAAACTGTTAAGAAAAGTACCGGACGACAGAAAGCCTATTGCAGAGAAGCTTATAGCCGAACTTGCTTTCATGGATAAAACACTTATGGAACTAAGGGCGACTATTTTAGAGCAAGGAGCTGTAAGCTTGTTTAAGCAGGGTAAGCAAGAATTTATGAGAGAAAGCCCCGCACTAAAAGCCTACAACACTACTATTCAGCGTTATAGTCTTTTATATAAGCAGTTAACAGACTTATTACCAAAGGTACAGTCAGAAGCAGGAGACGACCCCTTGCTTAGTTTCATAAAGAAGGTGTAGTTTTTGAATTACATAGAATTATACCTACAAGAAATAAAAGATGGTAAATGTGTAGTTTCTCAACGTGTCAAAAAGCAGTATTTAAAGCTACATGAGGACTTACATAATGAAAACAGTCAATATATATTTGACGAACAAAAAGCCAATAAGCCTATTGAGTTCATAGAAGCTTTCTGTAAGCACTCAAAAGGCGAATGGGCAGGACAAGCAGTAAAACTTGAATTATTCCAAAAGGCTTATATATCAGCGTTGTTTGGGTTTGTACATAAAACGACAGGGCATAGAAAATATAGAGAGACTATGTTTTATGTTGGGCGTAAAAACGGCAAAACAACAATGCTTGCAGGTATAGCACTTTATATGCTTATCGCTGATGGGGAGGCAGGAGCGGAAGTTTATTCAACCGCTACTAAGAAAGACCAAGCTAAAATAATATTTGATGAAACACATAACATGGTTCAGCAAAGTCCACATCTAAGTAAACACATCAAGAAACGTAAAACCGACCTTTATTTTCCTCTAACAATGGCAAAGTTTCAACCTTTAGGTAGAAACAGTGATACTTTAGATGGTTTAAACGCCTATTGCGTTATTATTGATACTATTTCCGTTCACACATTTCCATAATCCATTTTCTTGCACACACGCTT
>CAYYRV010000013.1:0-51808 GCA_964474135.1 uncultured Defluviitaleaceae bacterium
CCATTTTTTTATATGGAGATTATTACCATTTACACGGGTAAATATTCAGCCTCAAGTTTTCTCCTCAATTATTTTTTAAACTAATACGTATCAATACTCTACACTATAGTTAGGTGCCTCTTTAGTAATCTGAATGTCATGAGGATGACTTTCTCTTAAACCCGCACTTGTAATTTTTATAAATTGCCCATTTTCTTTAAGTTCTTCAATTGTTCTGCAACCTGTATAGCCCATACCAGAACGCAAACCGCCAATTAATTGATAAATACTATCTTCAACATTACCTTTATATGAAACTCGCCCCTCAACGCCTTCTGGTACAAGTTTTTTTGCCTCATCTTGAAAGTATCTGTCTTTGCTGCCTTTTTCCATAGCTGCAAGAGAACCCATTCCTCTATAAACTTTATACTTACGCCCTTGATAGAGTTCGGTAGCCCCTGGGCTTTCCTCACAACCTGCAAATAAACTTCCCATCATACAAACGCTTGCACCTGCCGCAATTGCTTTTGTTATATCTCCTGAGAATTTAATTCCACCATCTGCAATTATAGGAATGTTATATGGCTTAGCAGCTTGAGCACAGTCATAAATGGCTGTTATTTGAGGTACGCCAATGCCTGCTATTACCCTTGTTGTACAAATTGAACCAGGTCCTATACCTACTTTTATAGCATCTGCTCCAGCCTCAATAAGAGCAACTGTTGCTTCGCTTGTTGCTACATTTCCCACGATTAATTGAATATCAGGGTAGTGAGCTTTAATATTTTTGACTGTATTAATAACCTCTTGCGAATGTCCATGAGCCGTGTCAACTGCAATTATATCTACTTTAGCATTAACAAGAGCTTCGACCCTATCTAAGCAATCTTTTGTAACACCAACAGCCGCTCCAACTAAAAGTCTACCATGTTTATCTTTGGCAGAATTAGGATATTTTATAGCTTTTTCAATATCTTTTATAGTAATTAATCCTTTTAAATTGCCATTTTCATCAACTATAGGAAGTTTTTCTATTTTATGTTTGGTTAATATTTTTTTTGCTTCATCTATGCTTGTTCCTTCTGGTGTAGTAATGAGAAGTTCTCTTGTCATAACTTCATATATTTTTTTCTGATGATTAGTCTCAAAGCGTAAGTCTCTATTTGTTATTATACCTACCAGTTTATCATTTTCTGTAATAGGAACACCAGATATATGATATTTTGCCATTAAATCGTTTGCTTCATAAACGTAATGGTTAGGCGTAAGAAAAAAAGGGTCTGTTATTACTCCATGCTCAGAACGCTTTACTTTGTCTACCTCTACTGCTTGTGCCTCAATTGACATGTTTTTGTGAATAATACCTATTCCGCCTTGGCGTGCTACAGCAATAGCCATTTTGGATTCTGTAACAGTATCCATACCGGCACTCATTATAGGAGTGTTTAGGACTATTTTTTGAGTTAAATTTGTAGTTAGTACAACTTCTTTAGGTAACACATCGGATTTTGCGGGTACCAAAAGAACATCATCAAATGTCAAACCCTCTTTTACTAGCTTATGCATTTTATTTCACTCCTTATTATTATATACCAATTTGGTATTGTAACATTAATTAATTATGTATAAAAGAATAAACCCCTAACTTCTTTCTTAAATAAGCAAGAAAATCTTGTGGAATAATGTATATTTGTTACTCCTTATTAGAGTTTTTTGAAGTTTGAGAAGCAAGGCTTATCCGAAATTAAAGGGATAAGCGTATTTTCAAAAAAAGTTTTTTAGGGTTATAAAAAAATAACTATTTATTTCTTAAATAGCTTTCTTGGTGTTAATACAGTAGAAAACGCTTGAAGCATAGTTTCATTTGGCTCAATAATTATTTTTAATTTTTTACCTTTATATGTTGTCAAAAAGGCATATGAGTTAGGTTTGACAACTCCGCTTGAATAATCACAAACACCTGTAGCAGTGCTAAAATCGCCTTCATGAACTTTGTCTTCCAAATGAGCCATAATTTCAAAATCTTTTACAAACCCATTAAAAATTCGTTTTCTTTTTGATTTATTTTGAATTATATCAATATCCAACTCACCATTAGTATAAATATATTCAAATTCAACATTTTGCAAACTAAGAAGATAATAAGCCCCAAAGCAGAGACCAGCAACAATAAAAAGAAAAAAACTTTGTAAAATGGGAATTAATAAAGAAATAAGGGATATTAGCATTGCCGAAACAATAATTAATGCCTTTTTTATTGTATCTTTAGTATTACCTTGCCTTTTTACCAATTGTTCCTTGAATACATCACCCATTTAAACACCCTTTCTTTAGAGTTTATCCCTATATTATTGTTATTTTGTAAAATACTGTATTAATGCCTATATTGTAATTAGCTATATTATGATATGTTTAGCACTTTCTTGCTTATACAAAATAACAAAAGAAAGTTATATACAGAATGTCAGCGATTAATGTTTTAAGGGTTTGTGAAACTTCTTAAAAAAAGTTTCACAAGTTTGTTGTCGACAGCCTGAACTATATAGTTTTTAATTATGGATAAGCCCTCAATATGATTATATTTGTAAAAAAATAGTTGTTTTATATTAACATATTGTTTAAGCAAAAACAAGTTTTCATTTCTAATTAAAAGTATAATTTTAAACATGTTCCAACTCTGCTACTAGTCCTCATCAAGTTTTAAAACACTCATAAAAGCGGATTGAGGAACTTCAACACTTCCTATTTGTCTCATACGTTTTTTACCTTCTTTTTGCTTTTCAAGGAGTTTACGTTTTCTTGAAATATCACCTCCATAACATTTAGCCAAAACATCTTTACGAACAGCACTTACAGTTTGCCTTGCAATAATTTTATTGCCAATTGCCGCTTGAATAGGAACTTCAAATAAATGACGTGGTATTTCTTTTTTGAGTTTTTCTGCCATTTTTCGTCCTCTATCATATGCAGATGTTCTATGAACAATAAATGAAAGTGCATCAACCATTTCATGGTTAACGAGCATATCCAGTTTAACTAAATCAGACTCTTTGTTTTCAATAAAGTCATAATCAAATGAAGCATAACCTCTACTTCGAGATTTCAAAACATCAAAAAAATCATAAATAATTTCATTTAAAGGTATTTCGTAAGTGAGGAGTGCCCTTGTTTCTTCTAAATACTCCATACCAATATATTCACCACGTCTTTGTTGACAAAGTTCCATTATAGCACCTATATAATCTGATGGTAATATTATTTCGGCTTTAACAATAGGTTCTTCCATTTTAGAAATTTTAGTAACATCAGGAAGGTCACTTGGATTAGATAAATCTAAAACTGTTCCGTCAGTTAAATAGACTTTATATATAACGCTTGGGGCGGTAGTAACTAAATCTAAATTGTATTCTCTTTCAAGTCTTTCTTGAATAATTTCCAAATGCAAAAGCCCTAAAAATCCGCATCTAAACCCAAATCCTAATGCAACTGATGTTTCAGGTTCAAATTGTAGTGAAGCATCGTTAAGCTTTAATTTATCTAATGCATCACGTAAGTCTTGATATTTTGAACCGTCCGCAGGAAAAAGCCCACAATATACCATAGGGTTTACTTTTTTATATCCAGGGAAGGCTTCTTTTGCTGGGTTTGAGGCTATTGTTACTGTATCACCAATTCTTGTATCTTGTACATTTTTTATGCTTGCTGTCATATAGCCAACATCACCGGCTTTAAGCTCATCACAAGGTAAAAACCTTCCTGGTCCAAAAAAGCCTACTTCAACTACATCAAATTTTGCCCCTGTAGCCATAAAAAGTACATCTGTTCCTTTTTTGACTGAACCCTCGAATACTCTCATAAAGACAATTACTCCACGGTATGCATCATAAAATGAGTCAAATATTAATGCTTTAAGAGGTGCATTTTCATCTCCACTAGGTGCTGGTATATCGCTAATTATTTTTTTAAAAACTTGGTCTATATTTATGTCTGCTTTTGCTGAAATTTGAGGAGCATCTGTTGCTGGAATACCTATTATATCCTCAATCTCTTTGATTGCATTTTCAGGGTTTGCACTAGGCAAATCTATTTTATTTATAACAGGTAAAACCTCAAGGTTGTTATCTATAGCAAGATAAACATTTGCCAATGTTTGAGCCTCTACTCCTTGTGCAGCATCTACAACAAGAATAGCTCCCTCACAAGCCGCCAAGCTTCTCGAAACCTCATAGTTAAAGTCTACATGACCAGGAGTGTCTATTAAATTAAGAGTATACTCTTCGCCGTTATCATCTTTATATATAAGGCGAACGGCTTGTGCTTTTATTGTTATTCCTCTCTCTCTCTCTAAATCCATATTATCTAAAACTTGTTCTTGCATTTCTCTTTCTGTCAAAAGCCCAGATTTTTGTATCAGTCTATCAGCTAACGTTGACTTTCCGTGGTCGATATGTGCAATAATACTAAAGTTACGTATTTTATCTTGTCTTTCCATTTATAATTCATTTCCTCCTTATAAAACCCCGTAAATCTAATAATCGTTTCAACGGACTTCATTATAGCATATCATTTGACTATACTCAAATTATTATTATACTTCTTTAAAATAAAATGAAGATTTATTTGTATTAGTGAATGTTAAGTATATAAATATTTGACTAACACTTATGTACGGACTATAATACATATAAAACTAAAAGCTTCAGGAGGAACACCATGAAATTACAGAAATTATTGAGCTATGTTAGGCGAGCTTGTGACGATTATAAAATGATTGATGATGACGATAAAATTGCAATAGGTATTTCAGGAGGAAAGGACAGCCTTGCTCTTCTAATTGCACTTAAAGAAATGCAAAGGTTTTATCCTAAAAAATATACTTTGGAAGCAATTACTGTTTCTTTAGGGCTTCCAAACTTTGATACTACCCCTGTAGAAAGACTTTGTGAAAAAATAGGAGTAAATTATACAGTAGTTAAAACAGATATAGGGCAGATTATATTTGAAGAAAGAAAAGAATCAAATCCATGTTCACTTTGTGCGAAAATGAGAAAAGGTGCATTGAATGACGAGGCCGTAAAGCTTGGCTGTAATAAAATAGCATTAGGGCATAATAAAGATGATATTATACAAACGTTTTTTTTATCGCTTTTTTATGAGGGTAGAATTAATACATTTTGTCCTGTTACATTTTTAGATAGAATGAAAGTATACTCTATTCGCCCTTTGCTTTATGTTCCAGAAAAAGAAGTTATTTCATTTACTAAAAAAAATGAAGTACAAATAGTTAAAAGTCCTTGCCCCGTTGACGGTTATACAAAACGGGAAGATATGAAAAATTTTATTTATGAGCAAGAAAAAGTTTATAAAGATTTTAGCCAAAAAGTATTTGGAGCGATACAACGTTCTTACATAAAAGGGTGGGAAAAAGAGGAGATTTAGTATGTCAAAAAATTATCACGAGGATGTAAAAAAGAAAAGTATTATAAAATTAAGAGAAAAGCTGAGAGAGCTACCTCCTTTTTTAGAGGAGTTTTTTTTAGCTATTTCTGACACAAAATCACCTAGGACACGTCTTGGATATGTTTATGACTTAAAGATTTTTTTTATGTATATTATTGAAAATAATATGAATTTTCAAGATAAATCATTATTAACTTTTACATTAGAAGACTTCTCCAAAATAACAGCAACTGACATTAGACGTTTTATGGAATATTTATCATATTATACAAAAGAAAATAACGGAGCGACACTTGAAATGTATAATAAAGAAAAGGGTAAGTCTAGAAAATTAGCGGCAGTACGTACTATGTTTTCGTTTTATTATAAAAATGAGATGATAAAATCAAACCCTGCAGAACTTGTTGCGTTTCCAAAACTTCATAACAAAGCAATAGTATATTTGGAAACAGACGAGATAGCAGAACTTCTTAACGAAGTTGAAAGTGGGAGCAAGCTTACAGGTCGCCAAAAAAAATTTCATCAAATAACAAAAAAAAGAGATGTTGCAATTATCACACTTCTTCTTGGTACAGGAATACGTATTTCGGAATGTGTTGGTATAAATATGGAACATATAAATTTTAATACACATGCAGTTAAAATTACAAGAAAAGGAGGAGATGAAGCCGTAATATATTTTGGAGAAGAAGTAAAAACAGCTTTGGAAAATTATATTTCCGAAAGAAAAAACGCAAAAGCAAAGGAAGGGCATGAAACAGCACTTTTTTTGTCTAATCAAAATAAAAGAATAACCGATAGAGCTATCCAAAATCTAGTTAAAAAATACTCACGTCTTGTAATTTCCTCAAAAAATATAACACCACATAAACTTAGGAGTACATATGGAACAACATTATATGATATAACAGGGGATATTTATTTAGTGTCTGAAGTTTTGGGGCATGAAGATGTAAATACAACAAAAAAACATTATGCTCATATGTCGGAAGAACGAAAAAGAAAAGCAGCTGATTATATTAAACTAAGAAGCTGATAATGAAGTTTTCTTAATAAGATAACAAAAAATTCAAAGGAATGCCACAAGCGTGGCATTCCAAAGGTTATAGTAATCAGCACGTTTATAACACTGCTGTTTATTGCTTTTTTCAAGAAAGAAGTTAAGGTTTGGGGCTGAAAGCCCCAAAATATTGCTTTATAGTAATACTTCCTTATTTTTGTTCCATACCATATTTCTTTTTGAATTTTTCTACACGTCCGCCAGCTTCTAATAAAAGCTTTTGGCTTCCAGTATAGAAAGGATGACATTTTGAACAAACCTCGACACGAATTTCTTCTTTTGTAGAACCTGTAACAAATTCATTTCCGCAGTTGCATTTTACTTTAGCCTGAAAGTATACAGGATGTATTCCTTGTTTCATTTTTTACACTCCTCTTATAATTGGTTGGACACATTTTGGCGTCCCATTATTACTGTATATATAGCTTTGACATTATAACATATGGTTAATATAGTTGCAAATAAATTTTTAGCTTTTAATATATCAAGTTTGTTCAAACTACATTTTACATAAAACAATACTAACGTCGTCAAGTTCTAATTTTTCATTATCTGTTGCATTATAGTTATAAAATGAGCTTAAAACAATATCAATTATTTCGCTGGGGTTTTTTAGTGATTTTGTATCAAGTAAAATCTCTTTTAGTCTGGCAGAAAACTCATCAGGTGATTCTTTATAGAATGTATCTGATAAGCCGTCTGTGTGAAAAAAGAGCAAATCACCATCGTCATAGTTGCAGCTTTGAAGCTCATATTTTGAATCTTTGATTAAGCCTACAGGTAAACCAGATGCTTCAAGTTCTGTAGCCTTATTTTCATCTGAATCAATAAAAGTAGGCAAAACTTGACCAGCATTAGAATAATATATTATTTTACTTTTTGTATCAATAACAGCATAAAACATGCAGGCATACATTTCGTGAGTTCCGTTTTCAAAAATTTTACAAAATTCATTGTTTAAATGGTAAAGAAGTTCGTTTGGAGCAGGATATTTAGTTACCAAATTTTTCACCATAACATTAAGCATAGATGTAAGAAGTGCTGCTGCAATTCCATGACCAGAAACATCTCCCATTACTACGGCTATGCAATATGAGTCTATTTGCAAAACATCATAAAAATCTCCGCCTATATCCATAGCAGGTAAATATTTACTTAAAAAAGTTACACCGTTAAATTCAAAATTGACTTTTTGTAAAATTGTTCTTTGTACACGTCGTCCCATCTTAAGCTGAAACTCTAATATACTATTTTTTTCCTCAAGTTCAATATATTTTTGCTTTAGTTGGTCAGATAAATATTTAAGATGTAACAAAGATTTTGTTTTTGAAATTAAAAGAGTAGCATCAAATGTTTTTTCCATAAAATCGTCTGCACCAACTTGAACAGAGCGTATACGAGCATCTTTAGTTTCTGATATACTCATAATAAGCACAAGTACATACTTTGTTTCCTTTTTCTCTTTTATGTTTTTACAAACATCATATCCGCTTATATCATTCAAATCTGCATCAAGTATAACTAAATCAGGATTAAATAATTCAACTTTTGCCAATGCATTAAATCCGCTTTCTGCTGTAATTATTTCATATCCCGAACTGCTAAGACATTCACTCATCAAATCCGTATTTTGTACTGAACTATCAACTATCAATATTCTATCCATTTGATGTCACCCTTTTATAGAACTTAATTTCATTGCCTTTAACATTAAACGCCATAGAATCTGTTAAAGAATAGACAAGATGAATTCCACGGCCGCCTTCACCATCAAGGTTTAAATCCTCATTTACGGTTGATAATAGCTTTAAATAATCAAAACCTATGCCTTCATCTGAAATTTTAGAAAAAATAACCATATCTGATATCTCAACTTTGACGTGTACATTTTTACTTGAATCCTGACTATTTCCATGTATAACAGCATTAAATAATAATTCGCTAAAAATCAATTTTAAATCTCCCCTATCTTCACTTGTAAGAGAAGGAATATTTAAACTAATAAAATTTAATATGTCTATAACTACTTGCTTAACACGCCATACCTCACTGGTAAAACTAATTTGGAACTTACTGTTTATCATTTTAATCCCCCCAATTTAATCGAAGGATAGCTCCTTATGTTTTTTTACCATTGTTATAATAATATTATTGTTTTCCCCATTTGTTATTTCAAACTCATCCATTAAAGCTTTAATCATAAGCAAACCCATCTCTTCATCTGATAAATCTTGAGAAATAGACATATTTGCTCCAATTACAATTTTTAATGCACCCTTTTCAACAGAAAACATTATAGTAAAATTGTTTTTATCATCAGTAGGCAAACTTTTTATAAAAAATGTACAAGCCTCTGAAACAGCAGCTTTTATGTCCTCAATTTCATCAATATCAAAAACCATTCTATTTGCTATTGATGAAGCCGTAAGACGCGCTGCCGAAACATAAGCAGCATTTATAGGTAAAGAAAGCTGAATATTCTCTATTTTATTATTGTCATTATTCATTATGCTCACCCTCTATAATAAATACTTTGTCTAAGTTAGTAATCTTAAAAAGTTTTTTAAGATTAGGTCTAATACCCAATAAGTGCATTTCCCCACCATACGCCTTTACATTTTTTAGAACAGCTACAAGTGCACCTAAAGCTGTTGAATCTAAATACTCCAATTTTTTACAGTCAATGTATATATCTACATTTTTTTCATTTATTAAATCTAGTAATTTTGATTTCATTTCTCCTGAATTAAAAATATCAATTTCACCTGATATTGTTGCTAACCATGCATTTTTTTCGCTATCATAGCAATGTTCAATTATAAAGTCCATAACACATACCTCCTCATTTTTGTAAAATCAGTGACTTTAATATAATAATAGAGTTCTTTCAGACTCAATTTATTTCTCATCAAAATATTATTAAGTGTATTTTTGTTTGAAGTTTTGAAGGAGTTTGAGAAAACTTTTTGAAAAGTTTCCTCAAGGTTTTTTGACTTTGAAAGAATTCTAATATTTATTCAGTTTTATTGTTTTAATTCATATTGTGAAACTAAATTATAAAATAATGTAGCTTGACTGTAAAGTTCTTCTGAACTTGCTGCTGCCTCTTCGGAAATTGCAGAATTTAGTTGAACTACTTGTATAATTTGGTCAATAGATAAGTTAATATTTTTGATAGTATCACCCTGTTTATTAGATTCAGCAGCAACATCTGATAGAATATTAGATGTCTTATCTATTTGAATAACCATATCATCTAAGTAGCTAGCAGTCTGATTTGCAATCTGTGTTCCTGCTTCAACCGTTTGTAATGAAGAAGTAATTAGTTCAGTAGTTTCTTTAACTGATAGTTGAGACCTAGCAGCTAAATTACGAACTTCTTCTGCTACAACTGCAAATCCTTTACCATGCTGACCAGCCCTTGCTGCCTCTACGGCGGCATTTAATGCAAGTAAATTAGTTTGATAAGCAATATCGCTTATAACTTTTATAATATTTGAAATATTTTTAGAAGCATTATCAATTTCTTGCATTGCCTCCAGCATATTTTTCATCTTAGAATTACACATTATAACATGTTTTCTAGAAGAATCAACTAAATCGTTTGCAGTTATTATTTTAGAAATATTGCTGTTAAGCTGTTCTATAAATAGTTTTGTAGAATTTGATAATTTCTGTACAGTATCAGATTGTTCTGTTACCCCAACAGCTAGATTTTCACTGGACGATGAAATATTTTTTGCTCCTGCTGTAACATGCTCTGAGGAAAGTTTTACCTCACTAAGTGCATTATTTATTGAGCTAATTATTCTATTTAAAGAAAACTTAATAGGTGCAAAATCTCCAATATATTCTTTTGTGGGCTCAACTCTAAAGTTGTTAGCTGACATTGAATTTAATATTTGGCTAATATCTTTTATATATTCGTTTATAATATCTAGTGTACTATTAATTGCATATTTCATTTCGGCAAAGTCGCCTTTGTATTCTCCTTGTAAGCGTGATGAAAGATTTCCCTGTGACATATTGTTTAATACAATCATGAGTTCATTTATTGGTTTTATTATTGAGCTTAACAGATTATTTAGATTTTTGCCTAAGTAAGCCCAATCATTTTTATATTTACTTGTATCAAAGCTTACATTCAAATTACCATTTCCAGCACTTTCAGAAAGTTCAATAATATCTTTTGTTACCATTTTTAAGTTGTTTTGAACATTTTCTAAAATTTCAGTCATAATAACTTTTTTCCCTGGAAGTTTTTTAACCTTTACATCAAAATTGCCATCTGCATAGTTTTTCATACATTCTAATGCCTCTAATGTTTCATCTATAAGAGATGATATTGTTTCATTTATAGCAATAGCAACATCTTTATATCCTCCTAAAAGCCCATCTTCATTTAGTCTTGCAGTTATATCTCCTTCTATGTTTACCTGTGCTGTAGTTAATTTGATTTCATCAATAAGTTTTTTCATAGAGTTAATTATTTGAAGCATGTCCTGACTGAGCCTTCCCACCTCGTCATTACTATCTACTTTAATATTAACATTTAATTCTCCATTTGCAACCCTCTTACTAATTTTTGAAATATTAGTTATACGCTTTGATATACCATTAATGGAAAGTACAAAAAATATTATTACAAATGCTACCATTATCAAAAGTGTTATTGCAACAACAAACATTATATTCCTAGATTCAGAAGTGACCTCACTCATTGGAGCAACAACCAAAATTACCCATTTGTTGTCGGAGTATGCAAAGTTTATAGGCACAACTGCAACTCTTATATACTTTTTGCTTAACGGTGAAATATCGTTATCTATTATAGGTTGATTTGTGCTAAGTACATTTTTTATAGAGTCAATCCTTTTTGCGCTTGATATACTATTAAAATCTTTTGTTATAAATTCATGATTTTTGTGATAGACAACGTTATTGTTATTATCAATAAGAATAATATAACCGGTATCAAAAACTTTTGCCTCATCAAATTTTTTATACATTTGTTCCGGAAGAAAATCTGCTCCCATAACGCCTATAACTTCATTATTTATTATAATAGGTACAGAGACAGTCATTAACATAGTGCCATTATATTCATAAGGAGGCATATAATATGTATCTTTTGTTGATTTAGCAATATCGTAGTAGTCCATTTGAGCATTAGACTTAAAATCTTCATGTATAGATTTTGAAAAAACGATTTGCCCATTCTCTAAAGTATATAAGGATATATAACGCCCTTTTTCATCTGAGGATTCTTCACCAATATGTTTACTATCGTCTCCCAAAACATTGGGTTCAAATATAATATAGAAACTAGTTAAGTTAGGATTCTCATTTAGAATATTTTCCATAATTGTGTTAGTTTGTTGCCTGTCGAAACTTTTATTTTTAATATCTCCAATAATAGTGGAACGTAATGTGGTAACAGCCATATAAGTTTGTTGAAAATTTATCTTTAGTTGATTACTATAACGTTCGGCTATTTCAATTGATTTTTCATCTGACATTTTAGTAACATTTATAATTATCATTTGATAAATAATGAAAATTGTAAATGTTACACCTATTAATAAAGAGGCTAGAGTTGGTATTAGTAATTTTGTTCTAATGTTAAATTTTTTAAACATAGATATGACCCCTAACTGTATTTTTTTAATATTAAGTATATAAATATAATACATTTGATTTAAGACTTACTCAATTAGCAATTTTATACAAATAATACAATTTTTATTTAGTAAATAAAGTATTTTTATATTAAACAATACAAGTTTAACGTAATAAAACTGTATCAAGCTTATGTTAATTATTAGGTATATCTATCCTTTAGTAGGGTTTAATAAAATTCTTTTTAATATTAGTATACACTATAATTGCAAAAAAACATATGCACATTAAGAAAAATTTGTTAAAATAATGTGGGTTTGATGAATTAAAACTGTGTGTCAAACTCACGTTATTTTATTAAAATGATTGGGGTTTTATATATGATTATAGGTTTTTTGGGTTCGGTGGACGCTGCCGGAAGTTTTACGGGACAAGCAGCTCTTAAATTTAATTTAGAAGGTGAATTAGTTCCTATACAAACAATTGATGATGTTTTTTCTGCTGTTTCAAGCGGAAAAATAGAAATGGGCGTTGTTCCGATAGAAAATTCAACAGAGGGAGTAGTAAATGCAACTGTTGATAATTTAATTTCTTCAGATGATATTTATATACAAAGAAGAATTTCTATACCTATAGAACACAATCTCCTTGTAAAAACTACGCATGAAAATCAAAAAATAACAAAAATATTATCTCACCCGCAAGCATTATCTCAATGCAGAAAATTTTTGCATAATAATTATAATGGAGTAGAAACAGTTGCTACTTCAAGTACATCCGAAGCTGCTGTAATTGTTTCAGAAAGCAACAATGACGAAAATATAGCAGCTATATCAACAAGTCTTGCAGCAGAAATATATGGTCTTGAAATAAAAGAGAAATCAATCCAAGATTTAGACTTGAATGTTACAAGCTTTATTTTAATTTCTAAAAACGATACTACAAAACCTGTTTCAGGTTATAAAACAACAATAGCATTTTCTACTCGCCATAAGCCAGGTGAACTTTATAAAATATTAGATATTTTTTCTCTTTGGGATATAAATATGACATCTATTGTTAGCAGACCAATGCATAATAAATTAGGAGAATATATTTTTCTAATTGATATTGATGTTAACGATAAAAGAGATGTTGAAGATGCTTTGACAATGATAAAAAGAAAAACAGATTTTTATAAATGTTTAGGGTGTTATGGCAATTAATTTAATGTGAGTTTGCATAGCAATGTATTATAATGGAAATTTTGAGTATCATATAAAAACAAACTATAATAGCCGGAGGGATACAAGTTGATAGAAGTTAAAAATCTTGTAAAGCAATATGGAAGCCACAAAGCTATTAACGGTTTAAGCTTTACAATAAATGATGGTGAGATAGTGGGCTTTCTTGGACCAAATGGTGCTGGAAAAACAACGATAATGAATATTATAACAGGTTATATTTCAGCTACAGAAGGAAATGTTATAGTGAATGGTGTTGATATATTGGAAAATCCACAAAAAGCAAAGGCTAGTATTGGTTATCTTCCCGATTCACCACCTGTTTATAATGACATGAAAATTGATGAATACTTAAATTTTGTAGCAGATATAAAAAAAATAAATAAAAAAGAAAAAAAACAAGTTATTGAACAAATAAAAGAAAAAGTTTTTATAAGCGAAGTGCCTAATAGGCTAATTAAAAATTTATCAAAAGTAAATCAACAAAGATTAGGGCTTGCTCAAGCCTTAATTGGAAACCCTAAAATATTAGTATTAGACCAACCTATGGTAGGTCTTGACCAAGAGCAAATTATGCAAATGACAGCAATTATTAAAGAGCTAGGAAATAACCATACAATAATTTTAAGCTCGCATATTCTTTCTGACATAACTACAATTTGTGGCAGAGTAATTATTCTGAATAAGGGCGAAATTATTGTAAGTGATTCCCCTAACAAACTTTCCCCAAAATTGCTGCAGCATAACAGAATTATTGCTAGAATTAAAGGAGATAAGGAAAAAATTAAAGAAGCTATAATGAAAGTTTCTATAATAAGTAACTTTAGTTTTCAGGATATAATGGAAGAGGGAACAGTTGATGTTATTTTAGAATGTTCGGAGCAAGTTGATATACGAGAGGCTGTTTTTAATTGCATGGCACAAAATAATTTACCAATATTAATGATGAAATCAGAAGCTCTTTCGCTTGAAAAAATTTTTATGCAATTGACTTCTCATGAAAATATTGATGAAGCTAGTTATAAAGATTCAATTATAAAATAATAAAAGAAACTTTGCTGAAGTGCCTGCCGAAGTTATGATATTTTTTGATAAAGTCTTTTGAAAGACTTTGGGAAATTTTTTTTATAAAGTTTTCCAATATATTTTCCATACAATCAGAAAGGAGACAGTAAAAGTGATTGCAATATTAAAAAAAGAAATGACAATATATTTTACTTCTATGTTAAGTTATATTTTTCTATCATTTTTTATATTTATAAACGCCTATTTATTTATTGTATTTAATTTAATGCAGTATTCACCGGACTATAACATCGTATTAATTATGTCAAGTGTTTCACTTTTAATTTTTATTCCTCTAATTACTATGGGAGTTTTTTCAGAGGAATTAAGTCAGAAAACAGACGTGCTTCTTTTTACTTCACCATTAAACGTTTGGCAAATTGTTTTGGGTAAATATTTTTCTGCTATACTTTTACTTTTTATTGGAATAATAGTAACTTCATTTTTCCCTATTATTATCTCGTTTTTTGGAGAAATTCCTAAAGCACAAATTATTAGTTCATTTATTGGCTATTTTTTTCTTGCTATATCTTTTATAAGTATTGGAGTTTTTATGTCTGTACTTACAAAGAATCGGTTTATTGCTTCTGCTTTAACATTTGCATCACTTCTGTTTATTTATTTTATTATGCCTTTTTTGGCTTCAAATGCACCAACCGATAAAGTTTCTTCTATTATTTTTATTTTTGCAATAATATGTTTTTTGATTTATATAATTTTTGACAGCACAAAAAATATTTTGGCTACGATAGTAATGGCAACAATATTTTTTGGTACTTCAATTATATTATTTTTATTAAGCCCTTTAGTATTTGATTCATTAATATATAATTTACTAACATGGTTTTCTTTAATAAAAAGATTTGAGAATCTAAATAAAGGGTTAATTAGCTTGTCTGACATAGTTTACTTTATTAATTTTTCTATAGCGTTTATTTACTTTACAGTTTATATTATAGAAAAAAGAAGATGGTGTTAGGAAGGATTAAAAAATGAACAAACTGACTAATTCTTTTAAAAATAAAAAATTTAAGCACAGTTTCTTTTCTACAATTATGCTTTTTTTAGTTATTGATATTTTAATTGTTGTTAATCTTTTTGCAGATATTATTAATATTAGAGTTGATTTAACAAAAGACAAGCTTTATTCAATTTCTGGTGAGACAAAAGAAATTTTAAATTCAATTGATAAAGAAGTAAAAATATATGCCTTATTTAGAAATGATTCTACTGATGTATACACAGATATGTGTAAAGAAATACTAAATGGCTATTCTAAAAACAAATATATTAAAGTTGAATATAAAGACCCTATACTTTACCCAAACTTTGCAAATAAATACTCAAAAAATGGTGAGCAAATAGCTGAAAGTAGTATTATTGTCGAATATGGAGAAAGATTTAGGGTTATTCAGCCTGAAGATTTAGTTACTTTAGAAATGAACTATGAACTAGGAGTACAGGAGGTAAAGAGTGTTAATGTTGAACCACAAGTTTCAAATGCAATAATATATGTAACGAGTGAATTTACTCCTATAATTTATAATGTTTCTAATCATCAAGAACATACTGTTCCCGAAAAGTTTATTAAGGAAATTTCATTGTCAAACTATGAATTTAAACAGCTAGATTTATCTACTGATGAGAAAATACCAAATGATTGTAGTATTATTTTTGTTACAACTCCTTTAGATGATTGGACAGATAATGAAACTGCTAAGGTTAGAGAATATCTAAAAAATGGTGGCAGTGCTATATTTTTAATGGATTTATCAAATTCAAGACTACCTAACTTGAGTGGGCTTTTGTGGGAGTATGGTATACAGATGGGAGGTTACTTAGTTGTTGAAGCAAATAAAGATAGCTATATGGAAAACCAAACCAATATTATACCAAATTTTGTAAAAAATAAAGTAACTGATATTATCGGTAGTAATTATAAGGTGGTTATTCCATATTCCCAAAGTATTAAAGAAGCAGACAATAAAAGAAATAATATTACTATTAGTCCAATTCTTACTACAAGCCAAATGTCATATGAAAAATCAGACCCTAATGCTATTTCAATTGATAAAGAAACAGGAGATAATGTAGGTGTGTTTAATTTAGCTGTAGCAGTAACAGATGATTCTATTGGAACGAAGCTTATTATAGTTGGAGAATCATATATTTTAGATGAATCTTTAGATGTCTATATGTCTGGTGGTAACTATCAATTTCTAATAAGTGCCATAAACTGGACTCAAAATATAGAAAATACTGTAGATATTAACCCCAAAACTTCTTCCTTTGAATTTTTGGAAATAAGCAAAAGTGAAATAGCTGTTATTAGTTTTTTAACTGTAATTCTTATTCCTTTTTCTATCTTTGTAATAGGATTAGTAGTTTGTGTTAGAAGACGTAAAAGTTAATTAAGAATGTATTTAACGTGAGTTCGACATAGCCGAAAATCGTAAGATTTTTCACGTTATGAGCATAAATTTAGCCTTATTTTGGCTAAATTTGTGCGAATATTATCAAAAGTTCGAAGCAGTCTTATTTCGTCGAACTCACGTTATTTAGTCCGTTGGGAAGTAGATTTTTATTTACTTCCCAAACTTTTATTTGGCTAAATTTGCATCTATTTGTATATTGCTTATAATTATTGGCTATAATCACTTCCAAACTCTTTACAAAAACTCTTTACAAATGTATGATAACTTATATAAAAATAATGTATATATTTGTAAACCTTTGTAATTAAGGAGTGAAGGCAATATGCAACATCAAAATCAACATCAAAATAAAAATAGAAGCATGAAATTTTCATTTATAATCATTTGCATTACTATATTAGTTTATCTTACTACTCTAAAAGTACAGACTAACTCTGATGATATTATACCTGTTTTTTCTAATAGTACAAACTTTGTTGAAACAGGTATATCTACAAATTTTGGTTATAACAGTGGTGCGGTTTTTTATTCATATAATTCTCATGATTATTATTTCTGTACAAATGATGGTATGAAATATATAACAGGAAATGGTGAGACAAAATGGAATGAAGTATTTACAATGAATATGCCAAATATAGTTAGTAACTGTTCGTATGTCGCTGCTTATGAGCCTAGAGGAAGTATATTTTATGTATTTTCTCCAGAAGGATTGTTATATAAAGAGGAAGTTGACGGAATCATTCAAGACATATCAATTAATTCAGAAGGATATGTTTCAATTATAGTAAGGTCAGGCGATGATTATATAACCACACCATATAACAAAAAGGGTGTTAAAGTTAATGGATTTTTACATAGAACCGAAAATATTATTCCTTTTGCATCTAGTGTTTCAACTGATGGAAGAATATGGGCAGTAAATGTATTAGACATTAATGGAATGAAAATGGCATCAAATATAATTTTCTATTATAACAAAAGAGAAGAAAATAAGAACCATACAGATGGAATTTTTGGAGGTATACCAAAAGAAAACCAAATTATTGCATTACTACAATTTTTTGACGATAATAATTTAATATCAGTATCGGATTCAGAAATATCACATATACCATTTAAAGAAGATGTACCAGTTAGTATTTCAAAAAGTATAGAGTTGGATAACAAGATAGACTTTATGGGATATATGGGTAATAAGGGGTTTGTTATTGCACTTGGTGATGGTAATATAAATAAAGAGAGTAAGCCTCAAGGAACAGTACAGTTTTATGACAAAACAGCTTCTAAAATTGGTGAATATAATTTTGGAAAAAAAATAACATATTTATATGCTAATGAAAACTATGCAATTGTTGGCTCAAATAGACATTATGTTGCTCTAAATACAAAAGGGCATGTTATATGGGAATATAATGCATTACAAGATTATAAGCAGATTGTTTTGCTTGAAAGTACAGATGTAGTTCTTTTTGTAACAAATAATGAAGCTAAAGTTATGAGGCGTTCGAACAGGAGTAACGAAAAGAAACAGTCTCCTACAAAAGCTCCTTCTTCTCCTACGCCTACGTCTTTGGAATTAGAACCTATAGAAGAGGAAGCCATAAAAACAGAATCTTTTGAAACAGAAGCTGTAGAAACAGAGTAAGAGTTAAAGAGTTTGTCTCAATATTATGTTATTTAAAAATTGGAGGATTATATGGTAAATGGTCTTGATTTATTAGTCATAATAGTTATATTTATATTTACATTTTTAGGTTATAAAAAGGGTTTATTATTATCCGTCTTTCAGCTATTTTCATTTATAATTTCTATATTAATTGCTAAGTGGATATACCCGATTTTAAGTAGATTTTTACTAGGCACATGGCTATTTGATGATATTAAGCTTGCAATAATAAACTCTCTTGGATTAAACGAAATTGTCAAAGAACAAACACTAAAAGCTCAAACAATGTTTATAAAACAGTTGCCTATTCCAGAATCACTAACAAATATACTTTTGGAAAATAATAATATAGAATTATACAAGCTACTAAATGTATCAAAGATTGAAGATTATATTGCAAGTTTTCTTGCAACTTTATGTATTAATGCAATTTCTGTTATATTAGTTTTTTTAATTGTTTGGCTAATTATGAGGATTATATCAAAAAGTATTAATGTTGTCGATAAACTTCCCGTAGTAAAAAAATTTAATAAATTTGGTGGGCTTATTTCTGGGGCTGTACAAGGCACATTAGTTTTATGGATATTGTTCACTATTTTAAGTATATTTGTTATAAAGGACTCTAATTCTATAATAAGTACAATGATAAGGTCATCTAAAATTGCTATTATTTTTTATGAAAGAAATATTTTTATTAGTATTATTTCAAAAATTGCTTTTTAAAATAACTATTATAAAAAGTTCGATATAGTTTTATAGTATCGAACTTTTACTTAAGTTTGATAGAAATTTTTATTTGCACACAAAAAAGCCCTTCATAAAATATATAATATGAAAGGCTTACTGCTGATAACCTTACTCTATATTAAATGCAAACGCATAAAACAGATTTGATTATAAGCGAACTACGTTTGCAGCTTGAGGACCTTTAGCACCTTGCACTACGTCAAATTCAACTTCTTGACCTTCTTCTAAAGTTTTGAATCCATCAGCAGTGATAGCTGAGAAATGTACGAAAACATCGTCTTCACCTTGTACTGAAATAAACCCAAAACCTTTTTCTGCATTAAACCACTTAACATTGCCTTTTTTCATTGAAAATCCTCCTAATTAAAAAAAAAATTAACTTGTAACATATTAACGATAACATATTTTAGTGTTACTGTCAATGATTTTGTCTAAAAATTAGTTATAATTTTCATCATCTTCCAAAATACCGTGCAAAATGCTCTCTCTTGCTAAAAAATCACATCTCTCGTTTTCAACATTATTAGCATGACCCTTTACCCAAATAAATTTTACATTGTGAATTTTTAACAACTCTAAAATCAAAATCCATAAGTCAATATTTAAAGCTTTATCTGTTTTATTTCTCATCCAGTTGTTTTTCTGCCACTTTTTTACCCAACCTTTTTCAATAGCATCAACAACATACTTAGAGTCTGAATACAGATTGACTTCACAAGGCTCATTTAATGTCTGTAATCCCTTAATAACCGCCATAATTTCCATACGGTTGTTTGTAGTTAATTTATAACCTCCGGAAAGTTCTTTTCTTTTTCCGTTAAAAATTAATACTACACCATATCCACCTTTTCCTGGGTTGCCAGAACAAGCTCCATCAGTGTAAATATCTACTTTTTTCACAAAAAACCTCTTTCTTATATCATTATACTTATATGATGTATTAAATATACTATTTTACTATGTTACTATGCTAGTTGAACTCAAGTAAGATTATTTGTTAAACCCATTTGCAAGTCTAAAATACATTTAGCAAAGATTAAATCTTCTCTTGTAGTTATTTTTATATTAAAATAACTACCTTCTATAACTTTCACCTTATTTCCAAGATTCTCAATTATTAGAGCATCATCAGTAGCTTCAAAATTTTCACTTATAGCTTTTTCATATGCACTTTTAATTAAACCAAATTTAAAACCTTGAGGGGTTTGTATTGACCAAAGCTTACTTCTATCTGGCGTTTGCACAATAAAGTCATTATCATCACATATCTTTATTGTATCCTTTGCTTTTACTCCTAAAACACAAGAATTAAATTTTTTAGCACCCATAATTATGTTACTTATTTGTTCCTCTGTCACAAAAGGTCTTACACCGTCGTGTATCAACAAAATATCAGTTTTAATATTTGTTTCTTTTATTCCGCAATAAACTGAATCTTGTCTTCTATCTCCTCCAGAAATTACTTTTTTTACTTTGTTAAATTGATATTTGCAAACTATTTCATTTTGGCAATATTCTACGCTATCTTTTTTTGTAACAATTATTACTTCATTTATAAAACTGCTGTTTTGAAATTTCTCTAGCGTATGTGTCAAAATAGGTTTGCCATCCAGATTTAAAAACTGCTTAGATATCTTTGAATTTAGTCTTTCACCTTTTCCGGCTGCAACAATAATCGCTGTTGTAAACATAATCCACCACTCCTTTAAAATGGTTTCTTTCATTTGAAAAAATTTATTTGTTATTACTATCTTTGTTGTTCTAACTGTTTAATAACCAAATAGCAGCGTTTAAGTCGGTAGCATATAAAATCCAAATAATATATGGTATCATTAAAAATGCAGATTTTTTATCTATTCTATAAAACAATATCGTGCAAATAATTACCAAAATATCCAGTAGTATTAGTATAAAAACGCTATACCCGATTAGTCCATATCTGAAAAAGACTATACTCCAGCTAAAGTTTACGAGTAGTTGTAAACTATATACTATTAAAGCATTTCTTTTTTTTGTTTTAGAAACATCACTAGAGTATACTTTATATGCTGCTATACCCATTAAAGCATATAATATAGTCCAAACAACAGGAAATAACCAACCAGGAGGTGCCATTGAAGGCTTTATTAGGCTATCATATACTTGTCTCGAATTTCTAGCCAAAAATCCTGATAAAAAACCTACCGCTTCAGCAATTAAAACACTTAGTACTAATCCTTCTAATTCTTTTTTATTCACCATATATCTTCCTTCCATATTACTTTATGGAATAGAATATGATTTATTTTTTTCTATTAGAATAAAGTTTGATTTAAAGTTTTATGGAATATCATAAAAGTTCGACTCAATTTATATTGCGCCGAACCAAAATTGTCTAATGTCTAAAATGACGCATTTCAGTAAACAGCATAGCTATACCATACTTATTACAAGCATCAATAGAATCTTTGTCATTAAGCGAACCGCCTGGCTGAATTATTGCTGTAATACCAGCTTTTGCTGCGGCTTCAACACAATCAGAAAAAGGAAAGAATGCATCAGAAGCAAGCGATGCACCTTTTAAAGAATTCTCACCCAAGTGGTCTATAGCATGCTCTATAGATTGGTTGCAAGCCCAAATTCGATTAACCTGCCCTGGTCCTATACCTATTGATTGCTTGTCCTTAGCTATTGCAATTCCATTTGATTTAACATATTTAACCATCTTCCAAGCAAATAGTAAGTCTTCCATTTCCTTTTCTGTAGGTTTTCTATCTGTAACACATTTTAAATCACTTTCGTTAAACAATAGACTGTCAACATGTTGCACTAATATGCCACCAGAAACTTTCTTAATATCTATGCTATTTTTTGGCTGCATTTTTTCCATATTTTCTAGTTTAAGAAGCCTAATATTTTTCTTTGCACTTAATATCTCTAAAGCTTCATTTGTAAAATCAGGTGCTAAAACTATTTCAACAAAAATTTTGTTAAGTTCAACTGCTGTAGATTTATCAATTTCTCTATTAGCGACAACAATGCCTCCAAAAATAGAAACGGGGTCTGCGTTAAATGCTTTCATATAAGCTTCATAAATATTTTCTGCACTACCAACACCACATGGATTTGAATGTTTACAAGCTACAACTGTAGGTTCGCTATATTCCTTTAGTAGTTCCAATGCTCCATGAGTATCATTAATATTATTAAAAGAAAGTTCTTTTCCATGGATTTGTATAACAGAAGTAAGCATACCTTTGTTATCTCCTATTTCCTTATAAAATGCAGCACTTTGATGAGGGTTCTCACCATAACGCATTTCTTGAACTTTCTCATAAGTTAACGTTAATGTGTTCGGAAAAGCTTCAATTCCAGCTTTTTCTTTCAAGTATTCTGCTATTAATGTATCATAATGTGCTGTATGCATAAAAACCTTTGCTGCTAAATAAAAGTTTGTTTTTATATCGGTTTTTCCATTTTCTTTTATTTCATTTAATACTTTATCATAATCAGATGGGTCTATTACAACAGCGACATCTTGATAATTTTTAGCCGCTCCACGAAGCATTGAAGGGCCTCCTATATCAATATTTTCTATTGCCTCATCAAGAGATACATTTTCTTTTAAAATAGTTTGTTTGAAAGGGTATAGATTAACGACAATTAAATCTATAGTTGATATGTTATGTTGCTCAAGTTGTTTCATATGCTCAGGATTATCTCTAATAGCTAAAATACCGCCATGTATATTGGGGTGAAGTGTTTTCACACGTCCGTCCAAACATTCTGGGAAATTAGTTATATCTGATATATTTATTACATTTATAGCAGTATCTTTTAGTGCTTTATATGTACCTCCTGTTGAAATGATTTCAAATCCGAGTTCAACAATAGATTTTGCAAATTCTACTATTCCCGTTTTATCTGATACACTTATTAATGCTCTTTTCATAATATTCTCCTTCTTCTGTTATTTAATGATGTAATAAATTAACGTGAGTTCGACGTAGTCGAATCGGCTTGTGAAACAAGCCGAAAATTGTAAGATTTTTCACGTTATGAGCATAAATTTAGCCTAATTTTGGCTAAATTTGTGCGAATATTATCAAAAGTTCGACACAGCTTTATTGCGCCGAACTCACGTTAAATTAATGTAAGCTTGATAAAATTATTACTTGAAAAATATAAGAAACTGAGGAAACTTCTATCAAAGTCTCATCAAACTCCTTCAAAACTTTATTGAAAGGTGTTTTAATTTTGAAATAAGCTTGTATTAAATGAGCTTTAAAATATCATTATAAGCTATAAACACACCAAGAGCCATCAAAATCACAAAACCTACGAAATGAACCATTCCTTCTTTTTCAGGTGAAATAGGTTTTTTGCGTATTCCTTCGATTACTAAGAAAACAAGCCTTCCGCCGTCGAGTGCCGGAATAGGCAATAAATTAAAAACTCCTATTGTTGCACTTAACATAGCTATAAATCCCGAAATATTAAGTATTGTTAACATTATACTTTCATCTATCGTCTTGTTATAAGAGTCTCCAATCATAGAAACTGCACCGATAGGCCCTGCCATTTGCTCAACTGAAACATTAAATTTTATAAGTTCAATTAAACTGTAAATAGTTGCTTTAATACAAAAGGTCATTTGCAAGAACCCTTGAGATATACTTTCAAAAAAACCTGCTTTGATATACCCTTCAGTTGGTTGCTCAAATATTCCGGTTTTAGCATCAGGTACAAAACCAATCTTTAAAACTCCATCTTTAGGGTCTCGATAAGGAGTTAACTTTTTAGTATATTTTGCTCCCTCTCTCTCTATTTCAATTTCTATAGCTTTTCCATCGGACAATTGAAGTGCTAAAAGTATATCATTAAAAGTAGTTATATTTTTATTGTCAAGCTTAGTTATTTTGTCGCCTTTTAAGATTTCGACTGAATATGCCGGAGAATTAGGGGAAACTTCCCTAACAACATTAGTAGCAAATCCATTAGCAAAAACAATTCCTGTAAAAATAAAAAATGCCAAAACTAAATTCATTGTTGCTCCTGCTAAAATTACAGCAATACGCTGTAAAACAGTTTTATTATTAAAAGCACGAACATCACTGGAGGTATCATCATCTCCTAATAATCGACAAAATCCACCTAAAGGAAAAATCCTTATTGAAAACAAAGTTTCCCCTTTAGTAAAAGAAAAAATTTTTGGTCCCATTCCTATTGCAAATTCTTCTACTAGTATATCACACTTTTTAGCGACAAAAAAATGTCCCATTTCATGTACAAGAACCAAAATTCCAAAAGCAAAAATACCTATCAATATAGGTATACTTCTAGCTAATAAAACTTCCATTAAAAAAATCACCTCATTTTATTCTTTAAATATTGAAAAACTGTTATTAAGCATCACAACAACTTAAAACATACTCTCTAGCCCATCTATCTCCTTCTAAAACATCATCTATGGTAAAGTTGTATTTAACAGTATATGCTTTCATTGCTTTTCCTATTAATTCGGGAATTTGTAAAAAAGAAATTTTTTCTTTAAGAAAAAGGGAAACAGCAACTTCATTTGCAGCATTAAGTACTGCCGGCAAAGTACCACCTGTTTCTATTGCATCAAATGCTAACTGCAGACATGGAAAATTGCTGGTATTTGGTGCTTCAAAAGTAAGACTATTTTTTTGCAGAAAATCAATTCTATCAAAATTATTTTTTATTCTTTTAGGATAAGTTAAAGCATATTGAATGGGTATACGCATGTCTGCCTCACCTAGTTGTGCCATAACAGCTCCATCTTCAAATTCTACCATTGAATGAATAATACTTTGTGGGTGAACTAAAACAGAAATTTTTTGCAGAGGAACATCAAAAAGCCATTTAGCCTCTATTACTTCAAGCCCTTTATTCATTAATGTTGCTGAATCAATGGTTATTTTTGAACCCATAACCCAGTTTGGGTGAGATAAGGCTTGAGAAACTGAAACGTTTTTAAGCTGCTCAAAGCTTTTTGTACGAAAAGGGCCTCCAGATGCGGTTAAATAAATTTTGTGTATATTGTTAAAGCTATTTCCCTCTAAACATTGTAAAATAGCTGAATGTTCGCTATCGATAGGAAATAAAGAAACATTTTTTTCTTTCGCCTTGTTCATAACAATTTCTCCGGCTGTTACCAAAGTTTCTTTGTTTGCAAGGGCAATGTTTTTTCCACACTCTATTGCTGTTATAGTTGGGATTAAACCTACATTACCAACTAGAGAGTTAACAAGAAGTTCGTAATTTTTATTTTTTACAAGCTCCAATAATCCATTTGCTCCACTATACACTTTAACACCGTTATCACGCATATTATTTTTTAGAATAAATGCTTTTTCTTCGTCTACTACAGCGACTTCTTTAACTTTAAATTCATCAATTTGATTTTGTAAAAGCTCAATATTAGTATTTGTTGAGAGTCCTATTACTTCAATATTATCGCTTAAATTTCTGGCTACATCTAATGTTTGTGTACCTATTGAACCCGTTGAACCCAAAATACATATTTTTTTCATAAATCACCTAAATTCTTGTTTATTAGTTATAGTAAAATTATTGACATAATATTTTGGGAAACTTTTTTGAGAAAAAGTTTCCCAAAATATTTAAGAAGCCTTATATTATGAATATCGTTATTATGACAAAAATTAATTTCTTTTTATTAATGCAATTTGTTCATAAGTAGTATACACATTACAATATATACACCAGGGGCAGTAAACAAAATACTGTCAAATCGGTCTAGTATACCACCATGCCCCGGAATAATGTGACCATAGTCTTTTATACCTGTAAATCTTTTAATAGTCGAAGCAGCCAAATCTCCAAACTGTGATGATACAGCACCAACAGCACATACAATTGCAAAGAAAAGGGTAGTGTTAAAATCATTTACTGAATAAAAATAATTTACAACAAATCCATAAATTATACCTAAAATAGTTGCTCCGACAACCCCTCCGATTGAACCTTCAATTGTTTTTTTGGGGCTTAGTTTAGGGCAAAGTTTATGTTTTCCTATAGTTATCCCTGTAAAGTATGCAAATGTATCGCTTCCCCATGCACTTATAAAAACTAATCCGACAAAAAACTTGCCAAAACTATAATCTCTAACAAGAAAAATAAAAGACATTAAAAAAGCAACATAAAAAAAACCAAAAAAAGTAACACAACATTCAATTATATTTGTTTTGTCATTAAAAATCACACCGAAAATAAGAAGTGAAATTACAAAAGATGCAAATAAAATCATAATATTGATTTTATTTAAGTGTTGAAGTGTTATAAGGTAAAGGACAGCAAATGTCAAGCCTATAAAATGTACTGGTAGTATTTTGCTACTTATACCCTTATAAAATTCTAACATACCAAATATAGAAAGAACAGAAACAGCAAGCTGTAAATAAATCCCACCCATTACTATAAATGCAATTAGAATAGGCAAACCAACAACACTTGAAATAATACGTTTGAACATATTCCACCTCATATAAATATTTACTATGTTCTTAAAGCTTAATTTTTTATTAGCAAAAAGTTACTTTCTTCCTCCAAAACGTCTATCCCTTTTTTGATATTGTAGAATAATATTATCCAAATCTTTTTCATTAAAGTCAGGCCATAGCTTTTCGATAAAACAAAATTCAGAGTAGGCAAGTTGCCACAATAAAAAATTGCTAAGTCTCATTTCTCCACTTGTTCTTATAAGCAAGTCTGGGTCAGGGAAGCTTGAAGTATCTAAATAATTAGAAATTAAATCCTCATCAATATCATCTATATCAAATTTTCTTTTTGAAACATCTGTACATATTTTTTGTATACTTCTTTTAATTTCATCTCGTGAGCCATAATCAAGTGCTATAATAAGAGTAGTACCGTCTTTATCTTTAGTTAATTCCTCTAAGTAGCTTATTTTTTCTAAAAGGTCGGTTGCAAGTCTTGAACGTTCTCCTATTACACAAATTCTAATATTATTTTTTTTAGTATCGTTAATATATTGCTGTATAAAATTTCTTAGCAAATCCATTAAATTATCTATTTCTTCTTTTGAACGCTTCCAGTTTTCAGTAGAGAATGCATAGACTGATAAATATTTTATACCTAAGTCATTTGCATACAAAGTAATTTTTTTTAGGGCTTGAGCACCGGCGTTATGCCCAGCAGATTTATTTAAAAATCTCTTTGCTGCCCATCTTCCATTTCCGTCCATTATAATTGCTATATGATTTGGCAATTTCTCTAAGTCTATTTCTGCCATTTACTCCTCCAAAAAAATTGTAATGTAACATTATTTTTTTACAAATGTAATAAACATAAGCGACACAACAACAAATATGCTGTGCCGCTTTAAAATAAACGACTTATCAAATAGACATAATATCTTTATTTTTTGCCTCAACTATTTTATCAATATCACTTATAAATTTGTCGGTAAGTTTTTGTAATTTTTCTTCAAGATTTTTAAGCTCATCTTCTGTAATTTCACTTTTTTTCTCTAATTTTTTGAATTCATCCATACCGTCACGTCTTACATTTCTTATTGCAACCTTAAAGTCATCGCCTTTTTTCTTAACATCTTTTGTAAGGGTTTTTCTTCTTTCTTCTGTAAGTTCTGGTAGAACAAGGCGGATAATGTTTCCGTCATTAGTAGGATTAATACCTAAATCAGAAGCTTGAATAGCTTTTTCAATTTGTTTTAAAATGCCCTTGTCCCAAGGTTGGATTTGTATTAACCTTGCTTCGGGAACTGTAATATTTCCTACTTGATTAATAGGTGTTTCTGTTCCATAATAGTCAACAGTTATACGGTCAAGAATATGAGGGTTTGCTCTTCCAGCACGAATTGTACCAAGTTCTGCCTCTAAGCTTTCGATAGATTTCTTCATTTTGTTTTCATAATTTTCAGTATACTTTGTCATGCATATTCCTCCTTTATATTTATACGTATGTAAAGACTAAATTTCTTTCTTTTAAATTAGTGCTAGTTCAACAAAATTTAAAAAAATTTATAATAGCCCTTTATTATTAACAGCGATTAAGCTCAAAATTTAGTAATATTCTGTTTTAATATTATTATCAATTTTTGTTCCGCCTATCTCAAAAAGTGAGTCATTGTCCTCACATGCAGTAATTATTGATTTAGGTGTAGATAGTGCAAAAACTATTGAACTTATATCCTCTTTTGATGTAAGAGTAATAGCACTAATATCGGCTACCTCTAAATTGTTTGCAATAACAGTGTCATAAGGAACAGTTTTCAGTTTTCTTGCATTTTTGTTTTTTCTAGGGTCGTCGTCATAAACACACTCAACATTTTTTCCGTATAGTACAGCATCAACGCAAAGCTCGCAGGCTCTTATAGCTACAATTGAGTCCGTAGAAAAGAAAGGATGCCCTGTTCCACCAGCGAAAATAGGTACAATGCCTTTTGACATGTATTCAAGAGCTAATTCCTTTGTATATTTTATAGTGAATCCATTAACATCAAAAGGAGTCATAACAACTGCTTTTTGTTTAGTTTGATTAATTTTGCTGTTAATTTCGTCATTAATCCTAAATGCTTCAGCCAAATATATTCCATTCATAATAGTGGCTGTCATACCAATTTGGTGAGCCTTGACTTTATCCATTTGGCTTTTAGCATCTCTTCCACGCCAAAAGTTACCGCCTCCAACAACAATACAAACCTCCACACCTTTTTCAACGAGAGTGTTTACTTCACTAACAATACGGTTAATTGTATCATCATGAAAGTGTTCGTTTTTGTTGTCACCAGATAAGCCCTCTCCGCTTATTTTTAATATAACTCTTTTAAACATAACAACGCACCTTTCAATTATAATGTATCACAAACAATAAAAAATTGCTATTGTTTTTTTATTTAAAAATTAAAGACCTAAGAGACTGTTCAAAATCTCCATTTTTGTCATTTTGGCTAATTTTTCGCTCTGCTTCGTCAATGCCTCCTAGCAGACTTTCTTTGAGTATGCGTCGTCGGCGTTTCCTTGCATAACAAAAAATTATCTCAAAATTCCGCTAAAAGCGAGATTCTAAATAGTCTCTTGGGGAAACTTTTTAAAAAAAAGTTTCCTCCCCAATATTTTTCTTTTTTACAACATAAAAAAGTTAACCACTATAATTAAGGGATTGCCCCAAAGTACATAACACCTTTAGAAATAATTTTCCCATAAAGGCATACTTTTAGACAATCCCAATAAACTTATTAAAAAAATATATAAAATTATTATCCTTGCATAGCTTTGCTAACTTCTTCAGCAAAGTTTTCTTCTTTTTTCTCAAGACCTTCTCCTGTTTCAAATCTAACAAAACGTTTAACAGAAACAGTTGAACCGATTTCTTTGCCAACACTTTCAAGATATTTAGCTACTGACATATCTCCATCTTTAACATATTCTTGCTCATTAAGGCAGAAATCTTTAAGTTGTTTGTTAAGTCTTCCAACAATCATTTTTTCTACTATATCAGCTGGTTTGCCCTCATTAATTGCTTGTTGAGTTAAAATTTCTTTTTCTTTTGCAATAAACTCATCTGAAATTTCTTCTCTGCAAACAAATCTTGGGCTCATAGCAGCAATTTGCATACAAATATTTTTTCCAGCTTCAACTAAATCTTCATTTTCAACATCTGATACTAATTCGAGTAAAACAGCAACTCTACCGCCACCGTGAATATATGAAATTAATGCACCGTTTCCTTCTTTAACAAATCTTTCTTTACGTCTAATTGTTAAGTTCTCACCAATAATAGAGATTTTTTGTGTAAGAGCAGCTTGAACAGTCTCGTTTTCATCAAAATTCCATTTTTCTGTAAGAAATTCTTCAACACTGCTTGAGTTGGATTCAGCTGCTTGTTTTGCAACTTGTTCAACAAAAGTTTTAAAATCTTGGTTTTTAGCAACAAAGTCTGTCTCGCTGTTAACTTCAACAGCTACACCAACTTTGTTATCATCTGATATATATGTGAAAACAAGACCTTCTGTAGCAATACGACCAGCTTTTTTTGCAGCAGCAGCAAGCCCTTTTTCTCTTAAAAAGTCAACTGCTTTTTCTATATTACCATCAGTCTCGACTAAAGCTTTTTTACAGTCGCTCATTCCTGCGCCTGTCATTTCTCTTAATTCTTTAACCATTGCAGCAGTAACAGCCATTTTAGTTTACCTCCACTACTTCTTCTTTAATTTCTTCAGTTGTTTCAACTTCTTCTTGAGGAGAATCAAACTGAACACCTTGTCTTGATTCTATAACAGCATCTGCCATTTTTCCAGCAATTAATTTTACAGCTCTTATAGCATCATCATTTCCAGGAATAACGAAGTCAACTTCATCTGGGTCACAGTTTGTATCAACAATAGCAACAACAGGAATACCTAAGTTGCGTGCTTCTAAAATAGCTATTCTTTCTTTTCTTGGGTCAACAATAAACAAAGCATCAGGAACTTGTTTCATTTCTTTAATTCCGCCGATATTTCTGTCAAGCTTTTCTTTTTCGTGAAGTAATTTAGCAACTTCTTTTTTAGGTAAAACATCAAAAGTTCCGTCTTCTTGCATTTTTTCAAGTTCTTTAAGTCTAGCAATACGTGTTTGAATTGTTTTAAAGTTAGTAAGCATACCGCCTAACCATCTTTCGTTAACATAATACATGCCACAACGAATTGCTTCTTCTTTAATAGAATCTTGTGCTTGTTTTTTTGTTCCTACAAATAATATTTCTCCACCGTCTTTAATAATTTCGCTAACAGCATTATAAGCTTCATCAACTTTTTTAACTGTCTTTTGAAGGTCGATAATATATATTCCGTTTCTTTCAGCAAAAATATATTCTGCCATTTTAGGATTCCAACGTCTGGTTTGATGTCCAAAGTGAACCCCTGCTTCTAATAATTGTTTCATTGATATTACGCCCATAGCGCACCTCCTAGGTTATTTTCCTCCATGACTTTTAAACGCACGCCTAACTATAATAGTCACCTAGCGACATTAAGCCATGTGTGTATTATACAAACTCAAAAAATGGAATTTGTACGATTAACGCAAACGATTATATCATATGAGTTTTTATTATGCAAGTGTTTGATAAAGTATTTAAACATTTTATACTTTTAATAAGAAAGACGGGTATAATATTTAATAAACTTTTTTACTGTTTCTTGGAAAAATTTGTCTAAATTTACTTTTAAGTATACATTTTAAATATAAAGATAAAATATTAACAATTTATATTATATTCATTATTATTTTATAGTTAAATATTTGTTAATTTTTTCACGTTATTATGCTATCAATTCCCAGTAGTAATCTTGACAATATTTACAAAAAATAAGATAATTTAGTATAAAGGTATACTTAATAATTTTTATACCTATATAATAAAATTTTATAGTTGAAAGGAGAATTTTATAATGTATAAATCTTTAGAAGTTAAACAGGATATTTATTGGGTAGGCGCATTAGATTTCGATATACGTGTTTTTGACATAATAATGTACACTAAATATGGTACAACATACAATTCCTTTATTGTGAAAGGTTCTGAAAAAACTGCATTATTTGAAGTTGCAAAAGAAACATTTTTTGATGAATTTATAGAGAGGGTACATTCAGTACAAAACCCTGCTGAAATCGACTATATCGTTCTTGACCATACCGAACCAGACCATACTGGAAGTTTAGGAAAACTTTTAGAACTTTGCCCAAAAGCTAAAGTTGTAGGTTCTGGAACAGCAATTAAATTTATTAAAGAAGTTGTAAATTTTGAGTTTGAATCAATAGTAGTAAAAGATGGTGATACTTTAGACCTTGGAGGTTTAACTCTTAATTTTATGATGGTACCGTTTTTACATTGGCCTGACTCTATGTATACTTATATACCTGAAAGAAAAACTATTTTTACATGTGATTCATTTGGTTGTCATTATGCTCACGAAGAAGTATTTAATGATAAAATACAGATGGAAGGCGACTTTAATGAAGCATATAAATATTATTTTGATTGTATAATGGGGCCTTTTAAAAGCAATGTTCTTTCAGCAATAGAAAAAATTAAAGATTTAGACATAGAAACAATTTGTAACGGACACGGCCCTGTAATTCGTCAAGACCCTCAAAAGTATATTCAGATGTATAAAGAATGGTCTACAGTTGTACCTCCTGAAAGAACAAGTGTTGTTATGGTATATGCAACTTCTTATGGCTACACAAAAAAAATGGCATATGAAATAGCAAATGGTATTAAATCGGCAGGAGACATAGATGTTCATATTTACGACCTTGTTGTAGATGGAAAAGATGAGGCAATTAGTAAAATAAATGACGCTAAAGGAATTTTAATTGGTTCTCCTACAATAGTTGGAGATACGCTTCCTCCTATTTGGGCAGTTTTATCAGAAATTAACCCTATTATACATAAGGGTAAATTCGCAGGAGCATTTGGTTCTTATGGTTGGAGCGGAGAAGCTGTTGGCAATATTGAGCAACGTCTTAATCAGCTTAAAATGAAACAACCAGCAGGAACATTAAAAGTTAATTTTAATCCTTCCGAAGAGCAGTTGAAACAATGTTTTGATTATGGTAAAAAATTTGGAGAGGCTCTTATATAAGCTAAAGTTAAATATTAATTTCAAATTATAAAAAAGGACATGGGGAGATTCTAAAAAAGTTTCCCCAATCTACTAATTATAAAAATCTAAATTAATACGGAACAAAGCCTTAAAAGTATTATTATTACTTATTTCGGGAGGTGTTTATTATAAAAAAATATTTAAAACACATTATAATAGCTGCTATAAGCTTATGTGTTATTACGGTTTCTTTTTATGTATATAATAAAATTTCATATAATAATTGGATAACTACATTTGGTGAAAATTTGATTTCTGATTTTTCAGAAGAAGTTATGGTTCAAAAAATGGATTCTTTGCCAGAAAAATATATTGAATTAAAGAAAGTAGGAGAGGAGCATTTTAATTACTTTCAAAATGAAATAGACAATTTAGTTACATCATATAAAAATAAAGAAATAACATTTGAGGATTTATCCTTTTCTATTGAAAATTATAAGCTTCTCCCTGTTGCAGAAAAATATGCCGAGACGACTCTAGCACAATCTCAATTATGGGAAGAGAGCAGATTAATATATGATAAAGGTATCAAGGAAATTGACAGCGGAAATTATTTGGAAGCACTTAAAACTTTAGCAACTATTTCATCTGAAAGCCCATTTTATGATGATACAGTTGAAAAGATATCCTTACTAAAAGAAAGTGCATACGAAAACTCACTGCTTGAAATAAAAGCATTATTAAGTAAAAATCAAAAAGAAAAAGCTACTGAATTAGTAAATAAAATGATAGAACTATTTCCAGATGACAAAAATTTAAAATCCCAATATGAATACATACAGACTTTTCAAACTAATCTAGTAGAATATACAGGACCTATTGAGCATATGTTTACTCATTGTCTTATAGCTTTTCCAGAAATTGCTTTCTCAAAAAATAATTCTATGACATCATCTTACGACGCTGATTGTATTACTCCATCAGAATTTAAAAAAATTATTAAATCGCTATATGAAAATGATTATATTCTAATTGATATTAATATATTGCTTGATGAAACTACTGATTCACTAAAAATAGGCAAATTAATGTTGCCTGAGGGTAAAAAGCCTTTAATTTTTTCTATTGATGATGTAGTATATGATGCCAGAAAGATGTCAAGAGGTATGGTAGATAAGCTTATTGTTGATGACAAAGGTAAAATAGCTACATATACTAAACATTCTACAGGTGAAGAAATTATAAGCTATGATAATGAAATTTTCCCTATATTAAATCAATTTTGTGAAGAAAACCCCGATTTTTCATTTAGGGGTGCAAGAGGAACTTTAGCATTAACAGGTTTTCAGGGTATTTTAGGTTACCGTACACAACATGATGCTCCTGAAGGAACAGATTATGAAAAAGAAAAAGAGGAAGCGTTAAAGGTTGTTAGTGTGCTAAAGGAAAATGGTTGGAATTTTGGAAGTCACAGTTATGGGCATTATAAAATGAATTCAAGGCTTTCTGTTAATCAAGTTGCAGAAGATACTGAGCTTTGGAATCAAGAGGTTAAAAAGTTAATTGGTGACACAAAAATATTTTTCTTTCCATATGGGGAGACAATTAGTGCGGGTACCCAAAAACACAACATTTTATTTGATAGTGGGTTTAGAGTTTTTTGTATGGTTGGAAGCAAAAATCCTTATATAAAATTATACAATAATTCAAATAGTATTTATCAAGATAGGAGAAGTTTGGACGGGTATTCTCTTAGGAATTTCAGAGAATATTTCTTGCCGTTTTTCGATGCAAATGAAGTTATAGACCCTGCTCGTGATGGAGTATAATAATTATATGTAAATTTGCACCCATAACCATAACATATGTCAAATTATTAGGTGATTAATAATGACTGATATAAAAACTAAATTTAAAATATTGCAGGATACATTAAAGTTAAAGAAAAAAATTTTACTGCAAATTTTAACTATTACAGAAAATCAGCATTACATGTTGTTAAGTAGTGAAAAAAACGATAATTTAGCTAATTTGTTTACCGAAATGAATAATGAAAAGCAAAAGCTTATTGATGAGTTATTAAAGTCTGATAGTTTTTTCCAAAGCACATTTGATGAAATAGGCGAGGAGTTTGAGCAATTCGCATTAAATAATAAAGATTTAATAAATGAAATGAAAGCACAAATTAAAAATGTCATTGATTTGGATGTTAAAATCCGAATTCAGGAGCAAAGAAACAAAGAACAAACTACAAAAATTACTATTTCTAAAAAAATAAATTTGCCAAAAACTTCAAAAAATTATCTGTTAAATCAATATAAAAAAAATAATAAAAAGACAGATTAAGTTTTTATATTTTATGAGCTTATTCAAAATAATAACGATATTTAGGGATAGGCTCTTAAAACTATACTTTTTATAAAGAGTATATTCTTTATAAATACTATTATTGCACAATATATATATATATGCTATACTTATAAAGTATACTTTTTATTATTGGTTTTGGATAGTTTTGGGGTGTAAAATGGCAAAAAAAGTGTTTTTATATAGAAAGGTATATGAATCAATAATTAACGATATTAAGAACGGGATTTTAAAACCGAATGAAAAAATTTCTACAGAAGAGGAAATAGCAAAAAAGTATAATGTTAGTATAATTACCGTAAAAAAATCAATGGCTATTTTAAAGTCTGAAAAAATTGTAAGAAGAGTTTCGGGAGTCGGAACATTTATAAATGAAAATGTATTTGATATATTAAAAAAAAATAAATATAATTTTCAATCACCGAAAAAATTGTATAGACTAATAGGAGTAATTTTTGAGCATGTATCTTCTCCTTTTGGATTAGAAATGCTTTATGCAATGGATAAATATGCGAAAGAAAAGGGGTATACTCTTTGTTTTCGTTTTTCATATACAAGTCAGGAAAGAGAGGGTAAAGAGATAGACTTTTTACTTTCTATGGGTGTTGAGGGATTAATAATTATGCCTTCTCATGCAAAACACTATAATACAAAAATATTAAAGCTTGTTGTAGAAGGTTTTCCTGTAGTTTTAATAGATAGAGAGCTTGATGGTGTTCCTGTTCCATCTGTATATACTGACAATATTTTAGCTATAAGTATGCTTGTGGATAATCTTTATAATAATGGTCATAGAAGAATAGGTCTAGTTACTACCGACGAGAGTGGTATTAGTTCAATTATACAAAGAAAGACCGGTTTTTATAACAAAATTAATGAGTTGGGGCTTCCTGTTTTAGGAGAGTGCAGTTTAGATATAAATTTTACTAAAAAGGTTTTTGAACATAATGATGAAATAACAAGAAATGTTGAAATATTAACAAGTTACTTAGATATAAATAAAGATATGACCGCATTAGTATCACTTGAATATGGTCTTTTAGGCGATATTATGTTTGCTATGAAATGTAGAAACTTATTTTTGTGTAAAAATATTTCTATTGTAACGGTTGATGAGGATTACGAGAAAGTTAATGGTAATTTATTTACACATATAAAACAAGACGAAGATAAAATAGCGAAAAAATCAATTGACATAATATACGAAATTATTGATACTGATAAAAAAACTTCATTTGAGACATATAAAGTCCCACCTATTTTTAAAAATGGGAATTCTGTATTAAAAATTACTTAATATTTAATTTTGTAGTAAGCAAAAAACTGCTTGCATACATATACTGCAAACAGTTTAGGCTATCGATAATTAATATTTTTGGGCTTTCAGCCTCAAGCCTTGATTTTTTTCTTGAAAGAAGCAAAAAGATTTTGTGACATTATTCGTTAAGGGTTACCAAGGGATTTTATTGATAGCTTGAACTGTCTGTAAACATATGGTGCAAATAGTTTTTTGTTTTGACTGACAGTCGTTTTAGCAGTCTAAATTATATACTGCTAAATTATATATAAACGGAGAACTCTCCGGGATTTGATTTTTTTTTATACAATTTTACATAAAAAAACTATTTTAAAATAATTTATATTATTTTCCATCTAAAGCTTTTTTAGCAAAATCGGTATTTACAAAATTGTCATAAGGGATTCTTTTTGATAACTCGCCGCCTGACTCCATTATATCCTGTATTAGTTCAAAACCATCTGCTTCAAAGAGAGGGTTTTCATTCCATGTGTTTTGCTTTTTATATCTATCAATAATAAATGCTAAGTCTTCAACTGAGTTTTCAGGAAAATGTGATGCAATTACTTCAGCTATTTCTTCCGAGCTATGTTCTTTTACCCAAACTTGTGCTTTATATATACTGTTTGTAAATTTTTGAATAATTTCAGGATTTTTTTCAATATATTTTTTATTAGCCATAAATACAGTATAAGGAATCTTTATACTGTCTACTCCTAATGAAGCAACAACATATCCTTTACCATCTTTTTCTAAAGCTAATGCACTTGGTTCAAATTCAACAGTGAAATCTCCTACCCCTCCTGCAAATGCTCCTGATGTAGAAGCAAACTGAAGGTTTGTCAATATTTCAACGTCTTCTTTAGGATTAATTCCGTTTTGTGTGCATATATACTCTAAAACTAGCTGGGGCATTCCGCCTGCTCTGCCTCCAATAATTGTTTTACCTTTTACGTCACTCCACTTGAAATCTTTGTTTTCTGTACGAGATACAAGAAAGTTACCAGCTTTTTGGGTTAATTGTGCAAATGGAATTGGATAATCTTCTCTACCTTCATTATGAACATATATACCTGCTTCTGTGCCTAACAATGCGATGTCTGCATTGTCTGAAAGTAAAGCAGTCATAGATTTATCTGCCCCTTGTCCTACTGTTAATTCAATATTTATTCCGTTCTCTTCAAAGAATCCTTTTTCTATCGCAACATATTGCGGTGCATAAAAGATTGAATGAACTACTTCATTTAGTCTAACAGTGCTTGTCGGCTTAGTATTGTTACAGCTAGAAGTTATTAAAATAGTAAACAAAATGATGGCTATTAAAAATAAACTCTTTTTATTCATATTTTTACCTCCAGTAATTGATATACAACAACATTACCTTGATAGAACTTGCATTACACTATATTATATTCTTAAATTGGATAAGGGTGATTAAATTAGTACAAAATTAAGGTTTATTAAGGTTAAGTTATAGTAATTTTTAAAAAATCTAAACATAGATTTTTATTAATCTAGCTCTAGTAAAGGTATATACCTGTTATTTAAGTAAGTTTACAAGCTATTTTGTTGATAATTTGTATATTAATTTAATTTTAAAATGAATAAGTTACTAAAAAATGCATTTTTGTAATATTTTACTAAACTGTATTTTAATTTATAGTATTATATTGTATAAAAAGATTTTTTGAATAAATAAATTACGAAAATTTAAAAAAAGTCTTGCTATAATTTAAGAAATTATATAGAATAGTATGTGAAATATATATATTAAATAGGAGGTTGAAAAAATGGGACGAACAAATTGCGAAGACTCAATGTATGGGGAACTCGATAAATTTATTGACGAGTTACCTGATAAAAAGGGCGCTTTAATTTCAACATTACATAAAGCGCAGGATATTTTTGGTTATTTACCATCGGAAGTTCAAAACCATGTCGCCCACCGTCTTGGGGTACCTTCATCAAAAGTTTACGGCGTAGTTACTTTTTACTCATTCTTTAACACAAAACCAAAAGGAAAATTCAAAGTTAATGTATGTATGGGAACGGCTTGCTTTGTTAGAGGTGCACAATTAATTATAGATGAGCTTGAAAAAGAGTTAAGTGTAAAAGTAGGTGAAACATCTGAGGATAAAATGTTTTCACTTGATGCACTTCGCTGTGTAGGGGCTTGTGGATTAGCTCCTGTTATTTCTGTGAACGGAAAAGTTTATGGTAGAGTTACAACAAACGATATAAAAGGAATAGTTGACGAATATAAGGCAGAGGGGGGAAACATAGATGAATAAAATTACATCACTTGATGAATTAAGAAAAATTAAAGAACAATCAATAGGTGACGTATTATTGAGAACAACTGGAGAAGACCCTGACAGAACAGTTATTTTAGTTGGAATGTCTACTTGTGGAATTGCTGCCGGAGCAAAGGACATAATGGAAGCATTTATTGAAGAAGTAAATAACAATAAATTGGCTAACGTTTCTGTAATGGGGGCAAGTTGTATGGGTAATTGTTCATCTGAGCCAATTGTTGAAGTGCGTATAAAAGGGCAGGAAGCAGTTAAGTACGGAAAGGTTGATGCCGCTCTTGCTAAAGAAATAGTTAGCAAACATATTATGCAAGGCGTTTTGGTTGAAAGTGCTATCGTAGGGAAGGAGGTAGTTGGACGTGAGTAATTACAGAATGCATATATTAGTTTGTGGAGGTACTGGTTGTGTTTCTTCTGGCTGTCAAGATACTAGAAGTGCAATTATAAAAGAATTAGAGAATAACGGATTAACAGAAGAAGTTCAAGTTGTTACAACAGGTTGTTTCGGCTTTTGCGAGCAAGGGCCAATTGTAAAAATTTACCCTGATAATATTTTCTATGTTAAAGTTTCTGATAAAGACGCAAAAGAACTTGTTGAAGAACATGTTATAAAAGGTCGCCCTGTTGAAAGACTTATGTTTCATGACCCTGCAAAGGGAACTCCAGAAGGCGAACATAGACATATCCCATTTTACCAAAGCCAAGAAAGAATTGCTCTTCGTAACTGTGGTATTATTGACCCAGAAAGAATTCAGGATTATATAGCTGTTGACGGATATGAGGCTTTAGGTAGAGCTTTAACTGAAATGTCTCAACAAGAGGTAGTTGATATAATTAAAGATAGTGGGCTTAGAGGTAGAGGTGGTGCAGGATTCCCAACAGGTATTAAATGGGAGGCTGCTAAAAAATCGCAAGGTGATAAAAAATATGTTCTTTGTAATGCAGACGAGGGCGACCCTGGTGCATTTATGGATAGGTCAATATTAGAGGGCGACCCGCATTGTGTTCTTGAAGCAATGGCGATTGCAGGCTACGCTATAGGAGCAAATGAAGGTGTTATATATATAAGAGCTGAATACCCACTTGCTGTTGACCGTTTAAGAATTGCTATTCAACAAGCAACTGAAGCTGGTCTTTTAGGTGAAAACATTTTGGGAACAGGTTTCGATTTTACAATAAGAATTAATCTTGGTGCTGGAGCATTTGTTTGTGGAGAAGAAACTTCTCTTCTAAATTCGGTTGAAGGAATGCGTGGGGAGCCTAGAGTTAAACCACCTTTCCCAGCACAATCTGGGCTTTGGGGAAAACCTTCAGTAATTAATAACGTTGAAACTTTTGCAAATATTTGCCCTATTATTTTAAAAGGCGCTGATTGGTTCCGTTCATTTGGTACAGAAAAAAGCAAAGGAACTAAAGTTTTTGCTTTAGCAGGAAAAATCAATAATGTTGGTCTTGTTGAAGTACCAATGGGTATGAAAATAAGTGATATTGTATACAACATTGGTGGCGGAATACGTGGAGGAAAAAAATTTAAAGCTTTACAAACAGGCGGCCCTTCCGGTGGTTGTATTTCAGAAGAGAACATTGATTTGCCGGTAGATTATGAAACTCTCCAATCAATTGGTTCTATGATGGGTTCGGGCGGAATGATAGTTATGGATGAAGACAACTGTATGGTTGATATAGCTAAATTCTACCTTGAGTTTACAGTTGAAGAGAGTTGCGGAAAATGTACTCCTTGTAGAATTGGTAACAGGCGTATGCTTGAAATACTTGAAAAAATAACTAAAGGCAAAGGCACTATGAAAGATTTGGAAGAGTTACAAACTCTTGGAGAAATAATAAAAGATACTTCTCTTTGCGGACTTGGGCAAACAGCTCCTAACCCCGTTCTTTCTACTTTAAAATATTTTTATGACGAATATAAAGCACATGTTATAGACAAAAAGTGCCCAGCAGGTGCTTGTAAAGAAATGCTTTCTTTCAAAATTAAGTCTGATACTTGTGTAGGTTGTGGACTTTGTGCTAAAAACTGCCCTGTTGCTTGTATTAAAGGCGAGTTAAAAGTAGCACATGAAATAGACCCAGAAAAATGCATTAAATGTGGAGTTTGCTTCTCAAAATGCCGTAAAAAAGCCATAGTGCGTGAATAAGGAGGGTGAAAAATGATTAACATTACTATAAACAATAAGAAAATACAAGTGGAAGAGGGAAGTACAATTCTTGATGCCGCAAAACTTGCAGAAGTTCATATACCAACTCTTTGCCATTTAGATATGCATGATATAAAAATGGTTAACAAAGTAGGTTCTTGCCGTGTATGTATGGTAGAAGTAGAGGGCAGGAGAAACCTTGCTCCTTCTTGTTCAACTGAAGCTGTTGAAGGAATGGTTATTCACACTAATACAGCTAGAGCAATTAAAGCCCGTCGTACAATGGTTGAGTTATTTTTGTCAAACCATCCAAAAGATTGTCTTATTTGTGAGAGAAACAAAAAATGTGAACTTCAAACTCTGGCTGCTGACCTTGGCATTAGAGAGTCAAAATATGAAGGGCATATGTCTAAACATGAAAAAGATACTTCTAGCTACTCGCTTATTAGAAATGCTGAAAAGTGTGTATTGTGTAGAAGATGCGAAACTATGTGTAACGAAGTACAGACAGTAGGAGTTTACTCTGCTGTAAACAGAGGATTTGATACAGTTATCGGTACTGCTTTTGACAATCCTATGCTTGAAACCAGCTGTACTTTCTGTGGGCAATGCGTTTCTGTTTGTCCTACAGGCGCACTTGCTCAAGTTGATAATACATCAGAAGTTTGGAGTGTACTCAATAACCCTGACAAATATGTAATTGTTCAAACTGCACCTGCTGTACGTGTTGCTTTAGGTGATGAATTTGGAATGCCTTATGGCGAAAGAGTTACAGGAAAAATGGCAGCTGCTTTAAGACGTATGGGATTTGATAAAGTTCTTGATACAGATTTTGCCGCAGACCTTACAATTATGGAGGAAGCAAACGAACTTATAGATAGATTACAAAATGGTGGTGTTCTTCCTATACTTACTAGTTGCTGTCCAGCATGGGTTAAATTTATTGAACATCAATTTCCTGATTTGCTAGATATACCTTCGACTTGTAAGTCGCCTCAGCAAATGTTTGGGGCGATAGCTAAAACATATCTTGCAGAAAAATTAGGTGTTGAACAAGATAAAGTTGTTGTTGTTTCTATAATGCCTTGTCTTGCTAAAAAATATGAAGCTTCAAGACCAGAACTTGGTTATGGAGAAGAGAAAAATTATGTTGATTATGTTTTAAGTACAAGAGAACTTGCATCTATGATTAAGGAAGCTGGTATTAATTTCCCTGAACTTCCAGAAGAAGACTTTGATAATGTTATGGGTGAATCAACTGGTGCTGCCGTTATTTTTGGAACAACAGGCGGTGTTATTGAGGCTGCTGTACGTACTGCTGCTTCTTGGTTAACAGGAGAAACAATCCAAAAAGTTGATTTTAATGAACTTAGAGGAATGAAAGGTATTAAAGACGCTACAGTTAATGTTGCGGGAACAGACCTAAGAATTGGTATAGCTTTTGGATTAGGAAACGCCAGAGAACTACTTGAAAAAGTAAAATCCGGTGAGGAAAAATTCCATGCTATCGAAATCATGGCTTGTCCTGGAGGATGTGTAGGTGGTGGCGGTCAGCCTTATCATGGAAATAACTTAGATATTATCAGAAAGAGAGCTGCTGCTCTTTATGAAGAAGACCGTTCTAAATCTATTCGTTGCTCACATGAAAATAAAGAGATTATAAAACTTTATGACGATTTCTTAGGAAAACCAGGAAGTCATAAAGCACATGAGTTATTGCATACTCATTATGTTAAAAGAGAGATTTAATTTAAACACAAACAAAAAGCAGGGCAAAAATTGCTCTGCTTTTTGTTTGATACTAATAGACCTTAGGAAAAAACTTTACTTTTTGGAGAAAAAGTTTCTATATGGCATTCTGACAAAATTTGGATTATTTCTTTAAGGGGAATGTCTTAAAAATAAAAGTTTTGTCCACTTTTTCAAAAGTGGTGGGGTTTGGGGCAACGCCCCAAGGTTTTAAACTTATCACTAAAATTTATAAATAGCTTTTTAAAATAACAGAAATAGCTACAGCACCAGCATCAGGGTGATTAATGCTTCTTTCGCCAACATAAGTAGCACGTCCTTTTGTAGCTACAATTTCTTTAGTGCTTTCTGCACCTTTTGTTGCTGCTTCGCTTGCTGCTTCAAGAATTTCTTTTGCACTTTTGCCTTCGGAAGCAGTTTTTTCGATGGCTTCTGTAGCAGGAATTAGGGCATCAAGCAATGTTTTATCGCCGAGTTTAGCTCCACCTCTTTTTTGTATTGCGTTTACGGCTTCTCTAAACATATTTCCAATTTCCTCAAAGGAAATTTCTAATTTTCCATTAGCTACTTTTGAAGCTCCTCTAAAAGCAGAACCCCAAATAGGCCCAGAAGCTCCTCCGCAATATTCAGTAATAATAAGAGCACATTCTTTTACAAAAGCTCCTATATCATCAGCTTCAATTGTATCCCAATTAGCTAAGACCTCTCTAAAGCCTTTTGAAAGAGACATACCAAAATCTCCGTCACCGGCTACAGAATCAAGTTCGCAAAAATAAACTTCATTTTCAATAACAACTTCTGCAAGTTTTTTTATAGCATTTTTTACGTCATTAAGTGTAACTGACATTTTCATCCTCCTAATTATAAATATAAGTAGATTGCGGAAAGACTTCTGAAAACTTTTTTTAAAAGCCTCTAAAGACTTTCAAAAACTTTAATAAGTAATTGCATTAAATTAAAATTTTAATGCTGGAGTATTTGCAGGGCAATCCAATAAACCTTTAAGCTCATCATCCAACTTTAATAATGTTAAGGAAGCACCAGCCATGTCAATCGAAGTCATATAATTGCCTACTAATGTTTTATATGTTTTTACGCCTTTTCCCTCTAAAATTTTGGAAACAGAGTTATTCAATAAATAAAGTTCCATAAGAGGTGTTCCGCCAAGACCGTTAACTAACACTGCAACCTCATCATTTTCTGATATAGAAAGTTCTTTGCAAAGAGAATCTATCATTTTGTTTGCTAACTCATCAGCCGTTGCAAGCTTTTCTTTTTGTATTCCAGGTTCGCCATGAATACCAACACCATATTCAATCTCATCTTCTTCAAGCTTAAATGTTGGAGTACCTTTCGCTGGAACTGTACATGATGTTAAAGCGAATCCAATTGTTTTAACATTTTTAATAGTTTTTTCTGCTACAGCTTTAACTTCTGAAAGCTCCATACCTTTTTCTGCTGCCGCTCCTGCAATTTTGTGTACAAAGATAGTACCGGCAACGCCTCTTCTTCCAACTGTATAAAGGCTATCCTCAACTGCTATATCGTCATTTACATAAACTTTTGCTACCTCTATGTCATCGTCTTCAAAAGCCATTTCAGCGGCGGCATCAAAGTTCATGCAATCCCCTGAATAGTTTTTTATAATAAGTAAAGTACCCTTATCAGAATTTGTTTCAACGATTGCTTTGTAAACCTGAATTGTAGAAGGAGAAGCAAAAACATCACCACAGACTGCAGCATCAAGCATACCCTCTCCAACAAAACCGGCATGAGCCGGTTCGTGTCCAGAACCTCCACCTGATATTAAAGTTACTTTATTTTTATTTAAGTTTTTTCTTTTAATAATTTTATTTTTAGCTGAAAATTCTAATATGTCGCCATGTGCCGCAACAATACCTTGACACATTTGGGGAACAATGTCATTTACGTTATTTATGATTTTTTTCATATTATTGAGCACCACCTAACTTGTCAGCAGCTAATATAGCGGCATAAACGTCCATAGGTTCAACTTTAAAAGGCATGTTACCCATTGTATCACCTTCAGCACAAGCTATTTTAGCAACTTCCATAATTTTCTCATTATCTATTTGTGTTACACCTAAATCTTTAAGGCAGGTAGGTAATCCAAGAGATTTACAGAAATCAAGTACTTCTTTAATTTCACAACTGCAAGCATTTTCCAATACAAGCTGAACAATTACACCAAAAGAAACTTTTTCGCCATGGAAATATTTATGAGTCTCTTCAAGAACAGTAAGCCCATTATGAACAGCATGAGCAGCAGCAAGACCGCTACTTTCAAATCCTAAGCCTGAAAGAAGAATATTTGCTTCAATGATATTTTCTACAGCTTGAGTAACAACATTTGCTTCACAAGCTTGTTTTGCTTTAAGCCCATCTTCCAAAAGAGTTTCGTAACATACATTTGATATAGCGATAGCAGCTTTAGTGCTTTTTCCTCCAGGAATATTGTTGGCATTTGCTCTTTCGCAAGCTCTTGCCTCAAATTTTGTTGCTAAAGCATCGCCAATACCAGCCATCAAAAATCTAACAGGTGCTTTTGCAATTATTTCAGTATCAACAAGAACTAAATTAGGATTGCTTTTGAAAAACATATATTCTTCAAATTCGCCTTTTTCTGTATATATAACTGCTAACGAACTACAAGGAGCATCTGTTGAGGCAATAGTTGGTACAACAATAACAGGAAGGTTAGCTCTCATAGCAACAGCTTTTCCTGTGTCTAAAGATTTTCCGCCGCCAAGACCAACAACAACATCACAAGCTTCTTTTTTAATTAATTCTTCTACTCTTGAAATTTCTGCTTTTGAGCATTCTCCACCAAAACCTGCATAAACCATTTCTTTTCCAGAAAAAGCTTTATCAACACTTTCTTTTACTCTGCCATAATCGTCGGGATGTGCTATTAATAATGCTTTTTTTCCAAGTTCTTCAACATATTGACCAAGATTTTCTATTTCTCCAAAACCTTGTACATACTTTGATGGTGAGATTAAAACTTTTTTCATAAAAACTCTCCTCGCTTTTTGGTTTTATTTGATTTCTTGTAAAACACTAATGAAGTAGTTAAATTTTTATAATAGGTTTTAAAAGAAACTTTTTGTAAGTAGTGTTAGAGTCTATCCTTAAGAAGTATTAAAATAAACAAATATAATATTATTGCATTAATATACCATAAGCTAAAATAACCTGTCAAACGATTTGCCCTTTAAGATAGGGCGGCAAAGTAAAATATGCACAAACACATTTTTGTACAAAAATAAGCAATATTAACAAATTTACTTGATTTTTTTAAAGCAAAATTTATTATATAATATCTGTATAATTATTCAAAGATTTTGTATAAAATACATTTTATAGCACTTATAATAATATTAAAAATGGAATAATATAACATAACTTAATCAAAAATTAAGCAACTTATTTAACAATCCAATAATAAAAAATTTTTTCAAAAATCTAAATGAATATAAAAAAGTTCGATTAAATTTTACAAAGTATAATTTAACCGAACTTACTTTAATATATTATAAATTTTTGTATAGTTTGTTATTACGATAAATTTAACTAAAAAATAATATTTATTATATTTTTATAATATTTTTTACAAATTCGTTTTTTTCAGCATAACTAACTGCAAGTACACCAATAGCTACAGCTATAAATTCTCCAATAGAAACTGTTACAAAAGAAAATAAAAGTGGTAACCCTAAAGTATAATAAAGCACAAAGGACACAATAACTCCATTTATAGCTGCGGCTACAATAGGTATAAATATCTTTGTTTTCAAATTAGAAATAATCAAACATGCTAAAAAAGTTGCAAGCGTACCTAAAACAATATCTAGTAATCCAAGCGGACTACTTAAATTTGTAATTAGACAGCCTATTGTTAAACCTATAGTATATTTTTTATTATAAAAAGGCAATACCATAAGCATTTCAGCCACCCTTAACTGTATATCAAGAAAGCTTATTGCTGATAATGCTATACTTAATACTATGTATATAGTAGCTACTATAGCTTGTTTTGTTATATCATTAACTTTCATTATTAAAAATCTCTCCTTTATCGCATATTATAAATAAAGAACCTTTGGAAACCTTTTTGAGAAAAGTTTCCAAAACCCTTCAAAAAATTTTATCAATGAATGTTGTAAATGTGGTATTTATACAAAAGTTCCTTTGTTCTCTTTAAATAAAATATTTTTAGCTGATTGACTAAGCTATATTACCATATAAATTATAGTTTTTCAATATGTTTTGAAAGCCCTATTTTAGTTACTTTATATAAATTAGATAATTCTACCTGATTTTTCAAAAGATTAACTGCCGTCTCAAAGTAATCGCATTCAATTTTTATAGCAAAACCACAGCCAGCAGTTATTTCCATAGGAATATTAATTATCTTATTGCTTATATTATTTTCATTTAATATACTTTCTGCTTTGATTGATGCATGTGTTGATTCAAATGTTATAAGATTAAATATTTCTTCCATTACAAAGCCACCTTTATTATTAAGGTTTGATTATTTTATCAGAGCTCATCATTTTTTCTAGTATAGTATACATATTTGTAATTTCTCCAACTTTGAGTTTTTCGGTTAGACCATAATAGTTTAAACATGCTCCACAGGAAACAATAGAAACTCCTTTTTCTGATAATTTATTCAGGTCATCAATAGCAGATGAACCTTCTACAGTAAGTTTAACCCCACCGTTATAAAATATAATTGAATCAGGTAATGTTTCCTGTTCAGTTAATGCATATATAAAACCTTTCATAAGTGTTTGCCCAAGCTCATCGTTGCCTAATCCCATTTTGTCGCTTGAAATAACTACAATAATTTTGTTTTTATTTACTTCTTTTCTTATCTGTTCTACTTCTGATGAGCCGTAACCTTTAACTATTTTAACATTATATTCGTCATTTGAAATTTTTTCTGATGTATAATCAAATCCTAGTTCTTTAGCCATTTTTTCCAAATTTTGTTTGGAAATCTCATTGTCAACCGAAACTAATACAGTTCCGTTTATATCAATTTCTTTTAAAGCAGTTTTTGCTTTTATAACAGGAATAGGGCATGTATCTCCTAATGCATTTATTTTTATCATTATTATCCCTCCGAATAATACAAACTTATTAATTTCACTTTATTTAACTATAATACTATATTCTTTCTTTTCTACTATTTCACCAACAATTGCTGATTTAGTTTTTATGTCTTCTAAATCATTAATTAATTTATCGGCTTCATGAGGTGGCAAACTAATTAATAATCCTCCTGATGTTTGAGGATCAAACAAGATTTCCTGAGTTGGAAAATCAATATTGTCAAACAATATTTTTCCTGATAAATAATTTCTATTTCTTTGTGCCGCAGATGTTAGGAGAAATTCTTTTGCATAGTCATATGCCTCTTTTATATAAGGAACGGAGTTAGAAAATATTTCTGCTGTAAATTGATTACCAATCATTTCGATTAGATGACCAAGAAAACCAAATCCTGTAATATCTGTACATGCATTTATATTGTATTTAGTCATTTTTTCTGCTGCATACTTATTTAGGTATTCCATTGAATTTATAGCTTCAATATAAGCCTCCTTAGACCCTTCACCTACTTTATACGCAGTTGAAACTATTCCAACGCCTAATGGTTTCGTTAAAATAAGTTTGTCTCCTACTTTACACTTATTATTAGCCAGAACTTTATTAGGGTTAATAATGCCTGTAACAGACATTCCATATTTTATATCTTTATCATTAATGGAATGTCCGCCTGATAAAATACCTCCGGCCTCATGTACTTTTTCGGCTCCACCTCTTAATATTTCGGCTAAAACATCAGGGTTCATTTTTTCGGGAAAGCAAACAATATTTAATGCTATTTTTACTTCCCCACCCATTGCATAAATATCTGATAATGAGTTTGCAGCAGCAATTTTACCGAATATATATGGGTCTTCTACAATTGGTGTAAAAAAATCAAGTGTCTGTACTATTGCTAGATTATCGGTTAACTTATATACAGCAGCATCGTCAGAGCTATCGTAACCAATTATTAGGTTTTCATCATAATTATTCTTTGGAATTTTATTAAGAACATTTGCCAGAAAATCTGGACCTAATTTAGCTGTACATCCGCCAGAACATAAGTCTTTTAGTTCAAAATTTTTCATATAAAACGCCTTTCTTTAAGTCTATATATTAAAAACAATTTTGAAAATATATTATTATCTTTTAATTTTATACTAATTAAGATATAATGCAAGTATAAAAATATTAATATTATAACAGGAGAAGTAAAATGATTTATTTTGATAATGCCGCAACTAGCTTTCCAAAACCGGATAGTGTTGCTAGGGAAGTATATAATGCAATAAATTCCCTTGGTAATGGTGGACGAGGCTGTTATGAAATATCTCTTGCCGCATCACGAACCATTTATAATACAAGAAAAAAAGTTGCAAATTTATTTAATATAGATGACCCTTTAAACGTTGCGTTCACGTCAAATGCAACCGAAGCACTCAACATGGCTATTTTAGGTACGATTTCCCAGAATGACCACGTTATAACAACTATAATGGAGCATAATTCAGTTTTACGCCCTATTTATAAAACAAATTGCAGTATATCATTTATTGGGTTAAACGACAAATTACAGTTGGATTATTCATCAATAGAAAACGAGATTAAGCCTAATACAAAAGCAATTATTACAACTCATGCCTCAAACTTAACAGGCTATATAGTTGATATAAAAAAAATAGGAGAATTATGTAAAAGACATAATATTTTATTTATAGTAGATGCCTCTCAAACAGCTGGAATTATTGATATAGATGTATATTATAATAATATTGATATTCTTTGTTTGTCAGGTCATAAAGGTTTAATGGGGTGTCAAGGCACTGGAGTAATTTATGTAAAAAAAGGAGTAAGTATTAACCCATTAAAAGTGGGAGGAAGCGGAAGCAATTCATTTAGCAAAAACCATCCTACAATAATGCCTGATATTTTAGAGGCTGGTACAGCTAATAGCCACTCAATTGCGGGGCTTTCTGCTGGAATCGATTATATTATGGAAATTGGAATTAATGAGATTTATAAAAAGGAAATGTCTCTATTAAATAAATTTTATAATGGCATAAAAGATATAAATGGCATAAAAATTTATGGAGATAATACAAAAAATAAAATTGCTAACATAGCATTTAATTTGTTTGATTTTGATTCAAGTTTGATATGCGAAGAGCTTTCATATAAATACAATATTGCTGTAAGAGGCGGCAGTCACTGTGCCCCATTGATACATGAAGCTATTGGTACAACTAATCAAGGAGCAATTAGGTTTAGCTTTTCTTATTTTAATTCTGAAAATGAAATAGATTTTGCTGTGAGTTCAATAAAAAAAATAATTGCATGACTTTAAAAAAATAAAAGCTTATCCATTTTTTGGGAATGACAGGGTTTGGGGTAGTGGAACGAGTTTTTTAACTTTAACAGGCATTACTTACTATACAAAATTACTATACTTTATTTATTAGGAGTTTATATTATTATGAAAACTTTAATTTTAAATGGTTCGCCAAGAAGAAACGGAGATACAGTAGCATTAATTAATGAATTAAAAAAACATTTGCAAGGCGAGATTATTGTAGTTAGTGCTTATTATGATAATATTAGTGCTTGTTTAGATTGCCGTCATTGCTGGACAACCAATAGTTGTGCGATAAAAGATGATATGCAAAAAGTTTATGATGCAATAGAAAAAGTAGATAATGTTATAATAGCGTCACCTATTTATATTTCTCAACTAACAGGAAAGCTGTTAGATTTAGCAAGTAGGTTTCAAGTATATTTTGCATCAAAACTTTTTATGAAAAAGGAAATTAAAGTAAAAAAGAAAAAAGGATTGCTTATTTTGACAGGTGGTGGTAATGGCTCTTATAAACCTGCGGAGCAGACAGCTAATGTCCTTTTTAAAGAAATGAATTGCGAATGTATAGGAGTTATTACTTCTCTAAATACAGATAATTGCCCTGCTTCTGAAGATGTTGAAGCTTTAGAAAATGTTAAAAAGTTTGCTGATTTACTGAATAAATGCTAAATATTTATTGACTAAAATAAAGTAAGTTGGGCACAGTTTTTATTAGGTCAAGTTCACGCTATATTACTATATTTTCTTCCTATTGATTGTTATTGTTTATTTGTTATAAACAAGTATGTTGTAAAACAACGAAAGGCGAAAAATATGAAAAGAATTTTTGAAGCAATAAAGGACAATTCTTTATTTAACAATATAGGATACAATGATTTTGAGAATATGTTTAATTGCATAGAAGCTCATACAAAAAGATTTAAAAAAAATGAGGTCATTTTATTGTCTGATGATACAGTACGGTTTGTAGGATTAATTTTATCTGGAAGTGTAAAAGTCATAAAAGAGGATATAAGCGGAAACAGAAATATTCTTACTGAATTATCACAATCAGAAATTTTCGGAGAGGTATTTGCCTGTGCCGGAGTTGAGCGAAGTCCTGTGACAGTGGAAGCAACAGAGGATAGCGAAATTTTGTTTATCAATTTCAAAAAAATTATTAGCGTTTGTTCATCAGCATGTGACTTTCATTCAAAATTGATTGAAAATATGCTTATGCTAATAGCAAGAAAAAACCTAACTCTTAACCAGAAAATTGAAATTTTATCAAAACGTACTACAAGAGAAAAATTGTTACTGTTCTTTGACACACAAAGGGGTATGAATAAAAAGTTTACTATACCATATAATCGTGAAGAAATGGCAAATTATCTTTGTGTAGACAGAAGTGCTATGTCAAACGAGCTTTGCAAAATGCGAAATGAAGGTATTATTCGGTTTAATAAAAATGAGTTTGAAATGTTATAAATAGGTTAAGAGCATATGAAATGGTTCTGAATATTCTTTAGTGTAAATAGAATAATTCTCCAAAAATTTATTAATACTTTTTAGCACGACGAAACAGGGCGATGCTGGAGAGCAACCCAACGCAAATCCCGC
>CAYYRV010000014.1:0-16827 GCA_964474135.1 uncultured Defluviitaleaceae bacterium
TACAGGGGAAACCCTGCAAGGCGCACAAATTCTATCCTAATGAAATCCAAGCGCCGGACGGATATTTTCTGGACGAAACTCCTAAAACAGTTGAAGTTAAGACAGATGTACCAACGGTCGTTACTTTCATCAACAGAAAACTTACTACTTTACAAATTAAAAAGATTGATGAAATAACAGGCGAACCGCTAACGGGAGCAAAATTTGCTGTAGAAAAGCAAAACGGAGAAAGAATCGGAGAATATTCAACAGATGAAACAGGTTTTATTAATATCCCCGAATTACTTCCTGACTGGTATGTTGTGCGAGAAACAAAGGCCCCGGAAGGATACATTTTAGACGAAACTCCAAAAACTGTTGAGGTTAAAACAAGTGTACCTACTGTAGTGACCTTCACAAACAAACCGCTATCAGGCGTACAAATTAAAAAAATCAACAGCGTAACAAGACAGCCGATTGAGGGCGTAGAGTTTTCGCTATCCAAGATGAATGGCGAAAAAATCGGCAATTTCAAAACAGGAAAGGACGGTTTAATATTCATTTCCGAATTGCAACCCGGATGGTATTCACTTTATGAGGTTAAATCGGCTGATGGCTATATCCTTGACATCGAGCCACGCAATTTTGAAGTGAAGTACGGCAAGCCAGTAACTCTTGAGGTTGAAAACACACCAATGTCAGGCTTACTCATTATTAAGTCAGACGCAAACACAGGAAAGCCGGTGTTACTCAGGGGTTAATTTTAAATCACAGAATAAATAGGATTATGGAGCAAAGCTCCATTATGAATAAAATTAAATTCATGAGGAGTGTTGGCAATAAAAAATGTGTGGTATTCAAAAAGAAATAGCACAGCGGATATACGAAAACTACTAGTAAAAAAGCAATCATAGAAGCATTGGAGGATTTATTTCTAATGTAGGTATCTATCAATACGTGGCAAGGAAGAAATCTACACCAAGTAATCTCGGGCACCCAAAGAAAAATATAAAACCTTCCATGCAAATATTCTAAATATATTTACCAAACTCATTACTACCAAATGAAAGCAAATCTAGAGATTAGATTTTAGGGTATTTTTAATTTGGAATTAGTATAAGTTTTAAGTCTCTAACAGCTATATAAACTATCCTAAACACAACAACTTTCTTTGTTTTTTTGTTTCTATATCCGCTAATCTAATAGGGAGTGGTTGTCTGCTATCTTTTGCTATTAATTCTAAAACAATATGAGTTGCCGTATCAATATTAACCCAATTTCCAGAGGAAACAAATATTGGTTTTACCCCTTTATGTGTTCTTAAAGCCCTTCCACAAATTTTATCATTAATAATTATATCTGTAAATTTTCCTGATTCATCTTCAGGCATAATAAAATTTATTCCATTAATTTTTAAATAGCTTTTAGCAACCCCTATAGTAGGTATATTTAAATAAAATGATGCATGTGTTGCTATTCCCATATTTCTATAATGAAGAATACCATTGCCATCAAATATTGCTAGGTCAGGTTTAGTTTCGAGTAGACTATAGGTTTTTATTATAAGTGGAAGCTCTCTAAATGACAGATATCCTGCAATATATGGAACAGAAATTTTATCTACTTCATGTTTTATTTCAAGAATTTCTTTTGTTTTAAAATTAATTGTAACTATACAACATACTGCATAGTCGTGATTATTATTGTTCCAGTATGCTATGTCTATACCTGAAATAGTATTGATATCAGACATTTCTATTTTATTATTTACATCAATTTTTTCAGATAACTTTTCTTGAATGTTTATGTAGTGTCTTTCAATATCATTCTTAATAAAGTGTTCCATTACTATTCCTCATTTCGAACTTATAAATATTATATTTTATAAGAATATTTTAGTTTATTGGTAATTAGCACTTTTAGACTATTTAGGAGAATCACGTTTTTAATCACATTATCTGCAGTCTATGACTTCTTTTTCTATGTATCCTGCTGTGTCTAACATGGCTAACAAGTTTGTATTGTTGGTGAGCAATTATGAGAAATTAAAGGCCGTTATCAATAACTATAAGTACTACATTGATTTATTATTTTCTAAAAAGTTAATAATTGAACTACAAAATTAATACTAACATTTTTCTGCTAACACTTGCTCCAAACGTTTATTTAACAGGATGTTGGCATCTATTAAGCTAACACCCTTGTTAAGACAAAATAATATTATAGCATCACGTTCGTGTCGTGGATAAAGTTCTCCATGACCGGAAAGCTTTAACAAACGGTTTGCTTCATCTACATTTAGCCCAAGTCCAAATGACAGCTTAATAACCGTATCCCGTCCTGGACGTTTAGCATTATTCAGCAAATTATTTACAAAACCATGACTCAGCATAGAACGATCAGCAATAGTTTCTTGAGTCAGACCGCTCTTAACATAATATTCTTTCAGCATATTTAGGAACATCTCGTCATTAAACTCACCTTTGTTTTCCAATATATACTCGTTTATGTTCCTGCTTTTCTTTATCTCTGATACGATTTCGTCTGTGCTTTTATTCATTTGACACATGCCCCCAATAAAACAATAGATATTTTTCAGTATACCATGATATAATATTGTTAGCAATAATAATGCTATTAGTTTGAAAGATGGTGATATATTGATGTCAAATATGGAAGCTATTGAAGCTGAGTTCCTATTGTCTCAATACAGAGAACTTAGTGAAATTGCGAGAAACGAAAGAACTAAAGTTCTATTAGTTGAAAAAACGGCAACCAAGGAATTATTTGTTATGAAGCTGTTGCCACAAGAATCTGATATAAATATATTTATGAGGCTGAAATATTTGATTCCGGCAAACACCCCTCGAATATATGAAGTATTTAATTATAATAATCAATTGCATATTATTGAGGAGTATATAGCGGGTTCTACTCTTAATGACGTATTAGAGAAAGAAAAACTTGATATTAAGCAGTGTAAGATTATTATTGTTAAACTTTGTGATATATTATCAAAGTTACATGATGCAATCCCTCCTATCATCCATAGGGATATTAAACCATCTAATATAATTATCACTCCTGATAATGCAGTAAAATTGATTGATTTTGATATATCAAGAACATACAAAGCTATAGGTTCAAAAGATACAAGAATAATTGGCACAGAATATTATATTGCACCAGAGCAGTACGGCAGTGCCCAAACTGATGCAAGAAGCGATATATATGCTATTGGTAAATTAATGATTTATATTACTACCAAACAGGAAATTAGTGCTAAAGATGTTATACCATATCTTCATGAGCTCGCACCGATTGTAAAAAAATGTTGCGAGATTGACCCTATCAATCGATATCAGACCGTTTCAGAACTTAAAAGGGCTATTACTAAAAGAGGGTTTAATTTGAATTTAAAGAGGAAAACAGTCGTTTTCACCTTGTTTAGTATTTCATTGATTTTAATAGCAGTTAGTTTGATTCAAAGAAAAAGTTTGAATATATTAATGGATAATGAAAGTATATCTATAAGTAGCGAAAACATACCTGCTGACAATAAAATAACTCCATCTCCTACATTTGATAATCAGATACTAAACGTTGAATCAAACAAGCCTATTTTCACAGAGTCACCAGTGGAAAGCTATACTCCAACAGACAAAGACAATTTATCAAAAGAAAGTAAAGAAACACCTTCTCCACAACCTACCACAATTAATGATAAACAAGCAGTAGTGATTCAGCCCAAGCAAACCCCGACAGCAACTCCAACATTAAGCAACGACTTACCTTTGCCCACAGCGTCGATATCAAAAGCACTACCTACCGCAACAGTTGATGTGCAAGATGAACAGGGAATAACTCTATACACCAAAATTAAAGCTTCCGGAAAAATTATTGGAATAACTAGCGATAACTCAATTATATCAACTGAAGATACTAAGCTAATTCTTACTGAAATAAATGGGCAGAGCAAAGACCTTGTGAATTATCAAGGCAATTATGCATGGGGACCCAAATTTATGCTATATAAGTCGCAATACTACTTAATGGTTACTACTACTGGCAACAAGCTGGAAGTCTATGATATTCCAAATAACTTATATTTAGGTTGCATAGAAAAACAGCATATAGAAACTTATTTGTTTACGCCGGATGGTAAAAGTGTGATTGCTTTTGCTTATAAAGACAGCACAGGAGCAATTGGTGCATTTTTTTACGATATAAAGAGTGACAGCATTTCAAAACAGTTTGATTGCCACGAAAGAGTTATGGCAGCAGACATCAATCCAAATAAAAATGAGATAGCCTTGTTTTATTTTGATAAAATTATTCAAGTTAGAGATTTAAATACATGGGATTTGCTGTATACTGTTGACGGAGTTGAGTTTGAAAACAGCAACGGAGTATTTGGTCTTAAATATAGCCAAGACGGTAAAAATCTTGTTGTTCAATCTTATGATAAAGTGTTTACACTTGACGCTACCAATAGTTATAAATTAAAAAAAGAGCCTCAAATTGATGGTAAATCTGTTGATGTGCTGAATGTTTATGATAATAAGCTTTTTATTAAAGACCGTTATTATGACTTTGCAAGTAGCACATGGTTATCTCTGGATAAAAGCTTAAACTTAAAACAGCGGATTGTACCAAGCCAAGACAAGCAGTTCTTATTTACATATTTAAATTGGGGTAACGAATGTATTATTTATAAAACTAATGGCTCAATTCAATAGCCTATATGGTTATTGTAAACAAGTATGCTGACAGCATATATAATTTAACAAAACCTGTGATAAACTGAGTTTACAGTATCACAGGTTTTTTGTTGTTTATTCAGGGTGGTTGTCTTTTGACGATATTTCATGGATAAGCTCATTAATAAGTTTGAGTTGTTTTGGGTTAAGATTAACAAGACCTCTATTAATTTTATTAATTTGTTTATCCTTCGGGGTTATTAGGGGTTCTGTTTTTTCGTTATTAACAGACGATGTATTTGAAAACGAAAGCAAATAATCGGTAGATACATTGAAAATCTTAGACAGTTCAATCAATGTGTCACTATCAGGAGAAGATTTACCAAGTTCCCACATCCTGACTGTACTGCAAGCTTTATGCAAATTGTCAGCTAACTGTTGCTGGGTAAGTTTATTTCTTAATCGTAGTTCTCTAATGTTGATACTTAAATTACTAGACATACTATTCACTCCTACTCAAAGACGGATTACAAAGTAATCCATCACACATAATTATTATAAGCAATAATATTGCGTATTTCAATATAATTTGTATAAGTATTGACAGCAAATATTACGCTATATATAATTATAATTTAATAGCAATTAAATTGCTTGAAAAGGCAAATGAAAGGAGCATTAAAATGAGTAATCTTAGAAGTTTCAGAAATACTACTGGCTTGTCGCAAGACAACATGGCTCGTAAATTAGGTGTATCTCTCTCAATGTATGAGAAGGTGGAAAGAGGGAATGCAAAGCCGTCAAGGGGGTTCATGGAAAAGGTTAAAGAACAGTTTCCGGAGGTTTCTATTGATGAAATATTCTTTTGTAACAACAATAAAAAATAAGGCAATTAAACACAAACAGAAAGGGGAAGATACCTTGTTTCATAAGAAAGATAAGATTGATATTGCAAAAATACACCTTGCTCCTGTGTCAAAAATCTGTGAGGTAAACAACCACAAGATAACTATAACTATAAAGGATGCCCAGTACTCCGGGAACAAGTTACTTGACGATATTGTTATAAATAATATGTGTGATGATTTAGCTAAAACTGTTGGGGGTAGAGAAACAACATATAACCCAATTCCAACTTCAATCGTCATATCGCATAATAGTCATGATAAAGTTGTAAGCGATTCTTCGGAAAAATATCATGTTGACACAGAAATAATTAGAAGCTTTGCTCCACGATGGACACTGAATGATGTATGTGTGGACAAAACAATCAAAAATCAAATTCTATCATCACTTACAATTATTAAGAATCAGGACAAGCTCTATAAAGAATGGGGTTTAGGAAAGATATTTAAACAGAACCGAAGTATAGTTCTAAATTTTTATGGTAAATCCGGAACCGGTAAAACTATGATGGCTGAAGCTATAGCTAACTATCTTGGTAAAAATGTATATCAAGTTAACTACGCTGAGTTGGAATCAAAATATGTAGGTGAAACACCTAAGAACATTGTCGAAGTATTTAAGAAAGCTCAAGCAGACGGTTCTGTACTTGTGTTTGATGAAGCAGACTCCTTCTTAGGTAAGAGACTAACTAATGTAAGTCAGTCCGCTGATTATGGTGTCAACATCACTAGAAGTGTAATGTTAATAGAGATTGAGAAATATGAAGGTATTGTTGTTTTTACAACAAATTTAATATCAAATTATGATGAAGCATTCAAACGCCGTATATTTACTAGTGTTGAATTTAGGATGCCAGATATCAATACTAGGATACAAATATGGAAGACACATATTCCTAGAGAACTTCCATTATCAAATGATATAAACTGCCAGATTCTTGGTGAAAAGTACGATAATATATCTGGTGCAGATATAAAAGACATGATAATGAGTGCCGCTGCTTCTTGTATTCAGGATGGTGAAAAAACTATTACTTTACAGCACTTTGATGCTGCTTACCACTATATAAGGAGTAGATATGACGACGGTCAATTTACTGAAGCTAAAGTAATTAGCACCGAAGTAATATCAGAGGAACAATATGAGAAAGAAGTAGTAAAGGAAGGTGAGTTGCATGGCTGAGAGTATAGGGTTATTTAATAGGATTATTGGGGCAGTAAGAGATGTAAAGCTATCAATAATAGATACATTAGGTGACATGGATACATTTGCTTGTGAAGCTCTGTTTATAGATGATGAACTTATCTGCGTTCAAATAGATAAGTTAAAAGCCCAATATAAGAGGAATGCAGATGAGCTAACACAATATGAGAAGTTTGGTAATGGCAATGAGTATCAAGAAGAAATTAGAGATTTATGCAATCGTCAAATTACAATACGTGAAGAACTTGCCTACCTGTTTTCTCATAATCCGGCTAAAATAGAGGATTGTTTAGGGTTTCTGAAAAATAGCAAAAACGACTTTTTAGTATGTCTTGAGGCAATGAAGCTTTATACACAAGGCAATGAAGAAGATGCACTAAAGAAATTTAAAGACTACATGAACCGGATTAATGGATTTCCAAGCCATTTCCTTGCCTGTAAGATGCTAGGGACATTGTTAGTGAAACAAGGGAATTATAAATACGCTATTCCCTTGTTGAGTCTTGCTGCTGAAAAACGACCGGAAGACATTGAAGTACACGAAAAACTTACAGAATGTTATCGGTGTGAAGGCATGGATTTTGAGTTGGGCATTGAGTCAGCAATAACAAGCTTGCTGACCTGCAATAATTTAGGCAGCCTTGAAACAAAAGGGGAACATCTTAAAATTACATAATAAAGGGGTTGGATATAATGTTTCCATCATTTTTTTATAATAACGATGGTAATGTGAGTTCTAAAAGGATACAACTTAACGACAATATGTACAAAACAAGCTATCTCGGTCAACCAGGTAGAGGCGGGACTACAATTACTGGCAAACACACCATTGAACGCTACGATAATAATGGACGTCTAATGTGTCGCGGTATTAGAAATGGACGACAAATTACGTATTTTGATAAGAACAATCAAGTACGCAACGGCATTACACCATTTTAGGGAGGATATTAATATGATTGATAAGGCTTTGTTTTCTCATAATTATGAAGAACATGCTTTCTCTGAATTGAAACTTATTGGTTTTGAGAAGCAGCTTGCACATTACTATAAGGAGTATAAACAGCCTATGCTTATGCCGGATTTATATGGCAAAACTGTAAAGGTATCTGTTTTGCAGTTTAAAGAAATTTACGATATGACGGAACGACTGGCGTCTTTGTTGAATATGACCATGCCTGATATCTATGTATATGAAAACTTTTACTATACAGTTGAAAGCAAGGGGCTTGAAGATAACTGGATTGAGATATCCGCTAAAACTCTGGTTGATCTTAGCAAAGATGAAGTTATGTTCCTATTGGCGAAAGAAATGTGTGCTATAAAACTTAAGCATACATATTATTATACCATTATCGAAGAGGCTCTTAGTGCAGTTAATGGAGTACCTATTCCCGGATTGGTTTTAGATACAATACAAAATGTGGGAAAGGTAAAGTTTTATAGATGGATGCGGATATCTCACTATACAAGTGATAATTTCGCATATCTGACATGTTCTAATTTAAGCACAGCTATTAACGCTATAGTAAAGACGGTGCTGAACGATGTCTTCTTGGCTAGGCATGTTAGTATTAAGGAGTTTATCAAGCAGGCTGATAATATAAATGCGTTGAGTGGCAAAACCCATGCACTAAGTAAGATGGATGAACAAGTTCCTTATGCACCATTTAGGATTAAAAACCTAATGGCATATGCTGCGTCAGCAAGAGGGCTACAGGCTTTGAAAGAGCTACAATGTGGAAGGGGAAGTTTAATATGTTCATTTTAGGAGCAATAGCTTTAATTGCCGGTGGTTTAGCTTTAGGGGCTGCTGTATTGACTAAATACTGGGAGAGTATAAGGTACTGGTTAAACAATACCGCTGCCGATGTAGTGGAGGAAGTACTAGGATATGAGGCTCGAAGAATGATGTTCAAAGCCATTTCAGTGGCAGATAAAGTAATTCGCTGGATAAAAGGTCGCCGTGTTGCGATTAATATATCTACAGTTTACACAAAGCAATCTGAAGGCACATATAGTAAAACCGTTATGTCAAATGAAATTCCGGCTAGTGAGTTGGACCCTAACTATGAAAATGAGATGAAGAATTCCACTGGTATGATGGAACTGGATTACAAATAATAGAACAACTATTAGAGACGAAAGTTGGTGAGGAATCATTATGCCACAGGTTACAGTTATTCAAGCTGGAACCATCGAAGAGTCTGAATTGGAAGCAGACATGGAAAAAGCACGTTCAACAAATATTTTTGAGTTTATAAATAACCAGCAAGAAAAAGATCGTATTGAACGTGAACGTCTTCAGAAGGAGCAACAAGAAAAAGATCAGATTGAACATGAACGAAAAAGAGGACATGACAAACAGAAGCAACAATTGCATGAACAGAAGCGTGAGGGTGAAAACAAAGAGGAAGCTTTAAAACAAAAAATAACAGAACTTAGCAATAAAATAGAAGATTTACAGTACACAATTAGTAATGAACTACAAAACTCAAAGATGCTTAACAAAAAGCTACACTCTTCAGAATGCAAAATAAAGGAACTTAACGAGAAGTTACAGGATTCAAATCAAAAAACAGAGCAACTTAACAATAAAGTAGAAAATTTACAATATGGTCTACAAAATTCAAAGATTCTTAACAATAATCTACGCAATGGGTTACAGGATTCTAACAACCAGTTGCAACCTGCAAAGAGAAAAATAGTGGAGCTTAACAGTAAAGTACAGGCTTTAGAATGCAGAACAAGAGTACTTAACAATGAGCTCCAGGATTCAAAATACAAGACAGATGAGCTTAACAATAAGTTGCAGTCTTCAGAGCAAAAAACAGAGGAACTTAACAATAGGCTATATGCTTCAATAAAAGAAAATGCTGCATTAGATACAAAGCTACATTCAGAAATAAAACGCTTCAGAAGAGAAAAAAAGATTGCGTTTGTTGTTGGATTTTCTGTGGCTGTTGTAATAGCACTTCTCATTAATAACAACCCATTTAAATCTGATGAGAGCGAATGGTATAATGTGGAAGAATACATTATACCATCTGACCCTGTTAATAACGAGCCTCCAATAGAGTATTATACTATAATTGAGGGTACAATTTTAAACTTAAGAACTGAACCATCTACAAGTTCAGATATTATACGTGCTATTTCACCTGGAGAACTTTTAGAATTCCTTAATGAAGAAGTTACAACTCAAGACGATATAGTGTGGTGTAAAGTTTTAGATGCGAATACAGGTCAAGTTGGATGGGTAAGCAAAAAGTATATCGAACTCACAGAGGATACTAACGAACAAATGCATGTTTTGGAATAAGAATTAGACAATAAATAATCTAAATAAACTAAGAATATCAGTAATATAACATAAATAGATTATATACAAAACTCGTAGTAATGATGGGGTGGTGAGAAATCAATATGTCTCAGGTTACAATCGTTCAAACTGGAACTATTAGTATATCTGATTTTGAAGCTGATCTAAAAAAAGCACGTTCAATAAATGTTTTTGAGTTTATGAATAATCAGCAAGAAAAAGAGCGTATTGAGCATGAACGTCTTCAGAAGGAGCGACAAGAAAAAGAGCATATTGAACATGAACGCATTCAGAAGGAGCGACAAGAAAAAGAGTGGCGCGAACATGAACACAAAAGAGCACTTGAGGCAAAAAGACTTTCAGAAATAAACAGCCAATATGCACAAAAATATAGACTTATTATTGAAAAAATAAAAGAACTGAATGAGGAAATAGCACGTGAAGATATTGCAATCAGTGAATGTCAAGAGTACAATTTTCTGATTAATGACATAACAAGCTTATTTAATTGTGTACTTGAGTTAGACAATATAAATACTGATGAAAAATATGGTCTCTTTATTGAGGGCATCCAGAAACTACTCAATCAACTTGGCGAAAAACAAAGTATACAAAATGAGCAAATATCATCCATTTTGAATGATATTCATAAAAACCGTATAAATATAGATAATGCACAACTATCCACCAGAGAAATTACTGTACTAGTTAAGGTAAAAGACATATCTCATGATACAATTCGAAAGTATATTTTTGGTTTGCATAATCATACAAAGGAAATGTACGATAGCTTTCTGAAAGAATTAGATGAAACAATAATACAATGCAACAATAATTTGCAAAACAGCATAAATATGAATAATCAGTTGATTATGGAATATAATGCCCTTTATTATGAATGGTCTCAAAAAAAGGAAGCAGAATTTCGAAGACAGGCACAAACATGTCGTAAAGTTATAAAAAATAATCCAATGTTTGATGGCGAACATGAGATTATTTCTCGTTTGAATGAACTTCAGACTGATATGAGTAATTTATCTATACAAATCAATAACTACATATTGGTTGTGGAACGTGAAAAGACATCAGCTGTCAGAAGGTTTTTTGATCTCAACGCAGAACTATTGAAACAATTGAAATTAGACTATAACAATCTAGTAGAAATCCAAGCACAATTAAAGGATTCGTTAAGAGTGAAACAAATCTATATGAATCAACATACACGATTTATAACAGAGATTGGTAAGTTAATTGTGAACTAAAACATATATTATATCATTTGCTTAATAAAATCACATAAAAAATCAGAGTATAATTTGTAAAACGGAGAACTACATGTTTATGATCTAACTTTTGTTGATAGCAAAGAATATTATTAATAAAATACTATAGCTGATGATAATGCTAAGAATTTCCGTCACACAATACTAATAATCAAACGTTCCTAAGAAAGTAGTTGCTGTTAGTATTAATGACATAAAAAACTTTATCTGAATCTTATAGATTTATAGATATTGAGATGACTATTATAGTAATTATAGCAGTTTTATTCTATACACAACATAAAAACTAAGGCAGAGTGGCTTGTAAGCTTCTCTGCCTTAGTTTTGCTTTAAATACATGGTTAAAAATAAACAAGTCATACAAAGATATGACACCTGTTACCATAATGATAGGTTATAAGGCTAATTTAATACCCATCACCAATTAATTCCGCAATATTATGGCTAGTATAATATTTAAGAAGTATACTTTCTGAATAAATTAGATGTGACACTTTTGAGAATAAAACATTAATAAATGATTGAAATTGTTCCATGCCCACGCTACAATAAGACTATAGAATATAAATAGATGTGCTATTATGCTATTTCCAATCAAAAATATAGAAAAATACAAGTTAGTATCTATGTTTTTGATTGGAAATAGTATTGTTATGTCAGTAACTATATAATGTGCAAAACATTTCTCCTATGAACCAACAAAACGCAATGTTTCCATCGGTTTCACAAGTTTACTGTATATAGTTGGATAATAGGTCTAATTATGGTATACTTAACAAAACAGTAAGATTGTATTTTAAAAATAAGGTGAAACTTATAGGATACTCTTTACTGTGCTTAAGGAATCTTATTCTATATTTATTTCGTAATAACTGAAAATTTATATTATATATAAGGTAGGAGTTGGTAAACATGAAAAATATTAAATGCCTCATTTTATTGCTTAGCTTCTTATTTCTCTTTGCTTCTTGCAAGGCTAATACACCTAAAGATAAAAATGAAATAGTATCAGACAGTGCTTCTCAAACTAACAGTACCTATAACAGTAATAGTGAACTAGCAAACAAAAAAACCATACATACAAACAATACAACAGATAAGCCTGAGGATACAGTTAAAATAAATGCCAACCAAGATATAATGGAATATGGATTTTTTAATGGGGTGTCTACTCCATATAAAGAATATATAAGCGACCTCAAATATTTAGAAGAAATAGAAGCAAAAGTCTCTAATTCCACTACAACAGTTGACAACTCCATAACTTTGGAAAATGCTTTTAATGCTTGGGACAAAGAATTAAATAAAATATATTCTCTATTAAGTAATAAACTGCCAGAAGAAAAATTTGAAAAACTTAAAATAGAGGAACGTTTATGGATAAAAGAAAAGGAGGAGACTGTTAATAATATCAAAGCAATGGGCGGTTCACAAAACACTGTGGATTTCAATGATTATTTATTTCGAGAAACAAAGCAAAGAACGCTTGAATTAATACATATGTATTTTGAACATGAACATGACAAAAGTGCAGCGTTTGAGGCTTATAATGCCATAATACAAAATAAAACTAAATTTTTTAGCCAAGCAGATAATAAAGACGTTTATTTGCAAGAATTTTATAAAGAATTATATGCGAATATTTATTCAGAACCTGACCCTGATATTGAATATATTCTTTCAAAATTACATTTTGCTATGGTGGATTTAGATAGTGATGGGGTTGTGGAAATTATTTTATCAATAAAAGATATTGACCATATGGTAATCTTGCATTATGAAGACGGTACTGTATATGCTCATGGTGCTTTTGGAAACAGACAGATGGGTGGAATAAAAACAGATGGTTCATTCGGTTGGTCTGGGGGAGCTGGATATTCAGGATATTCAAAAATACAATTTTTTGGCATTACTTATAATTTTAAGGAACTTGCCAGTTATGAGACTATATCCTACCAAGAAGGGTCTTCCGAACAATCGGTTTATTTAATAGGTAGCAAAACGGTCACGAAAGATGAGTATTTTGCTTTCCAAAAAGAGCAAGAACTAAAAGAATATGCGATATGGCGTCCATTTAATGAAAACAATAATAATGATATACTTAATATGTATGCCGAAAGTAAGTCAAATTTCAATAAAAATGAGGCAATGGAAGCACTCAAGTCTGTATTGCAAAATGAAACTAAGTTATACAGCACAAACGAAAACAAATATGTTTATTTTAAAGATTCTGCGTATCTAAGTGATATTCCTCATGATAATCCTTTATCTTGGGTTACATTTACAATAGTAGATATGGATGGAGATGGCATAGATGAGGTTGTTTTAACCGCTAATGATAGTTACGGATTTGAAACTGAAGTATTGCGTTATGATAGCGGCACAGTGTATAGTTATGGTTTTGGGTTTAGGCATATGTATTATTTAAAAACAGATGGCTCATATTGTTGGACAAACGGAGCCGAAAATAGTGGTCACGAAAAATTGCAGTTTTTTGGTGTGAAATATAGGGGGATAGAGCTTGATAGCTACAAAGATGATTATGACGATGAAGGAAACTACTTAGAAACTACCTTTTATATTAATAATGAACCTGTAACAACAGTAGAAGCTGATTTATTCTCAGAACAACAAAACAAAAAAGAAGATGCAATTTGGTTTGATTTTAACGCAGACAATATTGAATTACAAATTGTCTGCAAATAAATCTAAGGTTTGTATGACACACTTAATGGTCGGATAATTGGGTGACAATATACCCAATACGCTGAATGTGTTCAATCTTTCAGTAAAGCTTGTTTCAGCCTATGAGGCAAACAGTATTAATAATGTGTGAGGAGAATTTTAATGAATAGGGGAATAGTCTTTTTCTTGTTAATATTAATATTTATGTTATCTTCATGTAAAAATGCAGATAATCAAAATAATGTGGTAAAAGAGGTGCTTAAAGAAAATAAACCGAGTCATACTTCTGAACCAATAGAAGTACCTGGTATATCTGTACTAAGTAATCTTGACAGTGCTATTAAAGAAGCTATTGAGCAATATTTTGAAAAAGATATTACAGCGTTAACAGATGAGGATTATAAAAAAATGGCACAATTTGACTATTTGGTAATTAAAGATATTGCGTCTTCATTTAACGATATAGAGAAGTTTTTTCCCAATATTAAGTATTTACATGTTAGTGTAGATACATTATCGCCGGAACTATATAAATCAATAAAAAATTTAGACTCTTTAAAGGCTTTAACGCTATACTGTAATTCAATTACAGTTACTGAATTTGATAACGATTTTGAATACTTTGAAATTGCTTATTCAGACAGTGATAGCTTACCATCTAATAATATTTTGTCACAGTTTTCTATTGCTGATGAGCCTTTTTTACGTAACTATTTAAAAGGAAATATTCAAAAAATAGTTACAGTAAATGATAATGGCACTATGTATGAACTAATCAGCACTGACTATTATACCGATGGTGAAAGATGGGAGATGCAAGAACGTTTTGTATTTTTATATGAAAATGATTCTTTTATTTTTAAAGAAGCTTTAGATGCAAGCTCTGAAATAGATTCAGAGCCTCGAAATAACTTGCAGCTTATTGATATTAACTTTGATGGTATACTTGATATTTTAGTTGATAACGGACATTTTGGTGCAGAAGGTGCAGTTGCTTATACATGTTTTATAAATAACAAAGATAGTTATATTAAATACGACAGCTTTTCAAATATACCTAACCCGGCAATTGATACAGAAAACAAAAAAATATTAAGTACGTGGCGTAATTCTGCGGCATCCCATAGCTGGGCAATGTTTACACTTCAAAACAATGAATTTATAATGACGGATTGCTTGACTTCAATAGCTGAAGAATCAAGTGAAAATGACTGGATATATATAGTTGAAAAACTTATAGATGGCAAACTTCAAGAAACCGAAAAATTTTCAACTATTGATTACTCCGATGAAGAAATTAATAATATAATTTATGACAAAAATAGTTATTGGGAGCTTTTATCAAAAAAATGGATTAATTTATATATCGAAAGGACTATGATTGGTTTTAGTGGTTTTTATAGTGACAACAAAATTAACGCAACAATTCAACGTATTATATCTGAGCCAGAAGAAATATCTACACCAAAAGAACTTACATTAACAAAAGAGATATACTTAACTCAAACGGATGAGACTAATAACCAAAAAAATTCTTTTGATGATATAGTATATGACACTGTTTCATGTGGACCACTATTAGATGAATCAGCGAAAAGTGATATTGTGTACAAATACTTGAAAGCTCAAAATATGTACAAGGAAAAACCCGACGGGATTACATATCGCCAAAATAAACCTTATATAGAATACTACATAGATAAACAAAACAATAAAATGAGTTTTGTAATACATATATGGGACGAATACTTAACAATCCAAGAAAGTAAAACCACTGTTTTTGCAGATACAATTATATGTACAACTCTTCATACAGACGAGCTAACAAAACAGGGAATACTGACAAGTACATATACTCAAGATGGTGATGTTATTTCTAAGCAATTAAAAGATATATACAACGAAGAAATAGCATACTATGAATATCAATATACATCAGGAATGCCTTTTCCACTCATAACATCAGAAAGACTAAAAGCAGGTGATAAGGCTACTATGGACTTATTATTGGAGTTATTTCATGAATATTGGCTTTACAAAGAAAAAGCTATTTTTAATGATGACGGAAAGTTAACAAAGTATGATGGGAATATTTATCAGCAGGGTAATGTAAGTGGTAGCTTTCAATGCCTTTATAATGAAAACGATATGATTGAAAAAATAGAAGAACCTCTTAGCGGAGAAGACTTGGAGCAAAAAGAACTTTCTGATGATTTAATGTTTTCAAGTGAAGTAAATATAAATTATGACGAAGATAAAAAGCTTAAATATTTAGATTATTGGCGTTCACCAATAAATTATGGAATTTGGCAAAGTTCTGGAACAAAACACTATGATGAGCAACAACGATTAATCTATTCTACATACTATGTTACTCACGGTTCACACAGCAGATTTTATTTATACAAAGATAATAAGCCTGAACCTTGGATTTACATAGAGTTTTGTAGTATGCCATATTCGGGCTCCGGTACTGAAGAAATATCGTATGGACATGAGGTTTCATTTGTTTTACTTCAACCATTATAGTGCTAAACTAAATCAGATTTGAACCTCTTATAATATTTATAATAGAACATTTTTAAACACTCCTTAGTGTCTAATGTAAAAATACTAAAGAGTGTTTTTTTCATCAATAAAAAATTAGCTATTTTTTTGAACTAAACCGCTATCGCGGTGGAAAACCCCAAAAGCCTCCAAAGACAAAAGCTATAGCAAAAAACAAAACATCTCCTTAAAATTGATATGT
>CAYYRV010000014.1:16927-47396 GCA_964474135.1 uncultured Defluviitaleaceae bacterium
GAATTTCTCGAAAATCATAAGCTTTCACCGGAACAATGGAAAGCGTTCTGTGCGATAAAGCATTGCCGCACCTCTATTTTAGGTGCTCATGTTGATACTTGTGATGAGTGTGGTTTTGAGAAAATATCCTATAACTCTTGTCGCAACCGGCACTGTCCCAAATGTCAGGCTTTTACGAAAGAACAGTGGGTTGAAAAACAGAATTAATATCTGCTCCACACGGGTTATTTTCATGTCGTGTTTACGCTTCCGGAGGAATTAAGCTCTGTTTTGCTACGTAATCAGGAAATCTCATACGGCTTGTTTTTCAAAGCGGTATCGGAAACCCTGCAAGAACTCTGTGCCGACAAAAAATATCTCGGCGCAACACCCGGAATAACAGCGGTTTTGCACACATGGGGTTAGAATATGATGTATCATCCGCATATTCATTGCATTGTCACCGGCGGCGGTCTGACTAAGGACAACAAATGGCAAAACTCACGCAAGAAGTTTTTCTTGCCGATTAAGGTGCTCTCTCGTAAGTTCCGAGGAAAGTTCCTGCGCTTTTTGAAACAGACTGAAATATCCTTCGATTCGGCGCTTTATCAGAAAGAATGGGTTGTTTACTGCAAGCCGCCGTTTAAGAACGCTTCAAGGGTCATTGAGTATCTTGGACGCTACACGCATTGGGTAGCCATTTCCAACAACCGTATTTTAGACGTAAAAGATGGCAAAGCATCATTTTCTTGGCGTGATTACCGTGACGGTAATAAAAAGAAAACTATGATTGTGACCGGGACGGAGTTTATACGGAGGTTTATGCTGCACATTCTACCACCCGGTTTCCGAAAACTACGGCATTATGGAATACTTGCCGCACGCAATAAATCTTTAAAGATTACACTGTGCAAGAAACTTACTCACACCGAGTTCGAGATGGCACTTCCCTCCACGACTCTCGAAAGGTTGCAAAAAATATTCGGCCATAATTTTGACCTTTGCCCTTGTTGCGGTATAGGGCATCTGTCGAGGGCTGCTCCTAATCATGCAACTGCATAAACTTCTAAAATGCCTCTTAATTGGGGAGGGGGAAGCTATGCTTTCGATGTCGTCATTCTATCACAATATTTACTACTTGTGTACACTTTCTATGTAAACAGGTGGATTTCTATGTATTTTCTTTAATATAAAGGAGTATATTTTACCCATAGGGAGTCATCTCGCCAACCGTCCGCGGTTTAGTTCAAACGAACTATCCAAAGCCCCTTGTAGTATCTGCAAGGGGCTTTGTTATGTGGGGCTTCGGATAATTCGCTTTTTTTTAGTCCTGTCTTGACAGCACCTCAGGGCAGGACGAAAGAGAAATTTCCACAAAAGACATAGTATTGATAAATATGTAAATCCATGATATATTTTACATTAGCTAGATAACGTGTAAGTAAAAAATATATTCTATGGAGGTTGATTAAATGCTTACTAAATCCCCAAGCGGAGCATTAAGCCCGTACTATTATAAGGGTGGGTATTTTCATGGCATTCATTACGGCAGTTATTTTGATGATACGGAGTCATTTCTGTTAACTATGGAAGCAGAAGAAAATTTTATTTTATGTTCTCCCCAACAACGAAGAATTATTATTGACTTATATGAAACAAATTTAACAAAAAGCACTCTTGACAAATTTGTAGAGCATATCGAGAGGATCAGAAATCGAATTGTTAAGCTGGCTATATCGTGCGAAAAAAAGAAGTTGGCTGAAATCAAAACGGCATTATATCGCGGATGTTCATTAGAAAAAGGATTAATTTATTTTACACCAGACATGGAAGAAGGCAAGACATGGCTTGTCAGTGACTACGCTTAACATATGTTTATTAAAACAAGACTCTTCATTAATTATGACTTTATGCATTATTGGATTAACCATTAAAAATGGCTATTGCAAAGCTAAATTTTACAATAGCTATTTTGTTTTTAAATTTTATAAACTTAGTCCTATCCTGACAGCTCCTCAAGTAGTTAGGACTAAGTTTATTTAGGAAAATTATTGTATTTTTATAAAGTCCGCAGTAATCTTTTTATATAGTTTTTGTTTATTGAAAAAGAATAGGACTATTTATATCTTAGAACCTGTTTGGAATCTCCATTTTTCGTATTTTTGTATGATTTTCCGTTCTGCTTCGTCAGTGTCTCCTAGCATATATTCTCCGAATATGCGTCGTCGACAATTCCTCGCTTAACGAAAAATCATCTCAAAAATACTTCAAAAGCAAGATTCCAAACAGGTTCTTAGAGGGGTTATATTATTTTGATTAAAAATATTAGCCATATTACTTTTGTGGTTAAGGATTTACGAAAATCTACTCAATTTTTTGAAAAAATATTTGAAGCAAGGATGGTATATAATAGCAAATAGAAACAATTCTCCGTATCAGAAGAGCGGTTTTTTCTTATTGGGGATTTATGGATTGTCATTATGCAAGGAAATTCTTTATTTGAAAAAACATATAATCATGTTGTTTTTCATATTGATGATTGTGATTTTGACAAGTTTAAAGAACGGGTGATTGCAATGGGCGTTGAAATTAAAAATGCTCGTAAAAGAGAAAGCGGTGAGGAGCGTTCGTTGTATTTCTACGATTTTGATAATCACCTATTTGAAATCCATGCAGGAACGTTAGATGATAGGTTAGTAGCTTACAACCAAGCCAAGTAAGCATAATACTTGTACTTAGACATAAATTTTCTTGATGATAAAATGGATATAATCCCCAAGTTATATAACAGCCGACACTTAATTTTGTCGGCTGATTTTGTTGAAAATTGTTTTAGCCTGTCACTGAGGTGCTGTCAAGTTAGGACTAAGTTAGAATAATTAAAATTATTGATATTCAATAAAATCCACTGTATACTTAATAAATAAGATTATTATTTTTGACGAAGCAGGGGCCAAATTTAAAATGGATATAAAAATAAGGTTAGTAACCGAAAAAGACGTTGATGTCCTTGAAAAACTTTACGATGACTTGAATGACTATTTAGAATCTACAATTAATTACCCGGGGTGGAAGAAAGGTGTTTATCCCACTAGACAAGATGCGGTAGATGGTATAGAGGACGGGTGCTTATATGTAGCTACGCACAATGAAGATATTGTTGGATCAGTAATTTTACGGCATAAGCAAGAGCCATCATATTCAACTGTAACATGGCAGGCTATGCTGGAAGACAGTCAAGTGTTGGTTATTTATACATTTGTCGTAACCCCAAAATATCTTCAACATGGAATTGGTAAAAAAATATTAGACTTTGCGTATAAATATGCTTCAAATACCAATATGAAAGCGTTGCGTTTAGATGTATATGAGAATAATTATCCTGCAATCAAATTATACGAAAACGGTGGTTATCATTACATAGGAACTGTAAGCCTTGGCTTGGAAGAGTATGGTTTAAACTGGTTTAAATTGTATGAAAAACTACTATAAAATTATAAGTATAATATTTATATCAGCGAAAGTGATTTTATATGAGAAAACAAAAATAATTGTGAAGTAAAAGCCGCTTTGAAAAATCTTGACGGCTATTCTTGTCGAAAAATGTTTTAGTCTGTCGCTGACAGTGGCTGATGAAGCACACGGGTTGTACAATGTATATGACTAACACATAGTAGGTAGAAATATTAAAGATGTGACAAAAAACAGGTTTAAACTTTTACTAACTAGGGCGTGTTCCCACTACCAAAATATAACAAAATGTGCTACAATAGAAATATGAAAATAAATCAAGAGCAATATGAAAAAATAAAGCATATACTGCCGAAACAACGAGGCAATGTAAGTATAGATAACCTAACCTTAATAAATGCTTTGCTTTATATCTGTGAAAACGGCTGCAAATGGAGGGGCTTGCCGTCTGAGTTTGGATATTGGCATGTAATATATAAGCGTTTTAATCGCTGAGTTAAAGCTGGAATAATTGAGAAATTGTTTCAAGAGCTTCATGTGCAGGATATACTTGAATTAGGCACGGAAGCCTTATTTTTGGATTCCACAGTTATCAAAGTACATCCTGATGCTTGTGGGGCTTTAAAAAAAGTGGAAAACAAGCCATAGGACGTTCAAAGGGCGGTCTAACTACAAAAATCCATCTCATATCATTAAATGAAAAAACGGCTGTGGCATTCACCTTAAGTGAAGGTCAACTTCACGATGCCCCCGAAGGCAGGATTCTTATGGAAACTGTAGGTAAACTTAAACGGATTATCCCTTTGGTAATGGATAGAGCATATGAGGATGACTACACAAGATACATAGCACAAACGCTGAATTTTAAACCTATTGTGCCTCCAAAGAAAAATCGTAAGAACCCGTGGCATTATGACGAGGAGATTTACAAAAAACGTAATGAAATTGTACGTCTCTTTCGTCTCATCAAAGGATTTCGTAGAGTCTTCTGCAGATTCGAAAAACTTGATACCATGTTTATCGGGTTTATTCACCTTGCCTTGGTTTTTGTTGCAATTCGATAGCGGGAACACGCCCTACTACACCAATAGAAAGTGTTATAACAACTAGCTACAATGGATTTCTTGTAATAATTATTGTATATTGTTGGGTAGTAGTTCTAATTATGATATAATCAGTAGAACAATAGGTTTATTTTAGCAATAATATGGGTTTTTGGGGTTTGTAAAAAAGTGATACTTCCACAATAACACTAAGGGGCGAGGTAATGAATGATATATCTAATTTAACAGAGTTTAAAAATGATTCTCCATTTATAAAAATAATAATAGCCAGAACAGAAGTACATATTCAAGTATTTTTTAGCATAAACTGCTGTAAAATATTACTTAACTGTCACGAACAGGGCGATAGCTTTCGTACTTCTTTTGCAAAATCAGTTTTTTATATGTATAAACAAGCAAAAGACAGGGAATCCTTTCTTACTGAAAATGACTTTATAGAAATTTCTGATACTAAATTACATCTTATTCTAAATGAAATTCTTGCTCAGGACAGTATAATTAAGCTTGAATATGAAAAAATAGATTGTACAGATGTTTATGAGAAATTCTTTAATGCTAATAAAGCTATCTTAAAAAGTACAACAACTGGTATTCCCAAGTCACTCAAAAAAACATTGAGAAGATTTGAATTTCTAAATAAACCCTTAATAACATCAATTAACAATGCAATGAATAACATTGTAATACCGACAAAGTATATGTCTGAATTGACATACGCTACATCAATGATGCCTCATTATGATTTATCAAACTTAAGCTCAGTATTTTCTGACGTAGCAAAAATACCACAATTAGAAATGCAAGCCGTAGCAAAAGCAGAACAGATTGATTTTTCTTCACTTCAGTCTGTGTTAAATAGCATGCCCATAATTCAATTTCCAGAATTAACATCTGCTTTATCCAATATTTCTAAATCTGCCTTTGATATAAAAGCTATTATTTCTCCACTACAAGATATGATAGAAAGTTTACATACTGTTAATGAAAACTTAGCACAGTCATTGTCTGCTCCTTTACTGCAGATGAAAGAAACGGTAGAAAAATTAATGTTTGGAATAGATTTCTCATTGTTAATTCACCGAAAAAAGTGGAGTAAACAAAGGGAAACATTGTTAAAATATGGATGGTTTTACTCTGATGAATTGCCTGAAGAACTTGTTGACAATATCCATATGAAGCAAGATGAATTAAGTATTGAAGATGTTGATAAAATTATTGTTGCACATTTTCGCCAAAATGAATGCGAAGCATTAAAGCAAATGCTTAAACGATGGGAATCCTTATACTGCTTCAATTGCCGTGAAAGAATATTCTATGAATCTTTAGGCAATCACTCAAGAAAATATTTTAACTCTTCGGTAACTTTACTAACTATACATACAGAAGGAGTGATAACAGATTTTGTGAGAACAAGTCTTAATAATCCTAGATTCAAGGTAGAAAAGGCTATTGAGGATATAAAAAAAGAACTTGAAGAAAACGAAGATGTATCAACTTACGAGTTTGAAGTATTCAATGATGTTATTGAGCGAATTGAGGAAGCCTTCAATGAAAACTTCAAGCACTCCGATCCCGATGCAACATCAAACAAATCTCGTCACAAAATAGCCCATGGTCATGCTTATGAAACAGAAAATGAAGTTAATTCTCTAAAACGCTTTTTATATCTAAATGAAATTCATTATATGTTTTCCAGACTAAGCAATTTGGAATAAATAGGCTAAGTATCAAAAGCTGTATCAGAGATATTTCCAAGATAAGACTATGAACTTTGTATCATCTGTTGATGCCTATGAACTTAGAAGTAAAATATTCGGTGGCTATAAAAAGGCTTCTCATACTGAATACAAATTTGACAATGTTCCTGAACAGGTACTGACTATTGTTCCGAATAAAGACGTTGAAGTAATTAAAGGGCTTCCTCATGCTCCAAAGTAGTTTAAAATTACTGGTTGCTCATCGTTGATGATGAGTTAAACTTAAACAGCTAAACTCACTAGAATTACATCTAGCACATTATTAAAGATGGTGTGAGAAAAATATAGTTGAAAACCCATTTGGTAGAGAGAGCAAGGACTACTGGGTGCTAGCCATTGATGGCGAGCTAAGTCGCTACGCTTCACGTAATTTCGCTAACAATAATAAGTAGTTGTAGTATTGACTATAAGCTTACATCTGATTTTTCTTCTAAATTAGCTATGGCTTCTGATAAGATTCGTGGCAAGCAGGTAAGAAATTATTTCTCAAGTGGGGAAAAAGTTGTTTAGATATCAAAGGAGAGAAACAGTTATAGTGATTATCAATATTTATTTATATTAATTAAATAATAGAAGATTTCAATATTGTATGTACATAAATAGTCATTAGATAATTCTCCATAAATTTATTTCAAGGCAATATTATACTCAAAAATAAGCATATGAATATTTACCTACAGATAGCACCATCACTGTTTATCAAAAAAGGTACAGCCAAAAATCTATAAAAAATATCTGGGGGAAGTACCACCCTTACATTTAAGGGCATAAGTCTTTCGGAGCCCCACCCCTCTGTATATAAGTAAAATATAGAAGAACTTATTTAACCATCGTGTTAAATGGGTTCTTTTTTGTTTGTCAAGAAACAGAGGATTACAGCACGGTAGCTCCGCTACGCAAGCCACAAAATAAAATATCAAACAAAATGAAGGGATTGATTAACAATGAAGAAAAAAACAATTATGCACAATACATTTAAGACCGCTATTTTCAGTAAGGTGCTTACAAAAGACAACAAGCAAATTCCGGTAGTTAAAATCATTGATGACCATCTTGTTATTAATGACGAATGCTGTGACCTGCGTACAATCAAAGAACGCTACAACCCGGAAACGAAACAACTTACCACTTCCGGTGTAGACAATATTTTATATGCTGAATCTTTCTTAACACTTAATTACGCAAAGCGTATTGGAGACAGACATACTCTATATGACTTTATTACCGTTGATTGCTCTAATGGAAATGACAGAGAACCGGAAATAAAACTAATGAAAGACTTATTATGCTATGATGGTATTTACATATCACTTGTTAAACTGGAAGAGGTTGGTTATATTCCTCATGAAGAAACCGAAATAATTGAGATTGAAGGATTAAAATATGTTAAATACAGAACCGTAATGCAGTCTGCTTCTGAAAACCGTCAATGCAAACTTACTGCTACAACATATCGTTGGGATAATTTTGCTAGCACTGTAAGCGGTAATGCTAAATACTTACACAAGGCTACTCAAACAGCTCAAAAGGCTATTGCACGTCAAGGTCTTGCAAAAACTAATGGTAATGTAATTAATGATTTCAAGTTTACATTTGCTCTTGTACCTGATTTAGAGACTGACATAACTTTCAATGCACGCTGTTTTTACGATAATGAGAATCAAATCAAAGAGGAAATTATTACTACTAAAAAGACTGCTACAGATGGTTGCGGATTTATCACATCTGCCAAAGCGAAGGAATTGGCTATTAAGTTAGAATTAAATTATATTCCATCAGCATTTCAAGTGCGTTATGGACAAGTCAAGGGTATTCTTCTTGTATTTGACTTTGACAAATACAGCAATAACGTTATTAAAGAAGATATCCTATTTACAGAAAGCATGTGGAAGTCTGATTTTGATGTTACTAGGGCGGAGTTCCTTGTTGCTAATATCAGCAAAGAACCACGTACATACACTGAATGGAATTACCAGATGTTCTGTACATTAAACAATCAATTATCATTTGATGATATACTTCCTTATGTTGAGGATATAAAAAACTATATGCAAAAAGCCCTTTCTTCACCGGAAGACGCACTTAAATTTCTTGGTATCCTTTCAAATATTAACAGCATTAACAATGATGAGAGTAATAATAAAGACGAATATGCCTGTGTAGACAAGGTTTCTGGTGTCATTCAAGCTAATCCTCAATTAGCTATGAATATTCGTTGGGTAAAACAATCCATCAAAAAGAAAATAGACCTTGTATCTAAGAAAATGTTAGGCGGTAAAATTCCTATGCCTAACAGCAGTTTGGCAATTATGGGTGCTGACCCTATTGCGTTTTTCAATCGCCTTTATGTTGATGAAAACGGTAACTACAACTTTATAAATGGAGAATTGATAGTTCCTACATACAAACAAGCTAAAGAACTAGCATCACATGAATTCTACTATGCCGGTTATGAAGGAGAATTATTAGCTTTTCGTAATCCATTAACGCATTGGGCACAAATTAGAAAGCTCAACTGTGTTTCTAGCAAAAACACCTCTTATTGGTATCGTCATTTAAAACAAGTGATACTGTTTAACGTTCATGATGAAACAAATCTTGGCATGGGAGGTGCAGATTTTGATGGGGACTTTTGCTTTGTTACAAAGTTGTTTGTAAATAAATTTAATCAAGCTGATTATATAATCTACAATAATAATGACACCGGCAGTAAACAATCTAAAGAAGTCTTAACCGAAGGTCTTGTGCAACGTAGTATCCGTGCAAATCTACAACAGAATATGCTTGGTGTTATATGTAATATAAATACCCGTGTACTTGAGCTTCTAAACGATAAGAAATCACTATATAAATTTGTACAGCTTGCCGGTTATATGGGAGACAAAAGTTTTGGACATAATAAAATTGCCCAAATGCCATACTATCCAAAATTTAAAGACATGGAAACAGCCACTACCTACTTGGAGAGACTCAATCACGAACTTACAACACTTTCAGAATTGGAGGTTGACCGCCCAAAAACAGGATACATAAATCGCTTTTGCCAAAATCAGCAAGAATATACCTTGCCTTACACTCCCTTCTGGTTTGCTAATATAAAGGGGTTGTTAGAGCAGTTCTTTAGTAGACCAGCCGAATCTTTTAGTACAAACAATTACAATGAAGATATAAGAACTCTATCCAAAAACTATGACAACAAAGTTGTCAAAGTTATACATGATACGCTTAAACCGGGTCGTTATAGTGCCTATATACAGCGTACCATTGAGCTGATGACAGATGGTAACAGCATTATGGGCGGTATCCAGCGTTATATTCAAGAGAATATCCTTGATATGAAGATTGACTCAAATAGTTGTTTTAGTATATTAGAAACACTTAAAGGTGCACCATGTCTTGATTTATCAGAGGCAGAGCGTATTGGTAATAGGGTTCGTGCTGTTTATAAAGAATACTGTCGTGATATTGCCGGAAACATTAAATCACTTAATAGCGGAGGTATATCTGAGGAAGATTTCAGTAATGCACTGGAAAATATAATTAATATATCAAGTGAGAAGCTTCATGGAATATCCACTGATAGAATTGCCATAGCGCATGCGGCATACACACTATCATTGGAAAATGGTCACAGCTCTCAGTCCTTTCCATTTTTAACAGTATTAGACGGTATAGTTGCTTTATTGAATGATGTAAAAGCGGTTGATTATTATGATATAAAAATACGCCACAATATATCGGATAGTGCCACTCATCTAATTGTTTACAACAGACATTGCAGGCTTCCTGAAAGTATTAACGCTGAAAAAGTTTACTTTGCTAATATAAACTTACCTAATGGCTCATACGAATTACACCGTGACCTTAAAGGTAATGTTTCATTAATTGTACCTAAACCTGTACCAAAAAACAAAATGAATATCATACCATTTAATGAAACTGCTAAATTTTCCTTAAAAGTAAGCTATAAAGCTTCTGAACTTCTACCAGAGAATCAAAATGGTGAGTATGTAACAAACCTTTTAAAGCAATCAGTAGTAACATTCAGGGAAACTACAATACAGGGCAATACTCAATATTGTATTTATGCTGATGATATATGGGTAGGTACAATATTTGATGACCGAAATAATAAATTTGTATTGGCTAAAGATATTGTACGTCTGCTTATCGGTAATGAATATGAGCTTATCTCTATCCCAAAAACAGGAACAAAAGTAGATAGCAATTCTTTTATTACAAGTAGCGGAAAATATCGCACAGCACAGGTACTAACATTTCAAAGGTTTGTAGCAACAGTTGCAGCAGTTATATAGTTAGAAAGGGCTGTTTGATTTTATGTCAACAGCCCTTCTAAATTTATTACCTTTATTTATTATCCAATTATTAATGAAGGAAGTGATTAAAAAATGAACACAAGGTTAATGAAGGTTAGCTATTATGATAGCAAGTCTGAGATTCATCTGGAAACATATGCTGACTCTATCGTTATAGAAAAAAATGAGAATAAAACATCAAATAACCTTATTGCAATAAGGCTTGGAGGGTATCCAGAAAGTGTTAAAGGTATGGCAGAGGCTATTTATGGCGGTGGAACGATTACAGTTGAAACGGATACTAAAAACATAACTGTTATGAGTTACCCAAAACGATACCGCAAACAATATTCTCATGACGGTATTTATGCTGAATCTACATTACTGATAAATGACGAAGAGCAGATAAATCAAGAAAAAGAGACAGGCGACGAAGGTAGAGATAAACAAGACAAACCACGCAAATGCTATCTGTTTTGTGGTATAGATGATACTGAGCATTTATTTACTGAACTTGATAAAAAGACTTCTGTACCTCTTATAGATGATTTCAAAGATTATATACTCTTTGAGTTGCAAAATAGAGGGATATTAAAGAAACTGGAAGTTATCAGCTTTAATGAACAATTCGATGTATGGGCATTGCATTTATCACAAGGGGAACAGAATATTATTGATGTTGTTAATGACGGTTTAAAGTATGGGCATATTACTATTCCTAATAGTCAAAATACTATAAATGACGAAAATACAAACGATGACACAAATAGTATCCCCGCTAAAGATGACTTTGCTAATATCCAAAGTGTAACAGGATATCTTAATAAGTTCGGAATAATGATTGCAGAACGCATTAAGTCACAGTTCCAGCCTTTGTTTGACCCTGCTGCAGAGAAGTTATCGCCGGAAATATTTATGGTTAATGATAACATTAAGAAAAATACAGGTTACAGTTTATATGACGCACAGCTTGCCGTAGCAGAAGCTCATAAACGGTGCTTAAATCAAAGTAAATCCACACTTTGCATTGCAGAGTGTGGAAGTGGTAAAACAAAGATAGGCTTAACTGCACTTCATGCTTATCAGCAACAAACTAACGGAAACAAGCAACATAATCATAAAAAACATTTTAATATAGTATTATGCCCGTCTCACATGGTAAAAAAGTGGATACGCGAGATTGAAGAATCTCTGCCTAATACCTTTGCGGTATCAGTCAGTAGTATTACTGAAATTAATTCTGCTTATGAAGCTTACCTGCGTGATGATAAAACCTGCTATATAATTATTTCTAAAGAAAAAGCTCGTGATGGTTATATGAAGCGTCCAGCGGTTATGTGGAACAAACGGCATAGAGGATTTATATGTCCATCTTGCAACAAAATTATTACTATGGACTTAATTAATGAAGGTTCACAATATAAAGTAACAGCAGACCAGTTATTCTTTCGCAAAGAAACAAAGGATAATCACAAATGCGAGCATTGCGACTCTCTACTGTGGACAGTGCTTGTGCCTGAGAAGCAATCGAAGTGGATTAAGCTTGGAGATTATGGCTTTGTACACCGATATATTGCCTATGAGCATTTAGAACGTGTTAAAAAGAATGCGATGCTTTATGATAAGGTTGAAACTATTGTTAATAATCCAAATGAAATATATATAAATACAGGAGCATATAGGCGATTTCCTTTATCCACTTACATAAAGTATAAAATGAAAGGAAAGATAGATGGGCTTATTATTGATGAGATTCATAACTATAATAATAACAGCGGCCAAGGCGATGCAATGGGTGAACTATTCCAAGCATCTAAAAAAGTTATAGGCATGACGGCAACTCTTATTAATGGTTATTCTTCGGGGATATTCCATTTACTATATAGAATTTCACCGGAGTTAATGCTTAGAGATGGCAAAAGCTACTATAAAAGCAGTGAATTTAACAGGGAATATGGTGTAACTGAATCTGTGTTTGAAATTAAAGAGGCTGATTATAACTCCAATCGTCGTACATCCAAGAAAAAGGTACGTGAACGACAATTACCTGGGGTATCATCTTTGGTGTACTCACGTTTTCTAATGGATTCAGCTGCTTTCTTATCATTAAGTGACATGGGTAAAAATCTGCCGGAGTATGAAGAAATTCCTGTTCAGCTATCTATGACAACAGAGGTGCAAAATGAGTATGAACGTATTGAGAATCAGTTTAAGGATATTCTAAGAAATGATAAGGCAATAGCCAAAAAGATACTATCATCATATATGGGTTTATTAACTGTTTATCCCAACCAGCCCTATAATCAGCCGGAAGTTAAGCATCCTATTACCGGCGACCCTATTGTAATACCAAAAGATACATCTTGTTTTGAGGAGTTATCTGAAAAAGATTTACATCTTCTGGACATTGTGCAGTCAAAGACTGCTAAGGGAGAAAAGGTTCTCGTCTATACTAGTTGGATACGTATTGATACACAAGATAAATTAATGAAACTGTTTGAAGAGAATGGTTATTGTGCAGCTGTTCTTAATTCAACTGTCGCACCTAACAAACGTGAGGAATGGGTAGAAAAACAGGTTCAGAATGGTTTACAAGTACTTATTACTAATCCAAGTTTAGTCGAAACAGGGCTTGATTTAAACGATTTTACCACTATATATTACTACAACATTTCCTACAACTTATTTACATTACGTCAATCTTCAAGACGTTCCTGGAGAATAAATCAGAAATCCCCACGTATAGAGGTTTATTTTGCATATTATGAGGGTACTATGCAACATCGTGCAATTAAATTAATGGCATCAAAGTTGGCGGTGGCCGGTATTATTGAAGGTAACTTCACTGACGAAGGGCTTGCTGCTATGAGTGATTGTGCAGATATGACCACAGCTTTGGCACGTGAGCTTACTATGGGTATTAAAAATGATGTTGAGGATTTAAGTGCTGTATTTAGGAAAATGGCTATATTAAAGCCTGTTGATAGTATTGTTGATGAGATTGTATCTACTACTTTTGATAAGGTTTTACCTGTTGATGATGAAAATTCTCATTCTCCAATAGAATCAGAACATATTGCTAAAGCTACCAAAACTATTAACTCTTCACACATACCATTAAATATAATAGCTGATTCCGCAAAGCGGAACAATGATGATGAAATAGAGTCTTCTCTATTTCTTACCGGTGAACTGTATTTAAGGTCAAACAAGAAGAAGACTGTAAAATCAAAAAAGCCTGTTGCTATAAAATCCGATAATCAGTTGTCATTGTTTGACTACTTAGAAGTATCGTCAGCTTAAAGGAGTATAAAAATGGAAACTTTTATAGAAAGATTTGAGCAATTCAAAAAAATAATTGTATATTCAAACGTACCCAATAAAGTTTTATTAGAGCTTTTAGAATCATATATGCAGTCATATAATGAAGAATCTAAATTCGAGCCTACCCCAGTATTTGAGGGACAGTTATCATTGTTTGACTTAGCAAATTAGGAGATGATTATAAATGAGATTTGAAGTAAATAGATTGGATATGCTTGAAGCCGCCAAATGTGCGGCTAAAATAGCTCCATTTGGCGAACCGTTAGATATTATGAACGGAATATTAATAGAAGCAAATGATGATACAGGTGAAGTATTCCTTACTTCAACCAATCATGAGATATCCATACAGATAAAAACAAAGGCAAGCATTGATATATCCGGTGTAATGCTTGTTAATTCAAGGTTATTGGTGGGAATGCTTACTTTACTGCCAGGAGAGATAGTTTATTTCAGTGCTGATTCCGATAACTTAATAAGAGTTGCTGGAGGAAAGACAGTTTATAATATAGTATGTTTACCGGCAAAGCACTATCCAAAACCGGTTATGCCTCTTCCTGATGATACAGTAAAAATATCAGGTATATGCTCGTTAGCTAAACGAACAGTATTTGCAGTTGCAATAGATAACAATAAGCCAGCATTACAGTGTGTCAGCCTAAAATTAAAACATAACTCATTACAAGCAGCGGCATGTGATGGAAATAGAATGATAATTGTAAAGGGCGATGCAGAGTCATCGGATGTACAAGAGTTTTTGCTACCTTCTAAGTCACTGCAAATATTGGCATCAATATCAAATGATAATGATGTATTTGAAGTTGGCGATGTTAATAGTAGTGTAGTCTTTACGAGGGATAATATGATGTTTACTATGCGTAAATTAGTAAGTGAATATATTGATATTAATACCATTATGAAAAATATTAAACCTGAATATTCAGCTATTGTCCAAGTTTCAGCTTTGCAAAATTCACTAGAATTAATGAATATTGGAGCTGGGACACAGCCTGTACAGTTGATATTGGTTGAGGGTGGTATTCAGTTATTTTGTGAAGGGGATGTTGGAATATCAAAAGACTTTATTAGTGCTAGCGTTACAACTCCAACGCCGGAAACAGGATTTTACTACAACATAGACAAGTTGTTAAAGGCACTTCGAGTTCTTGAGTTCAAGGTTAAGATTGAGATTGATGCTAAAGGAATGTTATTACTAAAAAGTCGTAGTGAAGTATACTTTCAAGTGCCACAACGTCCAAAGCTTAAAGCTGTGAAAGAGGATTCACAAAAGGCAGCTTAATAACTTTGACATTAATTTGTAGCTTTAAGGGTGAAATATGTTGCATTAGAACTGATGTAAGAATTATAATAAATTAAATTAAAGGGCTATTGATTGGTGGTGAGTATATTTGAACATAGTATTATCAAAGCAAGCAGAGAAATTTTTGGATAAATTGACTGACAAGCAAGTAACAATAGTTATAAATGCTATTAAAGGGCTTACCCAAAATCCGCCTAAAGGTGATATTAGGAAGTTGAAAGGCTACGTTGACGAAAAAAGGCTGCGCATTGGTACTATACGTGTTATTTTCAAGATAAAAGATGGTATAGTATATGTATCAGACATTGATTTTAGAGGTAATATATATTAAGGAGGGCTTTTAATGATAGTTGAACGCAAAATGATACACGATATTGTAGAATTAATACCGGAAGCAGAAATTTCAAAGGTTTATGCTATTTTAAACGCATATCTTTCATTCGAAAATGAAGACGTTCTTACTGAAAAGGAAGAGATACGAATGAAAGAGGGCTTTTCAGAAATCTCCAATGGAGAATACACTACAGCTGATGATTATTTGAAAAAACGTGGGCTTTATAAATAAAATAAAGCGGCAAAGCCGCTAAATGGATAATATACGCCGTTTCATTAACTTGAGACGGCGTTTACTATTTACATAGGAGATGAAAATTATGAGTAATAATGGTTTTAATGAAGAAATCCTTGATTTGGGAAGTACGCCACTTGATGATGATTTTGACCCATTTGCAGGCGATGAGGATTTTAGTGATGATGAAGTGAAAGAGGACTTATCCGCAAAAAATACAACTTCATCAAAAAGTAGAGCTAACGTATTCAAAGCTAGGGAAGCAATATCTAACCCTATCGTAAGTGCTGTTGATAAAGTCGAAACTAAGGAAGCCGAAAAAGCTCAGCAGAGCTTGTATGATAGGCTTCCTATTTTTGAGTATGCGGGAGCTACTGAAAGTATTGATGATACAGCCAAAACCTTTGATGAATTATGCATTCAGAAAGCCATACACTTCCCTGAATTGGAAGATGGTAAGCGTGTATCATGGGCAGTTGAGTACGGAAAGATTGCAAAGACTATAACAGATGTAAAGGGAACTACTATTGGTAAGATTAAATCTGAGATTGAAACGTCAAAAGAATTTGCAGACATACTAAAAAAAGCTAAGGATAAAAATATAGTCTGTAAGCTCAAACCCCGTGTTACTGCCCAATCGAAAGGTTATGGAGTAACTTACAAAGACGTGTTCACAAATATGGATGAAGCTGAATCAGCTGGCAAAGTTATATCTATTGTTCCTGCAAGAGACGGTAAAGTATATGAGATACGTAATACAGAAATGGGTAGGTTTATCACACCTGTGAATAATTGTGAACTATTATCAGATATTAGAGCCGGATTCATTCCGGCTTTGCCACCAATACCACATACAATATTATTAGATATTATCAGCTTCTTTCGTAACTTTATGAGATATGGACCGGAAAAAGAGGCATTAATTAATATCTACTGGGATAAATTTGATAGGAAATATATAGCTAATCCGCCAAAACAGGTTGTTTCTAAAATATCAGTGATGAGTGAGCTTTCGGATGAATTTAATGATAAACGCTATATTCATTATATGGATGTTCATTCCCACAACAGCATGAAAGCATTCTTTTCACAAACTGATAATGCTGACGAAAAAGCTACACGTCTTTACAGCGTTATAGGGCGTTTAGATAAATATTTTCCTGAAATTAAAGTTCGTATGTCAAATGGTGGCAAACATATGGAAATAGACCTGGGGCTTGTGTTTGAACAAATTTATGATGGTTATTATCCTAATGACTGGGCTAATAATGTTGTTCTTCGTGATGGAAATTTAAATGATGATACTGTAAAAGAAACGTTTGATAAATATTTTACTCAAAATGATGGTGATAATATATGAAATTTGCTAAAGATAAGTCGGTTAAAATCGTTATGCTTGGTGCAGGAGGCACAGGAGGACATATTGCAACACATTTATACCGCTTGTGCCATTCACTTGAACGGCAAATTAAAATAATTATATGTGACGGCGATATTGTTGAGCAAAAAAATCTAATACGCCAAAACTTTATAATACCCGATTTAGGCAGAAACAAAGCACAAGTACTGTCAGAACGCTACTCTACAGCATTTGGTATGGAAACTTTATATGTACCCGATTTCATCGAAGATAAACAAAAGCTTGCAGAACTAATTACTTCTGATTCTTATAAAGAAAGTTCTTACTCACACAAAACAAGCGAGGAACTTGTAATACTGATAGGAGCTGTTGATAACAATAAAAGCCGTCTCATTTGTCATGAAGTATTTATGGCAACTAAAGACTTAATTTATATTGATTCAGGAAATGGTGAGTTTACAGGGCAAGTCGTTTGTGGTATCAGACAAAACGGATATAGCTATTATAAGCCAATTGGTGAGGTATATCCTGATATTCTTGAAGATACAGATAAATTCCCTACAGAGTTATCTTGTGCAGAGGCTTCTATGTCAGCACCACAAAGCATAGTAGCAAACATTATGGCAGCTACAGCGGTTGTATCTTATGTTTATAACATTCTTGTGCTTGGTGATATTGATGTGAGAAGTGTTACATTTTCAAGTAAAACCATTAATATTAAGCCTTGTATCACTGCAAAGACCTCAAAAAGAAAAGTATCATAAAACATTATATAGGGAGTGTTAATATGTCAATAAAATCACAGCAAAATAATATGAAAGCTATATATAACCTAATCCAAAAGGAACTTGGCTACTGTTATGGGGACAAAGAATCAGTTCCAAACGGAGCTAAAAAGGTCTTTTTAAGTAAATCAGCAGCATTCTTACGTGCACTTGCAAAAGACTTGAGGTTTAGAGAGTATAAAATAAACATCAATCCCGGTGGCATAGCTGTATCCGGAGAAGTCAGCTTATATGGTATGTGGGGAGATAGCAATGGTATTTATCTACAAATATCAAATCCATGCTACAGTTTACAGGGATTCTTGTATCGTAAAATAAAACATATAAATGACTACACCGGCGAATGTAATATATGGCTATCAGAGGAATTATTTATGAATGGTGATTATGAAGTTGTCCTTAATATTTTATCATCAATAAATGCAACTAAAAATCATGCTGAGGTTGGGTTATATGTCGCATAACGAGAAAAAACAAACTTATTATGCCATAAGCAAAATAGAAGAATCTAAAAAAGTGGCAACTCAGATTATAAATGAGTTGCCACTTTTGCGTTCAAGGCTAGAAAAAAATAGAAACAATAAATCTAAAGCTCGTGATATTTATATTGAGTTACAAAAACAACTAGATAAGCTAATAGAGGTTATGAATACAATATCACTGTCTTTGTTAGAGATAGAGGATATGGAATTGGCGGATTATTCAAGTAAACTTGCTAAATCCGTTAAAGCATTCAACATTATGACACTAGATTATAAAAAGCTTTGTTCTGTATTAGATGAGTATTTATCAAAGTTACCTAAGCCGGATATAACTACTAATGCTTCAATTATTGGTCGGCTTATGAATTCTGTAAAAATGGGATATTACCCTACTGAATTATCTCATGTTAAGCAGATAGCAGATTCTATTACATTTCCGGAATATATATATGTAAATATCCTTGACCCATGCTGTGGCTGTGGACTTGCACTACAGACACTGGCACAAGGGCATGACTGCAATACTTACGGTATAGAACTTGACCGTTATAGAGCCGAGGAAGCCTTAAGTCGTCTTAATAGAGTTGGGTTTGGGTCTTACTTTCATTCAAGAATTAATCATGAAGCATTTCACTTAATGTTACTAAACCCACCGTACCTATCGGTTATGACAGAAGGCGGTTTCAATAGCAGAAGTGAAAAACGGTTTCTTGTAGACAGTATATGTCATCTTCTATATGGAGGTATAATTATATACATCATTCCGCACTATAGGCTTACATCGGATATTTGCAGAGTATTGTGTGATAACTTTGATGATTTATCAGTTTGGCGATTTACAGGTGACGAATTTAAGAAATTTAAGCAGATAGCTGTTATGGGTGTCCGTTGTAAGCGCAAAAACGGAGCTAATGAGGCGAAAACATTATCAGAACTTGCGCTATCACCGGAAAGTATACCTGAAATCTCAGAGCTTCCGCAGGGACGTTATGAATTGCCAACTATCAACAAAAAGGTTGATTTGTTCAAAGGTGCAGAATTTAACATTGTTGAGCTTGCGGAGCAGTTAAATAGGTCTAAAAGCTTATCCAAACTATTTGAGCAAAAAAAACTTGATAACGAGATAAAGCGTCCGCTATTGCCATTAAATATAGGGCAAGTAGGTCTAATTGGTGGTAGTGGTCTCATTAATGGTCTTGTAGATTGTGAAACGCCGCATATCATTAAAGGACGGATTATCAAAGAAAATAATATAAAGCAAGAAGAAACCACTAACAGTCGTGGGGATTTAATGTCCACAACTGTTTATGAGACAAGAGTTAATAAAATGATATTTAATATTTTAACACCAAAAGGCTTTAGGTCACTATCATGAGGAGGAATTGCTGTGCATACTGCTAAATATAATTTACTGCACAAGTTAAAAGAGCAAGCATGGAACAATGTGCTTTGTTATTCTGCAAATTATACTATGACTTCCCCAAAAGACGGCTATGAGAAAGAATGGGAAGCAGAACTTAATAAAGCTTACATACTTGAAGAAATGATTCAGGAATTATTACTATCTATAGTTAAGTAAGTAATTCTATATGTTAGCATAATTTTACTTTTGGAAGATTATTAAGAAAAGAGGATTAAATATGATTACTGTAGATATTAAAAGGTTGATTAATTCTATCAAAAAATCACAAGCTTATACCTTGCCGAATATGAACATCGGTACTGAATATTTGTACAATACCATTTACAAACCTTTATCAAATGGTACGACTGTTAACCTGTCAGATATTGATTTTGAGTGCTTTGAATTAGAGGATACCGACACACTTTGTGAATTTTATACTGATATATTTGAGAAAAATTCTTATATAGCGTATGGGCTAATAAATACAGTGAAGAAAATTAATCCAATCTACAAGCCTATTAGTTTTGTTTAAGTAGGTGATGATATGGAAATAGATGGATTTAATAATATTATGACAACTGTTGGTTTAGCAAAAGAGCTTTATGAGATGGGGCGGTTTGAGGTTGTTAAAACTTATTTTCTTGATGAACTGTGTTATGATAGCTATTTTGAGAATATGATGACAGCAACATACTCTATATTTTCAAATTTTGACTCCAACTATAGCGATGAAAATGAAATAGAATGTATGACTTTTTCAGATGATGTTATTACAGAGTATTACCGTTTAGCAGGAGAATATGGGCGAAAACATAAGATATACCATAACGATAACCAATATGTAGAGCTTGCTAATTTACAAGTTAAACATTTTCTAAATTTCAGTTATTCTATGGATTTTAAGCTACTAGGTTATACGAAAAATAATAAAGCTTCAAAAAAGAGCAAACTGCTTGTGTTTACCTATGCATATGACTTTTGTGAACATGATGCTTTGGCGTTTGCCTTACTTAAGATATATAAATGGTTTAAGTTTATGTGTAATGGGTTTTACAAAGGTGATAGTGCGGATAAGTCTATTTATAATAACCATATTGATACTACTAATAAGGAAGCGATTGCAGCATGAGTGAGATTATTCTTAAAATAAGTGATAAAGGCAGCATATATGTTGAGGAAACAATAAATGGAGTAAACTCTTTTAAAATCATAACACCGGATTCATTGTTATCGTGTATTAATCAAAGTCTATTAAGAGGAACTGTTTCAAGTGGATTACTTCCAAAAAACTGTATTTCATTTACTTGTAAGGATACTGGCGAAAGATATGTATGTATTTTACATAGTGAAAGTAAAGCAGATGTAGGTTACTTTGGTTCTGAATATAAAGACTTTCCACTCCCAAGGTTGGTTTTTGGTTTTAATATCTCAAAGGAAGATAGAATATCAGAATGTAAGTTAGGCGTTGTTGCTAATGTATCAAATATTAAGCCAACAACTCCTATGTTTTTATATCCTTTTAGTAATGTGAGTGGTTTTCGCCTATGTACAGGAAGTAATACATTTCCGGCTGTAAAAGAATTGCATACTCTAAATAGTCTGTGTTACTACATTTTATCAATGCCTAACAATAATGATTATTTTAAGCCTGCAAACAATAAGCAAAGTTTAGAAATGCGAGAGTTGTTAGAGCTATTAAAAGACAAGCCATCAGAATATTACTACAGTAATATTTTAGTACCTAGCGGTTTAACGATTCAGGACTTTATAAATGAGAGGAGAAGTTAATTATGTTTAAGATAAAAGCAATGATACATAGTTTAAAATCCCAAGATGAAGTTATAATTCTGCATGAAAATGGTTGTAACGATGTTGTTGTAGAATACATGGATAAAAGGTATACAGCTGTTTACAATGGCTTTGTTGGACTGTTTTATGTTGATGATATTTATGGGGAGCTGAAAGATACACATAAATGCCCAATATGCGAAGCATATATTCAATAAGAAGTTAAAATAGATAGGAGTTAAAAAATGAACCAAGATGAAATCATTAAACGCTTAAAAGAACCGTTTACCAATAAAGAAATAGAATGGAAAATTCAGGCTACAACGCAGGATAAAATACGAGGTATGGCTGTTGCATATATAGATAGTCGTGCTATTCAGAAACGTCTGGATGAGGTAGTTGGTGCGTTTAACTGGCGTAACGAGTATGTAATGTGGCAAGAGAAATCTCAGATATGTGGATTGTCCATATTTTGTGAGGAACGTAAAGAATGGATTACTAAATTTGACGGAGCTGAAAATACGGACTATGAGCCAATAAAAGGCGGTCTTTCAGATGCTTTCAAGAGGGCTGCTATTCTTTGGGGTATAGGTCGATATCTTTATGAACTTAATGGCATATGGGTTGATATTGAACAACGGGGTAAAAGCTTAATTATAAAAGATAATCAATATGACAAACTTGAATTTGAGTATAACAAAGCTATTGCTAAGGTATTTAACACTGCCGCTGGTGGAAATGACAATACTACTAGTCCGAATAAGAAAGAAGCCCAAAAACTACATATATCAAAGTCTGTCCATGAGGAATCAAAACCTAAAATAGCAGAATATAACTATAAAGTTAGGTCAGTTAAACCTTCAGGCAAAACAAGTCAGCTATTAGAACTAGTTAATAGTAACGGTGAAATAATAAATGCTTATATAAAAAATGGTGATAATGCAATTGCTGCAGGAGCATGTTTAAGTAAAGTTAATATAGTTCAAAAAACAAGTTCTTATGGTCCATACAATCTTATTAATGCCTATGAATTGGCAGCATAACACGGGGCTTTGGGCTCCCTTTTCTTGTTAAGAGAAAAAAGTGAGAACCTGTATTTAATATTGGCTTACAAACCATTAAAAACTGTATATGCTAGATTTTTCACTTTTAGTTATGTTTTGGGCAATCAATAACTCCAATATATGGTTTGCATTTAAGCTTATTTAATAAAGGTTCTGATATGAAAATAATAAATTACGAAAGGTGGGTTTATGTAATGAGTGATTATATTGATATTTCTATAGTAGATACTGCTATCAGGTGTGGAATTTGGGTTAACAGCAATTCTAACAGGGTTGAAATTCCTGTAAATTGCCCTTTTTGTAACGACAAGAAAAAACACGCAAGTTTGAATGTAATAAAAAACCTGTTTCATTGCAACAGATGCGGTGAAGGTCACAATCCTGTTACACTGTATGCAAAAATAATTGGAATAGATACCAAAACTGCATATAAAGGACTTACTAGCGGTGATATTCGATGTCACTGCTATGCACCTCAGAAACAGGAAAGAGAGCCAAAAGCATTAGCGGAACGTCATAGTGTTTACAATGAATTTCTACAAATGCTGGAGTTGTCAAACAAGCATAAAAGCAATTTGTTAAACAGAGGGTTGGATTCATCTACTGTAAGGAAAAATATGTACCGTTCTGTCCCAGATAAAATCCATGCAGATTATATATCCGAAAAATTATCCCAAAGCCATAATCTATTAGGTATTCCAGGGTTTTATACAGAGAATGGTATATGGCGTATGACACTAAAAGATGGCATGTTTATCCCTGTTCGTAATCAATCAGGATACATACAAGGGCTTCAGATACGTTTGGATAATGTACAAGAACATAAATATCGTTGGTTTTCTAGTAGATTCAAAGAAAATGGTACACGTGCATGTTCATGGGCACATATTTCTAATAGTAACAGTGCTACTAACAAGACTGTCTTTATAACTGAAGGTGCACTGAAAGCTGATGTTGCTTCTTATCTTAGTGGTGACTGTTATATTGGCCTGTCAGGGGTAAATTGTACTGCAGATATTGTATCACTTCTTGATAGTATGAGTATTAAAAACGTTTATGAAGCCCTTGATATGGATAAATTTACTAATAAACATGTAGCTGTTGCAACCGATAGATTGTATCGCAAACTTATTAGTGCTGGTATTAACTGTGAATCTTATGTTTGGGATAAACAGTACAATGGTGTTGACAATTATCTGTTATTTTGCCAATATTTGGAGAACATAGCATAATATTATAATGAATATTTAAGTATGCTTAATAGAAATTCTGTATATTAAAAAGGTGTACTACAGGTAATAACAGCTAAGAACACCTAAAGCTCAAAGGATTTAAGACTACACTAGGTGTAATAATGGTGTTAACAAGGATATAATAATTTGTTCAAACATAATTATTACACCTGAAATTACACCTTACCAACACATTAACCTTTATGAAAAAGGTTGTAAAATAGCGGTTTTAGAGGGGGATTACACATATTACACCTTAAATTATTTACAAGAAGAAAATTATCCCTAGTCTACGGACTATTCTATTTATCAACTAAATCAGAAGTTTCTTTGTTCCCTCCATCAGATTTAATTCTTTCACTAACAATAACATCTATGACGTCTTTTAATAGCGACAACCTTCTAAGACCGTGCCTCGTGGTACAAAGGCTCTCTACAATTAATTCTTCTGCTTGCTTAACTTTAAGAACTATACTTAATATATATTGTAATGCTGACTTTTCTGTCGGTTGTATTAGCATTAAAAACCTTATAATAAATTCTTCTTGCTCTAAGCCAGTTAATTTCTCATATTCTTCTTTTACCAGCTGTAAATATTCATCAACTGACTTTAAGTCTCCAAGATACCTCGTCTGAAAATCAGACCAACCCATCCCATCATCAACAATATTTACATAAGCATTCCTTCCTATAGTAACCCTTCCTACGTATTTGGAAATGTCAAAATTATCGTCTGTGACATATCTTTTATAACTCCAGCCATCATTACCTTTCATACGGTCACTAAGCCCAAGGATATAATCTGTTGATACTTCATAATACTTACTCAATTCCACTAATACTTCAAGTGGCACTCTGTTTTTTCCAGACTCATACATTCCATAAGAATTTCCTTTCATATAAAATTTATCTGCTAGTTCTTTTTGCGTAAGTTTTTTACTTTCTCGCAAAGACTTTAATCTTTTACCTACAATAATTCTTAATTCGCTATTCCAAATTTCTTCATTCATATAATGTCACTCCAATTTCTAACTTTTCACTAATAATATGATTTTAAATCAGTATAAATGATGTGTCAACATATCATTTGTGTCCAAATGATTAAATATAAAATAATATAAAATCATATGATTATAAATAATCATATATGCTGTTGTATATCATATAATCGTATGATATAATTTAGACAAGCTCATCAAATGAAATGATTATATGGTAAAGCGAAAGTAATGATACAAAACATAAGGAGTGAGTATTAAATGGTATTAAAAAAGAACTTAACAGAGCTTCCTGACTTATTCTCACCAAAAGACTTACAGTATTTTATGGGAATCAGCAAGCAAACAGCCTACAACCTTATAAACAGCCATGGTTTTCCCGTTTTAAGGTTAGGTAAGAAAATTCTTATTCCAAAAGAGGATTACAAGGAATGGCTTAAAAAAAACACTTCAGGTCTGAGGAGTGAATAACAATGGATAAGCTTAAGGAAATTAATAGTTACATGAATAAAGGGTATAAAATACTGCTGCTTCATGGTATTGACGATAATCAGAGATGTACATGTGGCAAAGAAAATTGTAATAGCCCTGGGAAACATCCACTCACCAAGAATGGAGTGCATGATGCTACTAATAATGTTGAAGTATTAAGTGAGTTACTGAATAATAATCCTTTAGCAAATATTGCAATAGCTACTGGAGCAGAAAGTAGTATTATAGCTATAGATATTGACTTTAGAAAAAATACTAATGGTTTTGAATCATTAAAACAACTAGAAGATAGGTTAGGTATATTGCCTGATACAATTACCCAAAAAACTGGCGGAGGTGGTGCTCAAATATTGTATAAGCATCCCAGTACTGCAATTAAAAATAAGGTTAACATAGCCCCAGGAATTGATATCAGGAATGATGGCGGTTATATAGTAGTACCGCCTTCAAGGCATGTTACAGGGAATTCTTACTTGTGGGAGAGTGGTAAATCACCATGGGAAATTTCTTTAGCTAAATTGCCACTAGCATGGATTGAGTTTTTTTCCAATCCAACAATTTCTAATAAAGTTTCTGAGAATGCAAAATGTGTTGGCAACAAGCGAATAATTAACGAAGGGACCCGTAATGATACTTTATTCCGAATTGCTTGTGCCCAACGCAGTAAAGGTAAGGAGGAAATCGACATATTACGATATATCAGAAAAGTCAATGTAAATAGATGTGTACCTCCGCTTGATGATAGTGAACTTTGTACTATTGCAGCAAGTGCGGCATCTTATGAAACTAATGAAGCATTTAATAATATTGACCTATACGACTATCTTTCAACATTTTATGATGAAGAGCCATATGGTGTGGAAGAATTTCGTCTTGTGAAGTATAAAGATGGACATAATTATGAAGTTGTTGCGGAATTTGTTCCCATACCTATAGAGCAAATTATCTTGAACGATGGTCATAAGGTGGAGTTATCCTTTAAAATCAAAGGATATACTTTATTTGCTGAGGAATTGCCAACAATTGAGGTGTTAGCATCTGATTTTAACTCTATGAAATGGATTATAGAGAAATGGGGTTTTGATGCTATTATGCCACTTAATAGCACAATGATGAGACATTTAAGACATGCCATTTCAATTGCAGGTAAGAAATATGCTAAAAAGACCACTATATACACTCACACTGGATGGAAAAAAATTGATGGAAAATTGGTCTTCTTACATAGCGGCGGTGGGATTGGTAGTAACGGAATTCTAACAAGAATGGATGGTAACCTTGAAAGATATATTTTTCCAAGCACTCCTGCTAATATTACCAAGGTGGTTAATACATGCCTAAATTTCTTAGAAGTTGCTCCTTATGAAGTCACCATACCGCTATTATCTATAGCATTTTTATCTCCTCTAAATGAATTTTTTAGACGAATTGGTCTTGAACCTTCATTTATAATGTTTTTATTGGGGCAAACAAAGTCCAAAAAAACTACTTTAGCTTCTTTGGCAATGAGCTTTTTTGGAGATTTCACTGGGAAAACGTTACCATCAAGTTTCAAGGATACATCAAATGCTTTGGAGAAGATAGGGTATTTATTAAAAGATGTTTTGACTGTTGTAGACGACTATCATCCTACAACTAATACCTCCGAAAAGAATAAAATGGAAGCCATAGCTCAGTCTTTGGCACGAGCTTATGGTAACAGGATGGGTAGAACCAGAATGAATATGGATACCAGTATTAACAGTGCCTATGCTCCTCGTGGTAATCTTATAATTACAGGAGAACTACTACCAGACATTGGTCAAAGTGGGCTTTCTCGTTGTATTATATCTGAATTAAAAAAAAATGATGTAGATGTTTCGGTTTTAACAGCGGTACAAAATCAGAAGCAAGACCTGACACTTATGATGCGTGCGTACATAGAATGGCTCATACCACAGGCTGAAACATTACCAGAACAGCTCAAGCAAGGTTTTGAGCAATATAAAAAATATTATGCACCTGGTATAGCTGATGACAGACTTCGAGAAAGTATAATATGGTTAGCAAGTGGATATGGAATGTTTTTACAGTTCATCCAATCTCTAAATATCTTATCTAAAACTAAATTTGACAAATTAATTGCTAACTCAAGTGCTTTGGTAACCTTGGCAAATGCACAAAATGATTTGCAGCAATCAAATAATCCTGTATCAATGTTCTTTGAAGCTTTAGACGAGCTAGTATCTACTGCTCAATGTCAAATTGTACCGGTTGGTCATGCTGGAGAAATTGAGAAGAAAAATGGCGTGCATATAGGATATGAGGACAACAACTATATTTATCTCATACCAAATATGACACACCAAGAGGTTTATAACTTCTATAAAAAGCAAGACGTTCATTTTCCGCTGTCAAAGGAACAATTATACAAAAACCTTATGAATGATGGATTAGTTGTTCCTGGTTTGGATGGTAAAACAAGCAAGCAAAAATCAATACCTAATAGAACAACAAAGAGGTATCTTTGGCTGGTAAAGAGTAAAATACCAAGTTAATATTTTGTATATTCAAAAAGGTGTAATAGGTGTAATCCGACCATGTAATCTCCATAATTACAGGGTTTTTAGACAATAATAATGTGTTAATAGGGTGTAATACACGGTGTAATTATAACATAAATATTTATGCTTTGCACTAGATTTAGTTATAAAAAGATTAACAATTACAAAACTAATTACCCACGATTAACAATCGTAATTTAGTGGGTCAATACCCACATTGGCAAGCGTATTGTACGTAAGCCAGCACCTTGCTTATGAGCGAAAGCTGGACAGATATATTAATTATCTGTTAGAAAGGCATAAATTTATCCTGTTTGAAGGTGTGGCAAGGTGGTCGGCGGCTTGGGTAACCGTTCCGACATGGAGTAACACAATGAAAAAAACTGAATATATCACCACTACTAATCAAGCCGCCAAAGGCGGCAAGGAAAAGAACAGACAAAAATCCAATAATCTTACTGTTACAGGATATATTGTACGTAATGGTACAAGTATTAAACGTACAGACCTGTCAATAGAGGAGCAGCAGAGATTGGCTGAAACTTGGAGCATAAGAGCTATGAATGCTGCCGGATATACGTCTGTTCAGAACCTTGAAGGGGAGGTGATTTTATGAGTCGTGAGCCACTGAGAGCTGCACTGTATATTAGGGTTTCAACAGAAGACCAAGTAGAAAATAGTCCTGAAGCACAAAGGAAAGCATTATATGCATATGCAAAAAATGCTGGGATGGAGATTATAACTGAATGTATTTATGAAGATAAGGGTAAATCCGGACGCACAGCAGAAAAACGTCCGGACTTTATGAGGATGATTAGTGATGCAAAGAAGAAACCAAAACCATTCGATGTTATACTGGTGCATAAGTTTGACCGTTTTGCACGTAATCGCGAGGACAGTATAGTATACAAGTCTATGCTCCGTAAAAAGCAGGGCATTCAGGTTATCAGTATTAGCGAAAGCATGGAAGAGAATAAATATTCTCTCATTTTGGAATCTATGTTGGAAGCAATGGCTGAGTTCTTTAGCCTTAATCTAGCTGAGGAAGTTAAAAAAGGTATGACTGAAAAGGCAGGACGTGGAGAACTACAAACAATGGCACCTTTAGGATACAGAGCAGTTAACAATATGTTAGAGATTATTGAAGAAGAAGCTGTATTTATTCGGTACATATTCTCGCAGTTTGTGGAACATGACACAGAAATTAACGTCATAGCTCGGCAACTTAACAGTATGGGATGTAAAACCAAGAAAGGCAACAAAATTGGGCGAATGGAAGTAACATATATTCTAGGTAATCCAGTATACACTGGAAAGCTTCGTTGGACTCCTTCAGGGCGTAACTTGCGTGGACTTCCATGTGATGATACAATCATTGTTGATGCCAAACATACTCCAATTATAGAAAAAGAACTATACGATAAAGCGTCGGACAAGCTTGTAGAAATGCGAAGGATAGCTAAACCCAGTGGGAGACCATATAGCGAATATTCACACTGGTTGTCAGGACTATTAAAGTGCTCTAACTGTGGCTCTACATTAACATATAAACCCCATTACAAGTCATCTGGGTTCCAGTGCCGAGGTTATGCTAATGCAAAGTGTAATATCTCACATCATATCTCTGTCCGTAAAATCGAACAGGCTATACTTAGTGAATTAAACTCTGCTCTTGATAGTAATGATGTTACAGACTTTAGACTAACTGTTAAGAGAGCAGATACAAAAGAAAAATGTGATGAGCTGACAATCAAAGAAAAACAGTACACTCGGGTTACTGGGCAGTTGAAGCGAGCCAGCGACGCATATCTTGCTGAAATATACACTATTGATGAATACAAGGCAATTAAGGATAGGCTAGAAGAAGAGATGGTTCATCTTACCACAGAAATTAAGGCGTTGAAAAATGACCCACCACAAAAGACAACTGAATCTATAGATGCTAAATTTAAGGAAAAGGTCGAGGGTATAGTAGATGTTTTAACGTCAGAATGTAAGTTAGAAGATAAAATTAAAGCTATTAAGAGTATTGTTGATAAGATTGTTTATGATAAACCTAATAGAAGAATTGAGGCCTATTATTATGACTTATAAATTATTTAGGCGGTATGCAAACAGCATACCGCCTTTTGTGCTAGCAATTTGATTAAGCAATAAATATATATAATATTAATTATAAAAGGAGAAGGATAATGGGGTATAGACGGCATATCGTGATAAATGTCCCTAGTGGAGATACTCAAGTTCATGTTTTTGATTACGATAATACTGTAGCTATATGTATGGGAATATCTCCTGAGGTGTTTACTTCCAATGACGGCAAAGCCATAAAGGGCATGATAAATGCTTTTGTTACTTCACTGCTAGCTAGTGGTTACGAAATTATTAGTGATAAGAGTGCTTAAGGCATACTATTACATGATTAGATAATGGAAATGAAAAAGTAACCCCTGATAGATACAGGTAAACCATTACAAGGCGTTGTGTTTGACGTTAAAAGAGCAGACGGCTCATTTGTTG
>CAYYRV010000015.1:0-44421 GCA_964474135.1 uncultured Defluviitaleaceae bacterium
AAAGCGTGTGTGCAAGAAAATGGATTATGGAAATGTGTGAACGGAAATAGTATGATTTTGTTGTATTGTCAATAGTATAAAAAAGTACTATTGAGAGGTGAAGTTATGTTTTTTCAACGACTTAAAGATTTACGGGAGGATAGAGAATTACTCCAAAAGGATATAGCATGTATACTTAATATCAGTCAGACTATTTATTCAAGATATGAACGAGGATTTCAAACAATACCTATACCACATCTATTAAAATTAGCTGATTTTTACCAAACATCAACTGATTACATTTTAGGTAGAACAAATATAATCACTCCTTATGAAATTAACCCAACAAAATAATAATAAATGGGGTATACTAAACAGTTTATTAGAATCTGTTTAGTATACCCCATTTATCATCTTCAACTTACTTATTAAATTTCTTTAGCCTAAGCAAAAACTTTTTTTGTTTAGGCTTATTATCCTTGATTACACTATTATAAAGATTCTCCACTCTTTCGGCAAATTTTTGAGATGAAAAATCCTGAATACTTTCATAGCCCGCATCGGCAACCCTATCAGCTTCATCTTTGTTTGAAAGTACATGTACTAAAACATCTGCCGCCTCATCATCATTTTCAAAAATATAACCTGTTTCTCTATCAAAAATAATATTTTCTATACTGCTGTCTTTTTTTGCAACAACGGGAACTTTTGCAGCCATTGCCTCCAAATAAGTAAGACCTTGTGTCTCCGATGTTGAGGCTGTAGTAAATACATCTCCCAATTGATAATACTTTCCTATTTCGTCCCATGGCTTGCCACCTGTAAACAAAACAGCACTTGAAACACCTAAGTCCTCTGATAACTTCTTATATTCTTCGATTAAAGGTCCATTCCCTACAATAACAAGCTTTGTGTTATGTATTTTTTCAAGTACTTTAGGCATACATTTTATAATTGTATCAATGCTTTTTTCTTTTGCGACTCTACCAACATATACAATTATACGGTCTGTTAATTCCAGCCCTAACTCTGTTTTTGTTTCATCAATTTCCTGTTTTGTATACTTTCCTCTTCTAAAAGGTTCAAAATCTAAACCTGTCGGAATAATTTCAATAGGTCTTTTTACTCCGTATTTCAAAAGCGATTCCTTAGTTTTTTCAACAGGTGCAATAACAACTCTCGCCCTATTGCAAAAAATACGGCTAAATCTCTGTGCCATTTTAGGTGTAATGATATGCCCATTCGCAACATAATGAACATAATCCTCATACATTGTATGGTACGTATGCACATAAGGCAATTTATAAAACTCCGAAACAACTTTTCCTAAAATACCAATAGGAAACTCCGTCTGCGTATGAATAATATCAAGCTTTAATTTTTTAAAATTCATAAGAAGTTTTGGGGAGTACATATATGCTACTCTGTGTGTAGGCAAAAATAAAAACGGCATACTGGGAAGTCTAAATACACGCGGTTGCTTTTGTCTGTAATTAGGGTCTGTTGTTGTAAAAATATACACTTTATGCCCACGTCTCTCAAGTTCTTTTTGAAGCATACATGTAGATGTTACAACACCGTTAATTTGAGGGAAATATGTGTCTGTGAAGATTCCGATATTCATTACTATTCCTCCGATTTAGATTCTAATAATTTCTCTATATAATCAGATATTTTATATTTTATACTAATGTTATTTCTCATAAAATCTATATCAGTAACTTTGTCCCAAAGCAATTGAAGTTTTTCACGCTTTCCTAATGCTTTATAAACATCACCCAACATAGTATAGCTTTTGCTAATTTCGGATCCTAAACAAATAGTTTCCTCAAGAATAATTTCAGCATCAGCAAGTTCATCGTTATCAATAAGATATTTTGCCCAATTAATTAACGAGAACATATATTTATCATGATTATCCTCATATCCTGTTATAAGTTCCAAATTAGCTGTCCCAAACTCAAATTTAAGCTCCCTATTATCCATTTTTTTATTAAGCTTTATCATTTTATTTTTAGAACATTCAACTACATTCTTTTGAAGCCTATCAATAGTTGATTCTGAAAGTTCATCTTTAAAAGGTAATCTTTCTAAAGTTGGAGTTATAAAATATGACTCTGGTATTTCTTTTTTTCTTATAAAATTAGACTTTTGCTCACTTTCAATAAATTCGTCTATTGTATTATGCCTAGTTTTTTCTGCCTTTCTCATTTTTAGGTGAATAAGAAATACTGCATAACAAACAGGTAATGCTAAAATTATAATTCTTAAAAAAGTTTCGCCAAAAATATTATTAACATTTCCGACATTTCTTATTTGGTATTGTATAACAAAAGCAATAACTGCAATAGGTAAAAACTTTATTAAAACTTTATTAAAATTAGACATGAAGTTCCTCCTCTCAACAAATTAATATATAAATATTAATTTCGTATTTTTATTTTAAGGATTCTTTAACAAAAACGTAACTTTATTATATTAATATATATTTATTATATAACAAGTTGGCAATTATTTAAAGTTTATATTTTTTACATTTTTCTTTGTATACTTTAATTGCTATGTTATAATTAGGTTTGTGAGCCTGCATTCAACAATGCCAATATTCGCCAATACTGCAACTCCATATTGAATACAGTTTCTACTTGGAGGAAAATATGAAAAATTTAATTTTAAATGATAATCAAAAAATTGCTATTAATCATTTTAAAAATCCGATGATGGTTTTAGCTGGGCCGGGAAGCGGTAAAACCACTGTTATAACTCACCGCATAAAAAACTTGATATATAATTATAACGTAAATCCTTGTGAAATTGTTGTTATAACATTTACTAAAGCTGCTGCTACAGAAATGAGTAAAAAATTTGAGGAATTGTGCGAAAATTTAAAAGGTGTAAGCTTTGGCACTTTTCATTCATTTTTTTTCAAAATAATACGAGGCTATTACAGATATACTGTTGACAATATTTTAGGAGAAGATGTAAAAAGAGAAGTAATTAAAAATATTATTTTAAAGTATTCAAGTGATTCTGACGACGATATAGTTAACAATGTTTTAAACGAATTAACTATTATTAAAAATGAACTTATTAATATAGAATATTATAACTCTACAACTTTAGGTTCGGAAGAGTTTATAAAAATATATAAGTCATATGAAAAATATAAAAACAAACAAAATAAAATTGATTTTGATGATATGCTTATAAAATGCTATGAACTTCTTTCAAGCAATAATGATGCTTTGTCTTATTGGCAAAACAAGTGCAAATTTATACTAATAGATGAGTTTCAAGACATAAATAGGGCACAATATGAATGTATTAAGCTTCTGGCTAAACCATACCAAAATATTTTTGTTGTTGGAGATGATGACCAGTCTGTTTATAAATTTAGAGGAGCAAAACCCGAGTTTCTTTTTATGTTCCCTAAAGATTTTGAAAACACTGAAACAGTAACGCTTGATATAAACTATCGTTCTACTAATGAAATAATAAGTTTTTCAAACATAGTAATATCTCATAACAAAAACAGATATACAAAAGACATTAAAGGGGTAAAAGATTCAGGTAAAAAACCTGTTGTAATAAAGTCAGCTGATATTGGTTCTGAAGCTGTTAATATAGCCACCAAAATTAAACAGCTTTACACTGATGACTTAAATGAAGTTGCTGTAATATATCGCACAAATATGCAAGGCAGAGCCTTTGTAGATACTTTTATGGATATGAAAATACCCTTTCAAATAAAGGACGGTGTACCTAGTATATATGAGCATTGGATAAACAAAGACATATGTGCATACCTCAAGCTTTCATTAAACAAAAAGCTAAACAATGAATTAGAAAGAATTATAAATAGACCTACAAGATATATAAGCAAAGCAATATTATCAGCAGCAAAAAAAGCAGACAGTTGTATTTTAAACGGATTTTATGAAAAAGGATTATTACAGAATTGGCAGCTTGACAGAATAGAGGAACTTATTTTTTATTTGAATGGCATAAAAAAAAGAAGTACGTATGAGGCAATAAAATACATACGATTTGGTGTAGGATACGAAAAATACGTAAATAATTATGCAGAGTATAAAAAAATGAACCCTACAGGTTTAATAGAAATATTAGACGAACTTCAGGAAGCTTCCAAAAGCTATCCAGAGCTTACAAATTACCTAGACCATGTATACAATTCTGAAAAAACAAGTAAGTTGACAAATAATAAAACAGGAGTAACATTAAGTACAATGCATGGAGTAAAAGGTTTAGAATATGACACAGTTTTTATTGCTGGATGTATAGAGGGTGTTATTCCTTATGAAAAGAGTAAAACAGAATGTTATATAGAGGAAGAAAGGAGGCTTATGTATGTAGCTATGACAAGGGCTAGAAAAAACTTATATTTTTCTATCACCGAAAATAGATATGAAGATAAAGCTACACCTACAAGGTTTTTAACAATTAAATAGAGTTATTTTTAAAAAGTATAGGAATCATATATTTATAGCGATATAAGAAACGCACAAAGTTCGTTTCCTAACAAAAGTTCTTTGCTTCTTTCTTTCAAGAAAGAAGTCGGGGTTTGTGGCTGAAAGTTCCAATATACTAATTATCAATAACTCTAAATAAATTTAAGGAGTGATTTTTTTGAAAAAACGTAATAATTCTAACACAAACGCCAAAAGAATAATTACAGGAATAATTGCTTTTTTAATTATTTTTGTAATGCTAGCGGGTATGATTGCACCTTTTGTATATGGTTCTGAAAATACATCAGGAAGCAAAATTTCTATTTCGGGAGAAATAGGGTTTAATAAAAAATATAAATTGGGAGCAAATACACCTTTTAAAGTTCATATATCAAATTCAGGAGATAACTTTAAAGGAAAACTGCAAATAAAAATAAATACTTCCAGTGAGCCTAAAAAGAAAAGATATGAAGTATATTCAACCGAAGTTGAACTTCCAAAAGGTGGTTCAAAAATAATTGAAATGGAAATACCTATTAATATACTAAAAAACAGCCATAAAGCTGTTTTGCTAGATGAAAAAGGTAAGACAGTAGCTACAACAATGCTTTATTGCTCTGGTGTTGCACAGGAAATGATTATGGGTGCTGTACTTACCGACACACCCGAAAGCTTAAACTATTTGAAGCAACTAGAGCTTAATAGTAACTATGAGAATAACCCTATAAACAGAAAAATTAATGATAAATTAATTTTTCTTGACGAAACAACTTTACCAAAAACAACTACAGCTTTAAGGTCATTTAATCTAATAATAATAGATAATTATGATACAAGCAGGCTATCAAATGAACAAAGAGAAGCCCTAAAAGAGTGGCTTATGTCTGGCGGAGTTTTAGTAATAGGAACAGGTGAAAATTTTGACAAAGTTTTTAATGGAATAGGTAAAGAAATTGTTGATGTAACATATAACGGAACTGTTCAAGTTAATGATTTGTCTGAAATAGGCGGAAATTACAAATTAAACAATGCTAAAAATGAGCCTATTACAATTAACAAAATTTCTGTTAAAGACGGAGAAAGTATTTTAACTAAAAATCAAGAGGCTTTTTCAACAATATACTATAATGAAGTTGGTTCTGTAATTGTTCATAATTTTGCTCTAGGGCTTGAGCCTTTTCTAAGCTTAGAAGGAAAAGAAAGGTTTTTGACAGATTATTACAAAAGCCAGTTAGACTATAAAACATCTTATATGATGAACCAAGACTATTATGGAAACAATTGGACATACTTAACATCAAACTTACCTTCTCTAAACGATTATTCATTAGTTATAGTTTTTGTTATTATTGCAGTATATGCTATATTTATAGGGCCAATTTTATATTTTATTTTAAAGAAAAAAGATATAAGAGAAAAAGGTTTTATAGTAATTCCTGTTCTTGCTTTAATAATTACAACTGTAATATATTTTGTTACAGGAGGCACAATTTATAAATCACCTATTGTAAATACTGTTTCAAAAGTCCAGCTTAACCAAGAAAAAAATACAGCCGACGTTTCTTCTGCAACAGGTGTATATTCTCCTAAAAATGGAGACATAAATGTTGAATTTGATAAAAATTTGCTTATTAGTGTATCTAATTTTAATAATTACTATTATGGATATAGCGGATATTTTGGAGGATTATTCAGTGGCGGATACAGATATTATGGTATGGACATGTCTAATGCACCCGAAAAAGACATTGTCGAAGTTATTTATGGCGAAAATACAAGATTAATATATAAAGATAAATCAAGCTGGGCAGGAGACCAATTCCGTAATAACTATACACTAGACATAAATGACGGCTTAGAGTCTGATTTGAAAATAGAAGGAGATACTTTAAGCGGTACAATAACAAATAAAACAGGTATAGACCTTGAGGAAGTTATTATTGGTGTTCGTTCAAACTTAAATACTTATGGAACATTGAAAAACGGTGAATCTCTAAATATTGACCAAAAAATTAAGTTTGACTCACAAAATTCTAATATGTATTCCGCTTTTGATAAAATATATGATATTTATAATCAAAACAATAAACTTCCTAATGAAGAAAAAAGAAATAGAATGTTTAAATTAAATATGTTAAACAATTTAGCATTAAATAGCAATAGTATAAAGTATTCTACAGGCTATGGAACAACTGTTATATCCCACGGTAATCAATCGACTTCGTCATACACATATAACGTTGACAGAGCTCCAATGAGTGTTAATTTATATGCATTTAATTATGATAATCTTTATGAAGCAAAACTAACTGTATCAAACAAAAAACCGTATGAAATTAATACAAACTTAGTTTTGGCAGATATACCTTTAAATTTAGAAAAAATGGATAAATTTGATTTGCCATATGGATTTTTTGGAGTGAAAACTATTACAGCTACAAGCCAGTTTGATAACTATAATGCAGAAACAGAAATATATTTACAAAACTCTGCAGATGTAGAATTTACTTATAATATTCCTACTGATATAAATGTTGAGCTTTTCCAATTTAGTTGGAGCGTAAAAGGTGGCTCTGAAATATACAACGTCAAAGATGAGAAATGGGAATCTCTTAGCCTAAATGATTCATATGATAAAGACGTTGCAAAATATTTTGATGAAGAAGGAAACCTTAAAGTCAGAATAACAAACCATGAAAGCGGATATTTAGCTGTTCCACAAATTCGTATAAAAGGGAGTCGATAATATGCTGGAGATTTCAAATTTAGTAAAAAGATACGGCAAGTTTTTAGCTGTCGATAATTTAAACTTAACAATAGATGATGGTACTATTTTTGGATTTGTTGGTCCAAATGGGGCTGGAAAAACAACTACAATGAAAATAGTTTCTGGGTTATTGAGAGCATCTTCTGGTGTTGTAGCAATAAATGGTTCTATAGTTACAAAAAATCCACGTAAACTTAGAGAAAAAATTGGATATATGCCTGACTTTTTTGGGGTTTATGATAATTTAAAAGTAAGCGAATATATGGATTTTTATGCCGGAACATACTACATACCATATAATGAAAGAGACGCAATTATTAACAATTTATTGGAATTAGTTGACTTAACGGAAAAAAAAGATAGTTATGTTGATTCTTTATCAAGAGGTATGAAACAAAGGCTTTGTCTTGCTAGAAGCCTTGTTCATGACCCAGATATACTTATATTAGACGAGCCAGCATCTGGTCTTGACCCGCGTGCAAGAGTTGAAATGAAAGAGGTTTTAAAACAACTTAAAACGTTAGGTAAAACAATAATTATTAGCTCACATATTTTACCTGAACTTGCAGAGATGTGCAGTACAATAGGTATTATAAACCGTGGTAAAATTGTTGCACAAGGTACTGTAAATGAAATAATGCAAAACATTACAAAAAGCAGAGTAATATATATTAAACCTCTTGAAAACATTGAAAGGCTTGTAAGAATATTAAAAGAAAAAATTAATGTTGAAAACATAATTGAAAATGTAGAGCATGTTGAGTTTAATTTTGTGGGTGACGACAGAAACATTTCGGAATTAATTAAAGAGCTTATTCAAAAAGATGTTTCAATTGTTTCATTTAGAGAAAAAGAAGGAAACTTAGAAGACATATTTATGCAACTTACGGAAGGGGTGGAAGTAAATGCTTAATCCTGTTTTTAGAAGAGAAACAAGAACTGTTCTACGTACTTGGAAAACATTTTTTGCTATAACTGGCTATGTTATACTTCTTGCTGCTGTTTCAGGACTATTATTGCTTGTTTTGCTTGGTGAAACATTTTATAATGGTTTTAATCCTCAAAATACTACAGCTATATATACTCTTTCAGCAGCCTTTCAACTAGGGCTAGTAATATTAGTCGTTCCTGCATTAACAGGAGGTGCCATAAGCGGAGAAAGAGAAAGGCAGACGCTTGACTTAATGCTTGTTACAAAAATGTCTACTTTTTCAATTGTTTTTGGAAAGCTTGTTTCATCTTTGCTTGTAGTTCTTTTGATGATTTTTGCATCAATACCCGTTTTTGGTGTAGTTTTATATTATGGTGGTGTAAACCTTATAAATATATTGACAGTTTCAATGTTTACATTATCAATTGCTGCAATGGTAGGGAGTATTTCTATATTCTTTTCTACAGTATTTAAAAAGACGGTACTTTCAATTATTTTAACTTATATAGTAATGATAATACTTTCTTTAGGAACAATTATTTTTGTGTATTTTACAACAAATTTGCTTCTTAGCTATACAAATATTAAATCAATACCCAATTTATTTAACTATATTTCTTATTTGGGTAATCCTTTTGTAGCATTTTTGTCTGTAGTAGATAGTCAGCTAGGTACAACTGCATCAACACAGTTTTTAGAAAATTACAATTATTTAGGCTCGTCTCAAAAAATGAATTTGCCACCATTTTGGGTTTTGAACTTAGCTTTTAACTTTGTTGTAATTTGTATTTTTACATTTTTATCATCTATATTTGTTAAACCAGCAAGAAAATCTAAGAAATTCAAATAAAGCTTTTATATTATAAAACTATGGGAAACTTTTTCGAGAAAAAGTTTCCCACACCCTTCAAAAAGCTTTATTTTAGGTATATGATGGCTATTGTAGTTCTGTAAAGGTTTTTCGGTTAAAATAAAAAAGGAGGTAGTTTATTTGAATAAATTTAAGGAATTATTAAAACCTCTAAGAAGAAAAATAACAGTGGATTTAACTGTAAATTATGCAATTTTGGGTTTTTCGACTGGATTAATTCTTTCTATTGCTGTTATTCTTGTATCAAAATTTGTATATGTGAAAAATATAGCATTAATTAATGTTACAGCAATATTAATAGGAATATTAATAGGCATTATTGTTGCTTTTATAAAAAGACCTTCTTATTACAAAGTAGCCTCTATAGGGGATTCTTTGGGGTTTAAGGAAAGATTTGTTACAGCATTTGAACTTATTACAAAGGGCTCAATGGAAATAAATGAGCAGTTAGTAATTAAAGATGCGTATGAAAAAGCTAAACAAGCAAACTTTAAAAAACTATATAAAATAAAGGCTCCAAAAAGAAAGCTTCAAGTAACGTTAATATTGGTAGTAGCACTAATGGTTTCAGGGTATATGCCTGTTGTAAAAGCTGACGAAATATCAAAGCAAATTGAAGTAACCGAAAGGGTTAATGAAGAAATAAAAAAAATTGAAGAGGCTTCAAAAGCCGCTCAAAAAGATGTAACCAATAAAAAAGCACAGCAAATAAACAAGAGAGTAAATGAACTCATAAAAGAACTCAAAAAGTCTTCTTCAGAAGCAGATGCTATAAAAAATATTCAAAAAGCACAGCAGGAGCTTAAAAAGCTTTCTAATGATTCATTATCAAAAGATTTAAAAGATTTAGGTAGTAAACTTACACAATATAAAACTACCAAAAATCTAGGGGAAGCACTTGTAAAAGGCGATATGCAGGCATATGCAAGAGAAAGGCAGAATTTCGCCGACAAAATACAAAATGCTTCAGATAAAGAAAAAGAGGAAATAATTAAAGATTTGAAAGAATTTTATGAGGAATTGGCTAAAGACAGCGAACTTAGAGATGCTGTAAGTGAATTTCATGAAATGCTTGAAAGAGAAAATCTGGAAGATGTTAATAATGCACTTAACAACTTAGATAAGCAAATAGAATCGCTTGTAAATGAAAGTGATGAGTTAAAAGAAGCTATAAATAAATTAAATGAGGCTCTTTCAGAAAGTAGTAACAGTGTTGGAAACCAAAATGGACAGCAATCGGGCTCACAATCCTCACAAACTTCGCAAAGCGGTCAAAATATGACAGGGCAATCAGGTAACCAATCTAATCAGCAAAACCAAAGTGGCAATAGCCAAAATGGTCAATCCGGACAGAGCAGTTCCCAAGGTAGCCAACAAAACCAAAGCGGTAGTCAATCTTCTCAAGGTCAAGGGCAAGGTCAAACTCCAAGTCAAGGAACTGGAGACAGTGCAACCTCTGGAGGGACCGGAAATAGTGCCTCACAAAATTCAGGAGGTAACGGCAGAGGAACCGGTCATATCGAAAATGAAAATATATATTCAAGGGCAGCATCAGGCTTTGAAGATTTTGAGGCTAATGTTACAGGTCAGCAAAATCAAGGCGGAACAATGGAAGAACAACAAGTTACAGGAATGGGCAATGTAGGTAAAAATGTACCATACAGTGAAGTAATAGGGCAATATTCAAATCAAGAGTTAAAGTCACTGGAAGAGTTCGAGATACCTCATGGAATGAAAGAACTTGTTAAGGATTATTTTTCTACTTTGGAATAATTACTGATTAAAGAGTTTGAGAAATTTTAACATGGAATGCCACTTGTGGCATTCCGACAAAAGTTCTTTGCTTCTTTCTTTCAGTCGGGGTTTGGGGCTGGAAGCTTAAAAATATACTCACATATAACAAAAACTCTTGTAAAAGGAGAAATATATGAACTTTTTTATACCTATAGCATTTATAGGATTAATTTCAATACCAATTATAATAATAATGTACTTATTGAAACAAAAATATAAAGAGCATGACATTTCAAACTTATTCCTTTGGAAGAAAGCAGTTATTATGTCACAATCGCAAAGACCGTGGCAAAAACTCCGCAAAAACCTTTTAATGTTTTTGCAGCTATTGTCGGCTCTTTTTTTAGTATTAGCACTTGCAAACCCTTATATGCGTGGGAAGGAACAAGTAGAAAACTATATTCTTGTTTTGGATACTTCTCTTAGTATGCAAGCAAAAGATGTTTCACCATCAAGGTTTGAAAAGGCTAAAGATGATATGATATCTCTTGTTTCATCTACAAAAACAGGTGCGAAAATATCTCTTGTTGTTGCAGGAAACTCGCCATATATAGCAGTAAATTTTTCAGATGATAAAAAAACTGTTATAGATAAAATAAAAGATATTAAAGTTACTAACAATTCTATAAACGAATCCTCTGTTGCTTCTCTTATTAAAATTTTGCAGGAACAATATAATGGTTCGGTATTTGTTTTTTCCGATAATAATTATGAATTTGAAGGCTTACAAAAACAAAATATACTTATAGGTTCGTCTGCAAATAATACAGCTATAACGTTAATTTCTCATACAGTAGATAATAATAGAATTGTAGCATTAGTAAAAGTAAAAAATTATGGTACAACAACAACTAGCAACTCGGTTGCTGTTTATACAGAAGGTGCTTTTCATGATACAAAAGAAATTACTCTTTCCGCTGGAGAAGAGAAAGATGTTTTCTTTACATCTATACCAGCTAATGTAAAAACAATAGAAGCAAGATTAACAGAGCCAGATATATTAGAAGCCGATAATTCTGCATATACTGTTGTTTCAGAAGTTGAGAAGCAAAAGGTTTTGCTTGTTACCAAACAAAACGTATTCCTGTCAAATATGCTTTCATTACTTAATAACGTTGATTTATATAATGCTACAATAGATAATATAGAGGAGTTATCAGGATATTATTTGTATATTTTTGACGGTATACTTCCTCAAAAAATGCCTACTGACGGGCATATATTAGTTTTTAATCCTACAGGAGAGAATGAAATTATTGAAACTAATTCAGAGGTAGAAATAACAGGAATTTATAGCAGTGATAGCCATTTATTAAAATTTATATCTAATATTCAGTTTGATGTTTTAAAATCACAAAAAATTACTACTCCGGCATGGGCAGATATCGTCCTAGACTCTCCAGAAACTCCTTTAATAATCGCAGGGCAAAAAGATAAACAAAAAATTGTTGTAATGGGTTTTGACCTACATAATACAGACTTGCCCTTAAAAAAAGAATTCCCAATTTTTATTTATAATCTAATGCAATATTTTATTCCTAGTGATGTAATAGGAAGTGGAAATATAAGAACAGGAGATGTTTTGGAATTTAATATATACCCTGATGCAGAGGAAGTTAATGTAGTAACGCCTAATGGAGAACTTATTAAAATTGCTCCTCCTTTTCCTGTATCACCTTTTACAGAAACAGACTTTTACGGAGTTTATACTGTTGAACAAAAAATGTCTGACAGAACAGTCTTCAGTAGTTTTCCCGTTAATACAGTAATAACTGATTCAGATTTAAAGAGAGCTGAAAATGCTAATACAACAGATAATTTTACTATTCAGTCTATATCTGTAAATAAAAATTTGACTTATATATTTATATTAATCGTTATTTTATTGCTTCTAGCGGAATGGTGGGTGTATTGCCGTGGTAATTAATTTTCTAAGTCCTCTATATTTATTATTACTTCCTGTTTGTATTGCTCTTGTAATTTTTATGACAGTAAGATATATTAAAGGGAGATTTAATAAATTTTTTTATTGTATAACTCGTATAATAATTATTATATTAGTAATATTATCTCTCTCGGGAACTTCCATATTACAATATGCCAATACTACCACTACTATTTTTGCGGTTGACATTTCTGACAGCACAAAGGATACAAGCAATACAGTTTTACAATTAATATCCCAAGCAGAAAAAAACAGAGGAAATAAAGACAGTGTTGGAGTAGTATGTTTTGGTAAAGATGCAGTAGTTGAATCTATGCCTACTTTAACAAATGTTGTAACTCAATTATCCTCTTATGTAAAGGGAGATTATACAAATATTTCAGAGGGATTGCGTCTTTCTCAATCAATAATGCCCGAAAATTCAAAAAAAAGAATTACATTAATATCCGATGGGCAAGAAAATATTGATGATGCTTTAAGCCAAGCAAAACTTTTAAAAGAGCAAGGAATCGTTATAGACGTTTTGCCTATTAAAAATGTAATTGAAAACGAAATCCAGCTTTCAGAGATAAAAATACCAAAATACATTAAAAAAGATACCAAATATGATATAGAAGTGACTGCACACTCCCTTTTTGAAACAAGTGCAAGACTAATTCTTTATAAAAATAATGAAATAATTAGCAGTGAAATAACAAATTTTAAAAAGGGAGAAAATAAATTTATTATTTCTGATACAACAGATAAAAATGGAGGTATTATTTATAGAGCAGAAATTTTGCCTGACAAAGATACTTTTTTTGAAAATAATGTTGTTTATGGTTATAGCTATGTAGAGGGTGCGGCAAATATTTTAGTTGTTGACAATAAAGGCAGCAGTGACGAAATAATAAATATATTATCAGATTCAAAGGTAACTATAGACAAAATACCAGCTGAGTCAGTACCTACAACATTAGAACAGCTTAATAATTATGACGGAATAATTATGTCTAATATTTCTCTTGAAGATACTCCAAAAGGCTTTGCTGATATAGTAGAAAGCTACGTAAAAAATTCAGCGGGAGGGCTTGTTGTTACAGGAGGAGACAGCTCATATGCCTTAGGAGAATATAAAGATACTCCTCTTGAAAGAGTTTTACCTGTAGATATGGAAATCAAAGATAAAAAAGAACTTCCCGATTTAGGAATGGTTGTAGTAATAGACCGCTCTGGAAGTATGACAGTAGGTAAATATGGAGTATCCAAACTAGAACTTGCAAAAGAAGCATTAATACGCTCGGTTGAAACATTAAATGAAAAAGATAGTATTGGTGTTATAGCATTTGACCATGAATTTACTTGGATTAGCGAACTACAAAAAATAGGCGGAAACATAAACGGTATAATAAATAGTATAGCGAATATTAGCCCTGGCGGAGGAACAAGTATACTTCCTGGCTTATATGAAGCTTATGATGCTGTTAGTAAATATGATTCAAAGATAAAACATATTATTCTACTTACAGACGGTCAGGCGGAAACAACAGGGTATGATTCTCTACTGGAGCAAATGAAAAGTGGGGGAATAACTCTTTCTACAGTCGCAGTAGGTGCTGATTCTGATTACAGACTTTTGGAAAGTCTAGCCGAAAAAGGAAACGGAAGATATTATTATTCAGATGAGTTTTCCGACTTACCCAAAATTTTTGCAAAAGAAACTTACTTAGCAGGTAGAGACTTTTTAAATAATGAAATGTTTTATCCTAAAACAGCTTATATAAATCCTATTATGGAAAGCATTGATGCTGTACCAGCATTAAAGGGTTATATTTCAACTTCTGCAAAGGATAGGGCTGATATAGTTCTAACAAGCCCAAAAGACGAACCTGTACTTGCCTCATGGCAATATGGTCTAGGTAAAGCAGTAGCATGGACAAGTGATGCAAAAGGCGTTTGGACTGATGAATGGTTAGGCTCACAACAAGGTGTAACAATTTTCAGAAATATGGTTTCTTGGAGCTTGAGAAAGCAAATGTCAAGCGACATAAATCTTTCTGTAAAATCTAATGGGGAAACAAGCGAAATAACTGTAACTATTCCGTATGCAGAAGGAGTAACAGGAGTTTCTGGAAATATTGTTTCTTCTGATATCAAACAATATGATGTAGAATTTACGGCTGTAGCACCCGGAAAATATGTCGGAATTTTAAATGAAGGCAAAGAAGGTGCATATATGGCTAACATTTCCATAGAAACTTACGGCGACACAGAATATATAACTACAGGATTAAGTATACCTTATTCAGATGAATATGATATCAGAAATTTTGATAAAGGTGAAAATCTTCTTAAAAGACTTGCAGAAGTTACAGGAGGCAGATTATTAACCTCTCCCGACTCTTTATATACATCAAAACTTAGCGATGTTTTTGGAAAAAATGATATTAGTAATTTACTTTTGCTTATAGCTTTGATATTATTTATTTTAGATATTGCTATAAGAAGATTTCCGGCTATAAGCCATAATCTCGAAACTGCTTTAATAAAAGTTTTAGCTTTTAATAATAATTTTAGCAATAAAAAAGAATCTAAACATAAATATATTAAAAAAAGTAATAAAACAACCGAAAGTGATAAAACAAAAACTAAAATAACTAAACAAAAAACTCAAAAAGATAATAAAAAAATTAATGTTACCTCCAATACCAGCAATGCATTAATATCAAGTAAGAAAAAACGTTCAGGCAGGTGATAACTGTGGTTGATAAGTTTAATGACACTAGCGATGATGAGCAGTCTTTAGAGAATAAAACACAATCTAGTGGCTCAAACAGAGTAGAAAATGAGCCTTTTTTTGAAGGTGATAACCTAACCGACATAGGTTTTTTAAATTCTCTTGATGAGGTTGAGGATGAGCCTAAAGTTCCAGACGTTGCCTCTATGTTTCCGCCAGTAGATGAGCTGGAAGAAATTAAAGCATCTGAGGAAAAAAATATTTTTGATGATAATGTGGAAGTAGTAGAAGAAGAAACACCGGAAAAAGAAGACATTCCAGATACACCTGAAGTAATAGAGGAAAGTAATGAAGAAGATTCTGCTCCATTACTTGACGAAGATTTACTAAGGGATTTAGGCATTTTAAATGATACAGCTTTATCAAATAAATCACAAGAGACAAAAACAGAAGATGAATCTCCTTCTGACAGCAATAAAGTTACACCACAGCATTTAGGATTAATTGATGATATAGGTTATGGCGGAGATGTAGGCTCAATTGATGAAACCAATTTGAAGACGGAAGAATATAATAAACCTAATACTCCTGTAGAACCGAAAAACTTAGGTTTAATTGATGATTTTGAATTAAGCGAAGACATACCACCTATTGAAGAAAATACTGTTACTCCAAAAAATTTAGGGCTTATTGACGATATAGCTGTATCAGATGAATTTGATACCTTAGCAAAAGAAGAAAACCAAATGCAGGAGGACAGCAGCTTTACAGAAGATTTGCTAGATGATAAGGACTTAACAGATGAATTAGGATTAGTAGATGAAGCCGAAGACTTATATAATGACATTCCTCAAGAAAAGATGGATGAAATAAGGCAAGCTTTTGATATGCTTGATACAAATGAAGACTTAAAGCAGGAAATAGACGTTAGGCTAGCCACAATTACCAGTGCACCCGAAAGTGAAGAAGACCTTGATGCTTTAATACTTGCAGCACTTGAAAAAGACCAAAAAGATGCTGAAAAACTAGAGCTTAACAAGAACTTTGACTTTATTGATGATTTTGCTATTTATGATGGCGATGATATGTCTGAAGATGAAATAGTACAAGAAGAGGAAAAAGCATCGCAAGAACAACCTAAAAAGAAAAAAGAGAAGAAAGAGAAAAAAGAGAAAAAAGAGAAAAAGGAGAAAAAAGAAAAATCGCTTTTAAAAGGGCTTAATGGATTTAGAATAAACAAAGTTTATGTTGGTATTGCCGCACTTGTTTTAGTAATTGTAACATTAAGTGTTATGGGAGTAACTGTAATGCTCGGAAACAATAAGAGAGACAAATTAGCATCAAATAACACAGTCCCTATATCACAACCTCAAGGCTCTAAATCCGAAAATGCTGCACCTACTACTATTTTTTTGGAGGAAAAAAGGTATTTTAACAATAGCAATTTAGGAGTAACAAAAATGGTACTCGACTCCCAAAATACAATTTTTTATTTAGACCAGTATATTGATGTTTATAACTATAATATTAATATTACAGATGAAAATGGAAAAATATATTTTATGGACTTGAACCACCTCCCAGAAAAAAACCCCGAAAAAATACCGGCAAGAACTACACTAAGAATGCAACCTGTTGATGAAGGTATTTCTGATTTTTCATTGGTTATAAGTGACCCAGCAACATTAGATACTGCCTCCTTTAATTTTGCACTAGATAAAAAATTAAAATATACTACTGCAAAATATTTAGAAACCGAAAACTCTATGCAGTATGCTCATTCTAATGTAGATATATTTTTACAGAATACTGTGTTTTCAACAACTGGCTCCACAATAGGTTTTAAAATGGAATTTAATAATAACAAAAATTTAATTGATATACTTCCTACCAAAAATACAAGAGGTATAGGATTAAGCGAAAATGGAAGAAATATTGTTTCTACAAAACAGGCAATTGAAAAATACTATTTTCCTAATGAAAATATTATCTTAGGAAGGGCAGATTTTGAACCCGTAAAAAGTTTGGGTAGTAAAGTTTCTGTTAATTTTGATAGTATATATGAATCATATGATATTAATAAACAGTTTTCTGTTGCTGACCTCTTAAACACTCCAGTTGAAAGCCAACCTGTAATTGTAGCCGATAAATATAAAATAATACTTGAAGGAATGGCAAGGGGAAAAGACAAACTTATTTTAGTTTTTCATACAGAAGACAACACCGCTAGCAAGTCAGGCTCCGTTGTACCTCTAAGCTCAAAACAAAAATCTAATGATGAAACAATGTATAACAGAGTAGAAACGCAGATGGTTGCTAATCTTATTGCAGTAGACTCTAAAGGAATGGAAACAATAATCCAGGGAGATGCAAGGTTTGCACAAGTTGGCTCTGATATTGTATTTGATTTATCACCATATGGTGACGAAATATCTAAGCTTCCAGATAGCCATTTTTTACTTAATATATCAACAGCAAAAATGAAAGGTACGGAAACATCAGCAAAAATAGACTTAAGACAGGCTGATACAGTAAAAGATTTAAACTATAGGCAAAATTTTGACCAAGTATTAGAATCTTTTGAAAAAAGGTTGGCATATAAATCAGGTGAAATTAATAAGAATGAAATTACAGGGTTTAATAAAAACTTATTAACAGGAACAGCCTTTAATACAAATTATTCACCTAATACAGATAGTGAAAGTGCTATATACTCTGCTCAACTTGTAACAGGAAATATAAAAGGCGACAGAATGCAAGCTGTTGTTAGAGAAATATGGCAACGAAATGAGAATGATTACTCATTTGATTATGTTCTTACTCATAAAATTATTGCTGTACAAAAAAACGGTTTGTGGATAATCGTAGAAGATGAAATATTATAAGCTCTTTTAAAAATTTTATTATGGTATATATTAGAACCTGTTTGGAATCTTGCTTTTGAAGTATTTTGTGATGATTTTTAGTTATGCTAGGAGACACTGACAAAGCAGAACGGAAAATCAGCCAAAAAGACGAAAAATAGAAATTGCAAACAGGTTCTTAAACTCGATAAACAAAAGTTAAAAGTTTTGAAGGAGTTTGAGGAAACTTTCTTAAAAGTTTTCTCAATGTTTTTACATTGTTAATACTTTAAATATTGTAAGTTAAAAGTAATTGTGACGTAACATTTATGTAATAAATATATTGTACAATTATTAAAACAATTAATAATATAAATATTATATTTGAAAGGAGGTAAAATATGGGAAAAAAATTTTTAGCATTTGTTTTATGTATTAGTATAATATTTGTTTTTACTGCCGATATATATGCTAATAATTCCGCTTTCTCATTATTTGAAAGTATTTATAAAACCTCCGACGACAATCTAATACTTTTAGACAATTTTGAGATTACAAGCGGTATTAATAAGGATACTGAAACTACATTTGATAACTCACGTACTTTTTCTGGTTCTGCATTAAAAGATACTTTTGTCAAAATAAAAGTTTTTGAATATTCCGAGAAAACAGAAGAGTTTACTGATGTTTATAATGATAGCTTTACTGTTGGGCCATCAGGCATTTTTAGTAAAAGTATAGATTTAAAACTAGGTAAAAATTATATTTTAATTACTGCTGAAAAAGATGGAAAATCCGCAGTATATACAGCACTAATTAACCGTAAAGATGAGGAAATAAAAAAAGAGATAGAAAAAGGTATTATTTTGCCTACCAATAATTCCATTTATTCAAAATAACTTTGAACTTACATTTAGGTGAAAATTAAATGAACGTTAATAACAATATAAAAACTTTTTTTATAGCTTTTTTGGCTTTATCAGCCATTTATTTGACAGGGCAGTTATGGTTTGAAAAAATCTCAAACCGTAACTTTTTTTATACTGTTTTGTCTTTTTTATCTTTTGAACCCTCAAATAATATTGAAGAAGAATATACTATTGTCGCACCAACTAGAATAATTACTAATTTTGGCAACAAAACATATAACATAATCTACAACAATATATCCACAAGCTTACAAAAGAAAAATGGTGATGAAGCAATTAAACTAATTTTGAGTAAAGGCTCATTTGTAAAATCCGACAAAATAGATTGGGATTATGTATTATCTAATATGTCATATATTTATGACTACTCTTTTTCTGTACCATCAGAATTTTTAATAGGTAGTTTTGGACAAAAAAATAATAGTGTTTCGACTAAAATAAAAGCTTTTGACAGTATAGTAATAATTCCAGCAAGAAATATAGGAGAAAAACTAAAATTATTATTTATTGATAAAACTGAAGATTTATATTATGAATTTTTACTGGAAGAAAGTAACACAGACCAAATTACAAAAACAATAATAAATGACATAAAAACAATACAAACAAATAATGATAGCTTATTATATGGTTCTTCTCATCAAAAGGGTTTTAACATGTTTACAGAAAATACGTTTATTCCCGAAATAGAAGACTTTTACGCTTTTCCATCACTAGAGCCCATTAATCCCTATGCAAAAAATGGTGATGTTTTAAAAAATACTATAACCAGCAAAATATTAGATTTTTTTGATAATCAAACAATAGAATATCAGAGCAAATATACTTTTAGTGATGAAAATATAGTTGTTAAGTATTACCCCGAACATGTTTTGGAATACTCTGATTACAGTATAGCTAACAACTCGTTAAATATAAATCTTTTAGGAAAATATTATACAGCCCTTAGCTTTATAAAAAAAGATACTACTGTTATTAATGAATTTTATTTAGCTGACTATAAAGTAGAGGATAATATTTATACATTCTATTTTGATTATGCTATAAATGATTTTCCTATTATGCTTCCTGAATCATTACAATCTAAAATAAAAATGAAGCATTTTATTGAAATATCAGTTGAAAACAATAAAATTTCAAAATACAAAAAATATGTATATAACTTTATTTCTGAGGAAAGAGCAAACGAGGTAGCAACAGTAGGCTTTATTGAAAATTACAACAAAATATTAACTGAAGACATAAAGACAAATGCCTTAAAAATAGAAAATCTGATTTTAGCGTATAATGCTATAGAAGAAGATAATATTCAACAAAATAATATTTTATTATATTGGCTTATTATTATTGACGATATGCTTATTGTAAAACCTACGACTAAATCATGACTAATACTGTATATTATAAAAGACTTTAGAAAACTTTAATACAAAATATTAAATCTCAACAGTAGGTGTAAAAATTGAACTGGGATAAAGCTAAAAATTTAACAATAGTTTTTTTATTAATGCTTAATATTATTTTAGGTATTCTTGTTTATTTTAATAGTAATGATTATATTGTTACCTCAGAAGAAGAAGCCGCAATTATCAATGTTTTATTCCAAAATAAAATTAGCATTTATGACCAAATCCCCAAAAAGTATGAGCCTTTAGAACAACTTATTCTGTCTCCAAATAACTTCACTACAGACACTTTTGTTAACATACTTTTTGGCTCAAATGAGAATGTAAAAAGAACTTTAGAAAACAATAAAACCATTTTTTCCGATGATACAGGAAAAACCCTTACTTTTATAAACAACATACTTTTTTTTGAGAATGAAAATGGTTCAGAAAAAATAGAGCTTTCAAAAGAAACAGCAGAAGCTGTTTGTATAGGCTTTATAAAAGAAAACGCTCGTATATTTCCTAATTTTGAAATAGATACAAACGAAACAGGATTTATAGAGAATAATATTTATAAAATTACTTATAGGCAAGTATACAGAGATAATATTATTTATTCAAATTATGTTACTTTTTTAGTAACTGAAAATGGTATTATTAATATTGAATATGTATATAATCCTCCTGTTGGATTTGATTCAAAACCAAAGGATATTTGTTCACCTGATAAAGTATTGTTTATTCTCATGCAGCATATTTTAAATACATATGAGAATGAGGCAATTATTATTAAAAAATTAGATATAGTATACTATCAAGAAGAAATAAACGATAAAAACGATATAACAATAAAAACTATTCCTTGTTACCGTTTTTATATTTCTGAAAGTAATATTCCAATTCTTATAAATGCCACTACTGGAAATGTAATATAGCTAATGTGAGTTTGATTCAGTTTTTATTAAGTTGAGATTACGTTAACCTAAGAGCATAAATTTAGCCATATTCTGACCAAATTTATGCTCTTAACATTTACAAGTTGGTTCCGATTACGTCAAACTTACGTTAATTTATAATACAGGAGTAGGCCCTGCACCCTGCCTCATTGTAGCAGATTCCACAAGCTTTGATTTGATATAGTTTGTATCCTCTGCTGTAGCACAAGGTGCTGGAGTATAATACCCTTTTTGTTCTGCTATTTTATATAAATCATACTGAAATTTTTCATCATCATTTCTCATTTGTTGAAATGTCTGTCTTAAATTCTCGTTGCAACACTCTGTTATAACTTTTGCATAATTTCCAATACAAGCTTTTGTTCCGTTTAATACGTCAACAACTAGTTGCTTTTCTTGCATTTTTATACTCTCCTATCCTAATATAGTAAATAAGAGTGTGAAAATATTTCACACTCTTAAGATTTAGCTAGGAATGCCACAAATATGGCATTCCAGCAAAGTTACAAAACTTTTATTATTGCATACCGCCTAAAAATCCGCCTTTTTGTTGTTGCCCTGCTCCTGCAGACTGACTTAAAGTTGATTTAATAGATGAAGCATCTTGTGGGTTAGAAGCTGGTGATGGAGTATAGTATCCTTTTTGTTCCGCTATTTTATATAAATCGTATTGGAATTTTTCGTCGCCATCTCTCATTTGTTGAAAAGTTTGTCTTAAATTTTGATTACAACATTCTGTAATTACCTTTGCATAGTTACCAATACTTGCTTTTGTACCACTTAAAACGTCAATAACCATATCTTTTTCTTGCATTTTTGTCTCCTCCTCAAGTGAAAGTAAATGAAAGTTTTAGTTTTTAACTATATTATTTATCTTTAGTTTGCTTTGATATTAAAGCATTTGGATTAGTTTTTGTGCACTTTGTTGTGCTTGTTGAGATGCTTGAGAAAACATCTGTTTAATTTGTTGGTCTTGGCATTGGTTTGCATAAGCACTTAACTTAGCCGACATTGTTTGATGCCCTGTTACTAATTCTCTAATAGAGTTAAGCTCTGATTGGTTAAAGTTTTGCATTTTTTATTTCTCCTCTCAATATTAATATAATTTTATATGCACGATATAATTTTTTCAGTAAAAAAAAATAATAGTTTTTAAATACACATTTATTTAATTATATGAGTTATATAAAAGATTTAACTTTTTAACTCAATAATTAGTATATATAAAAACTATTATTTTATACTGTAAAACTACAGTAAAAGTAATTTAATATTAGAACATATCTTCAATAAAGCTATCACATGTATTTGAATCCAATTATTCAGCCATTACTTTTCGTGACATCTCAAAATAATTTTTCTATTTTGACTTGTCTATATTCGTCAAATGGCAAAAATCATTACCTCAAATATGAGTAATCCATTATTAAGGGAGGTTCTTATTCTTAATACCATTATTGGTATTTATATTAAATTTTTTAAAAATTTAACTTTTTTAATTTTTTATTCAAGTACGGATTTTGGGTCGATGAATTTATCATCTTTAGAAACTTTAAACTCTACATGGTTTCCTAAAAGAACACTGTAAATTGTTGGGTTTGAAACACCACCGATTACTTGTCCTGCTTTTACAACATCACCTTGTTTTACTAACACACCGTCTTGTAATTGACTGTATGTAGTAACCCAACCGTTACCATGGTCTATTACAACAGTATTGCCGCCTTCTTTTGATTTCTCAACAGTACGAACAACGCCTTCTGCCGAAGCAACAACTTGTGCACCTAAATCAGATGAAATTGATATGCTATTGCTTGTTCTATATTGGTCTAAAGTTTTGTCATAAATAGCATGTGTATCACTAAAATCCATTACAACCTCTCCCAAAACAGGCCATATCATTTTGTTATCTTCTGAGTATGAATTAAATACAGGCTCTGATACTATTATTTCAGGTAAATCTGCTACTTCATCATTTTGCTCACCTAATTCAGATGATTGTTGACCACCTTGTTGTGGTTCTTTAGCAGGGGGTTCTTCTTTTTTGTCCTCTTTTTTAGAAGTCTCATTACCCTGATTAGTATTTTTTTGAGGTTGAGCTGAAGGGCTTACTGATGGCTCAACTTTTTTCTGTTCGGATGTTACAGGGGCTTTTGTAGGGGTTGCTGTAACAGTTGGTACACCTGTCGTATTACTGCTTTTGTCTTTTTTGGCTGTCTCCATACCGTCCATCTCATCTGAACTTGTTCCTAAAACTTCCTCTTTAGCATCAGTCTCATACTGACTATCTTGGGTTAAATCTAAGTAGCTTTTTGTTTTATCATTGCTTGTAGTTTCAAGTTGACTAAAATCCACTTCTTTTTCCGCTGTTGTCTGTGGCTTATTTGTCGCTGATAAATTGTTAAATGATACGACTGCTGCCAAAACCATTACAGCACCTAAGCACGAATATAATGCTACATAAAACCCTTTCTTTTTAAAAATGCTTTCTTTTGGAATCTTATTTTTCATCCAACTAACACCTCCAATCATATTATTGCCTCATAATTTTTTGATTATTCATAGTTTTACCAAAATTATATTTTTTTTCATGTATATTAGAGGTATGTACATTAACGTGAGTTTGATGCCATAATTGAGAGGGTAAAAACTTTTTTAAAAAGTCTTTACCCTCTAAGCTATTACTTATTTTATATAAAACTCTAACTCTCAATTCTTTTTATTTTTGCTCCAAGACTAACTAACTTTTTATCAAAATTATAATATCCTCTGTCAATATGATATATGTCGCTTATTTCCGTAACACCTTCTGCCATAAGCCCAGAAAGCATGAGTGCTGCACCTGCCCGTAAATCTGTTGCTCTAACTTGACTACCAGTAAGTTTCTTTACACCCTCTATAATAGCCGAACGACTCTCAATCTTTATATCTGCTCCCATTCTTTTTAATTCTCCAACATGCATAAATCTATTTTCAAAGACTGTTTCTGTAACAACGCTTGTACCCTCTGACAATGTCAAAAGGCTCATAAATTGTGCCTGCATATCAGTTGGAAAACCGGGATAAGGTAAAGTTTTTATATCTACACCTTTTGGGGTTTGCTTACTACTAAAGTATATTCTTAACCCTTTCTCTGTCTGCTCAATTTTAGCATTTGCTTCCTCAAGTTTTGCAACAATAGGTTTAAGATGGTCATAAAGCACATTTTCAATAACAATATCGCCTTTTGTTAATACAGCAGCAATCATAAAAGTTCCTGCTTCAATTCTATCGGGAATTATAGTATGCTCCCCACCCTTTAAATTTTTTACTCCGTTTATTCTGATTGTATCAGTACCTGCACCTCTTATATCAGCCCCAATTGTGTTTAAGAAATTTGCAAGGTCAACAATTTCTGGCTCAACAGCACAGTTTTCCAAAACTGTTTGTCCTTTTGCGAGAACAGCAGCCATTATTATATTTTCGGTTGCTCCAACACTCGGAAAATCTAAATATATTTTTGTGCCTTTCAATTTTTTAGCTGTAGCAGCTACATAGCCATGCTCTTGACTTATTTCTGCACCTAAAGCCGAAAAACCTTTTAAATGTAACTCAACAGGTCTTGAGCCTATTGCACATCCTCCGGGAAGTGGAATTTTTACCGAGCCTAGTCTTGCTAAAAGAGGTCCCATTATTAGAAAGGAAGCTCTCATTTTGCTTACTAATTCATAAGGTGCTTCCTTTTTTAAAATTTCTCCCGACTTAACTGTTATTATATTATTATTTCTATCCCAAACCATATTTACGCCTAACTCGCTTAAAATTTCCTCCATAACAAAAACATCACTTAATACAGGAACGTCATTAATAACACATTTGTCACCTGTTAGTAGAGTAGCAGCTAATATAGGTAAAACAGAGTTTTTTGAACCATCAATTTTTACAACACCTTTTAGAGGTGAACACTGTTCAATTAAAAATTTTTCCAAAAGCACCACTTCCTAAATATAACTAGTAAAATAAAATTAACTGTTACTTATATTATGACCTTTTTTACAAAATTTAATATTAAAAAAGTGTGTCATACAAAAATATTAAAAATATTTTGCATAATAAAAAGGCATATGAAATAATACTTTCATATACCTTTTTGTTTTATGGTGAGTTCTACAAATAAACCAGTTTGTTAAACAAACCAAAAAATGCAAGTTTTTTTACGTTATTTTAATGATTGATAGTTTTAAGAATCATATTAAATTTATCTTTTTCATTTTGTGGAAGGCACTCCATTAATAGTTCAATAATTACCTTTTTCTCTTCTTCTGTGGGTTTTGCCTCCTCTGGAATTTTTGATATAAAATCAATAATCATAGGCATTGCTTGCATAATATTTTTTCCGCTTAAATTTACCATCAACTGTTTAATAGAACTTAAAAGCTGAGGATTTAGAATTTTAAAGGCGTCCTTTTCAAGAATTTCTTCTATAGGTATAGACATACTAAACTGTCACACTCCTCATTTTTAGCATAATATCTTTCATATCTAAAAATTTGATTAACATATCAATCATGTTTTTCTTATCCTCTGTCATATGTACTCTTATAGCTAAAAGCATATCCTTACGCCAATTTTTGTTGTTTTCTGTATTAATATTAAGCATACGATAACCATAGTTCTCCATAAGCTTCTGTATTTCTATAAATTTTATAAGCACACCAATAGTTTTTTGGTATCTAATGTCAAGGTATGGAATAGCCGCCTTAATACTTTTTAATTCTGGCGTTAAAATTTCCTCATCATAAAATATTGGTCTTATTTGCGTATTCATCTCATTTGGCTTTTGATGTTTTTGCGAATCTTTTATATTTTCGGTATTATGTTCATTTTTAGGTTGGTGAGTATTTTTTTGTTGAGGAGTCTTGTTATTTTCATTTGGCGTTTGTGTGTTAAAAAACTGCATCATCTCCATAAGTTGTTTCATTTTTTGCATGTTATCATTGTTGTTTTGGGTTTGATTGCTTGAATTTGAGTTTAATAAATTTGACATTGCCATTGCTTGCTCAAACATTTTAAATATATCTTGATTATTGTCACTCATGATTATCACTCCATAAATATACTCATAAATCATATGTATTTTTTGCGATATTCATGACAAAGAAACTTAAACCATTTATAACCTGTTTAGAATTATTATAAAGGCAATATTCTAAACAGGTTATTAGACTTAATGTGAGTTTATTATGCTTCGCACATTCCTAAACCTTTATTTGGTCCCATCATAAGCATAAGCATTAATAACATCATGGAGTTATCTCCTCCAAAACTTCCGCCCTGCATCATCATCATAAATAATAGAAGCATCATGTTGTTTCCACCCATAGGATTCATAATACTACCTCCTTAACGAATTGACTTCTCAAATTATACTATGAACAATAGAACAAAAAATTGACAGAATATAAAAATTTTTAGTGGTACATGTCTATATATGTTGGAAGCTTATCTAATAAGTTAGCATCTTTATAATAAAAAACTTATTATTTACAACCTTTTTTAATTATGCTATCATCATTTTTGATTATATTCGTTTAAGATGTTACAATAAAAATATATAAAAAGGGGATAACAAGTAATGTCGGAAAGAGATAAAATGATAGCAGGAGAGATGTACAAACCTTGGGATGAGGAACTAGTAAGGCTTCGCCTTAATGCTAGAGTTTTAGCAGAGGAATTAAACAGAACCTCTTCTGCTGAACAAGAAAAACGTATAGAAATAGTTAAAAAACTATTTGGTTCGACTGGGGAAGATGTATATGTTGAATCAGATTTCAGATGTGATTACGGATTTAACATTCATGTTGGAAATAACTTTTATGCTAACTTTAATTGTGTTTTTCTTGATGTTGCAGAAATTAGAATAGGTGACAATTGCTTTATGGCTCCTCAAGTCGGAATATATACGGCTACACACCCTATAAATCCAGACGAGAGAAACAATTTTCTTGAATACGCAAAACCTATTACTATAGGGGATAACTGTTGGATTGGTGGCAATGTTACTATTTTGCCAGGTGTTACAATTGGAAATAATGTAGTAATAGGTGCTGGGGCTGTAGTAACAAAAAGTTTTCCTGATAATGTTGTTATTGGGGGAAATCCAGCAAAAATTATTAAAAATATTTAATTGCTAATTAATATTTGGGGCTTTCAGCCCCAAACCCCGACTTCCTTTTTTATGAACCTATATCCAATATAGAATTGTTGGATTGACAAAGATTGGCGTTGCTCCGCAACAAAGTGACTTAAATATTGAATACAGATTCTTATATTGACCTATTTAATTTTCTCCATTAATATTTTATAGATATCCCCAAGATTTTTAAATTCAGTTGCCTCGTCAATTGTAAACTCAACACCATAAACATCTTCAAGTGTTTCTACTACCACCCAATGATTTAGCGAGTCCCATTCGGGAACTGTCTCTGCTGTTGAATCCTCATTAAGCATATCAACCTTAATATTGAGCGTCTTTGCTACAATATCCAAAAAAATATCATCCATTAATATTCACCTCCACTATATAACTTCAATATACGGTATGCTCCTTAATCTTTCGCTAGATTCTATGCAATAAAAAGCTTCACTTTTAACTTCTTTAAGCAGTGCTATATCTCTATCAATATCTGTTAATAAATATTTTGAAAAACCGGCTTTTTCATAGAAACCCTCATTTGCTTTATTCTTGTCCGTTTTTATAAATTGTGCAAATATTTTCTCAATACCTTTACTTTTTAGTTTAAGAATTATATTCTTAATAAATGCATATTCTATATTTCTCCCTAAAACTCGACAACTTAAAAGATACGTGTCTATTAATGCATATGTTCCTTCTGTTTTGACAATACATACCCCTGTAATTCCGTTGTCACCAAATTTATCAGTTGCCTGACAAGAAACAATCATATATTGTTCTGATTTTGCCATTTCTTCTATGTCTGCTTGCAAGTACCTTTTTGTTGTCATATTAAATTGATTTGTTTTTTGTGTAAGCTGTGCAATACGTGGTACATTAAATTCATTTGCGTACTCCAAAATAATTCTTATTTCTAAGCTTTCTAAATATTCATTAATATTTTTATATTGGCTTTTGTATTCACTTCTTTTTAAATTTTCTAAGTACATACTATTACGCTTAATATCCTCTTTTGTAATACTTAATAATTCAAACTCTACTAGTTCATTTAGAGCATCAACATATTTACTTGAGTCAGTAGGAACAGATACAACTGTTACTTCAGGAAGCATAGTTTTTACAAGTTCACGCTCTACAGGGTTGTCGTCAAAGAAAACTATACTGTCAGTTCCTATATTGAGTTCTTTTGCTATTTCAATTATATTTTTTGCTTTGTCGTCCCAATTTATCTTTAAAGACGAAAAGTGTGAACGCTTTAACAACATATGAGGGTGATTATCTATTATAGATATTGCATCTTCAAAATTGTTTTTGCTGTTTATAGCCAGTATTATTCCTTTATTATATAGATTTAAAATTTTTTTCTGAAAATCAAAATAGCTTTTTCCCTGTCCTGTTATGTCCAGCTCAATCCCTGATATTCCATCTTCGCCAGCCACACCGCCCCAAAGTGTATTATCAAGGTCTAATACCAAACATTTTTTAGTCATAGATTTTAGAGGCAAAATATATCTCATATACTCTCTTGCTAAAACATTAGTAAAAGTCAAGCTTGCAGGATTATTAGCTAAATAAATCATTTTTTGAGAAATTGAATTTTTATGACCGAATTGTGCTGACATTCCGTTATAATCAAATACATAAAAATAATCCTTATCAATAGACCACTCATTAAGTTTCATGTTTAGCAATGAAATCATGTCCTTAATACCCAGATAATGCTTACCGTCTAAAATACCCAAAGGTGAATAGTATGGAATTTTAAAGTTATTTAAAATAACTTTTGTATTGCTGTTTTCGTGTATTTTTTCTACAAGAGCAATCAAATCGTCAAATACTTCCTGTATCATAGAAAGCTTATTATCCTTTTCTAATGTTATTTTTATAAAATCAAACCATTCAGAAAATAACATATAGCTTTCCAAAAAAAGTATTGATATATCAGGCTTTGAATTGTAAAATCCGCTTTCAGTATTTAATATATCTTGATTATACTGGTCATATGGGGCATTATAAATAGATGCACATATACTTTGCTTTTCACATTCATTTTGCAATGCACGAGAGATATAATCTGTAGTACAATTACCCAATATTGCAATATTAATTGATTTATCCACTAGAAAGATTCGCCTCCATTCACAGGAATATTTACTCCATTCAAAAATTGAGAGCTATCAGATATTAAAAAATCCAATACATCAGCGACATCAGATGTTGTTGTTATTCTTTTCATTGGGTGTTTTCCAGCATATGCCTCCATATATTTTTTAGGCAAGTAGCCCGTAAGCTGTGTGGACATAATCCCTGGGGAAATCATATTTACAGTAATCCCATATTTGCAAAGTTCAGTAGCAGTGGCTTTTGAAAGCCCCAACAAAGCATATTTAGCTGTTATATAAAATGAAATTTTTTCGGGAGGGACATTAATAACATATGAAGTTAATATATTTATAATTTTGCCGCTTCCATTTAGCTTCATTATTTTTGAAGCTTCACGAGTAAACATATATGCCCCCATAACATTTACATCTAAAAGTTCTTGGAACAAATCCCAATCAGACTCTAAAAAATCGCATGGCTTAAATACAGGGCACGCATTATTTACTAATACGTCTATTCTTCCATGCTCATCATTAATTTTTGATATACAGCTTAAAATTTGTTCTTTATCCCTTTGGTCGCATTTTATTGGTATTACATTTTTTTTGTTTTGTTCATCTTCTACATTTTTACTAGATGTAAAATATACTATATTTTCAGGAGAATCCGATATTCTATTAACAAATTCTTTTCCGAGCCCAGAACTTCCTCCTGTAATCAATATAATTTTTTTACTCAAAATAAACACCTTCTTATTTTATGGATACTCTAACATTACCTCTTGCAACTTTTTTACCATGTTGGTTTTTTATGTCAATTTTTAAAACAATAATATTAAGCCCCAAGGCATTTGTATCTATTTTTTCAATTACCTTACCAGTAATTTTTATTGTGTCATTTATTCTTACAGGAGAAATAAAGTCAATTGATTGTGACATCCAAAGAGCACCCTCTCCTGGCAGATGCATTCCTATTAATGTTGACAAATATGATAGCATAAGCATACCATGAACAACTCTGCTCTCTAACCCATGCTCAATACAATATTGTTTATCCATATGCACTGGGTTGTAATCGCCTGTCAAATCAGCAAAATTGTCAACCATTTCTTCTGTAATAGTTTTTTCTAATGAACTGCTGTCCCCTATATTTATTAAATTAAATGCATTAACGTTTGTCATATTCTAACTCCTTTGAAATTTATGGAATAATTAAGGCTTATACTACTATTGTATTAAACTATTATTAAATCTGTTACAAATGATAGCTTGAACCTCATTAACCTATGTGCTACAACTTGTAACCTAAATATACTAATCCCATATAATGTATTAGTTGGAAATAGTTTTGTAAATTGCCAACGGTAATAAAGGACAAATTTATATAAGTTAAAATAGATACTAAATTGTTATGAATCTAACATAAAAGGAGGAATAATAACATGTCAAAAAGCTGTAGTTCGAGCGGTGACACTTTTTTTGCAGATGCAATTAACCAGAAAAACATTAGTATGAATACAAATCAAAGTTTAAGTGCTTTGTCTGTAATTGTTCAAGATTTGGACGAATTCCAGATTGCAAATATAGAATTACGTCAGGAGACTGAAATAGACGTATAAAATGAATACTTATTGGGAAGGGAGGGTATAGCAATTGAAAATTGGGATTGGAGAAAATGGTTTATTTATGAATGATAAAAAATTTAACCCCTATAATTTTTCTTACAAAGGAATAGATGTTGAAATTGATAAATCTTCGCAAAAACAAAATGCGTTGGCTATGCTTGAAAGTCTCGCCGCATTAAAAAATGATAATAGCGATAACACTCAAAAAGCAAAAGCATTACAGGCAATTTTTGAAAAATAATTAGCCAAAAAAACGCAAAATAAAAATTTTAATCAAGTTTTAGCGAAAGGAGGGTTTATTTATGGCAGATATATTTAGAGCAGCAGCAGTTAATCAAAAAAACGTTAGCTTAAATACTAATCAAGCATTAAGTGCCTTGACTGCAATAGTACAAGATGTAGATGAATTCCAGATTGCTAATTCAGAATCGGAGAAAGAAATAGAAATAGATAGATAGATAAATAATAACGTGGGTTCGGCACAGTTTTTATTGAGTCGAACTTACATTAATAAAGTTACCAATATAAAATTTATTAAAATATAAAAACCATATACAATATTTGGTACCTATAAAAACACATAAAACGATTATCAAACATATACATAACTATTTTAAAATTGCAGACAAAAGATTTTGTGAAACTTTTTAAGCTTCACAAACCCCTCAAAAAACTTTATTAAGGAATGCTTTAGTTTCGACACTCCTTAATAAAGTTCTTTGTTTTTTTCCTATAATATTCTATATATTGAAAAATTATTTTAAATAAAAGCTGAGGAGGAATATATGTGACTGGTGAAAGCCCAATTAATGAGAAAAACCAAAACAGTATGACTATGAAAGCAAATTCAGTAGACCAAGTAAATGTTAATCATCAATCTAACATGACGCTCTGTGCAGAAAGCGTAATTACACAATCTGATATAAAATTTTTGTACAGCAGTGAAGAAACGGCTAGTGAGGTTAGTAGCGAAAATATAGAAGGAGAGCAGTAATGAATAATGATAAATTAGTTATAAAAAGTAAAAGAAAAAAACATTATTCGCCATCAGAAATAAGAATTGATAAAGATGGAAATGTATTTTTAGATGGCAAACTTTATGATGAAAATAATACACAATATAAAGGACTAACACTTAGCGTTGAAAAACACAAGAAAATTGAAACTGGTGAAGAAACTCAAAAAATGATAGAACAAAGTAAAACCGCCAAAAAAGGTGATAATGTAGTTATTACAGATGTAAAAACTCCAAACAAAACGCAAAAAACAACAGTTAAATTCTAACAGGCTAGATAAACATTTTCATATATTGTTGGAAGGAGGAATTAGTCAATGAAAATTAATATTGAAAATGATAATTCAGTTACATTTTATTCAACAAGGCATAATATAAAAATGAATAAGCTTTCAACTAATTATATAAATATTCTTGTTGAAATGGGCAAGCTTAAAAATGATGACACATTAACAATGGAGGAAAAAAGAATTAAATTAAAACAAATTCTGGAGTGATTTATTTGAATAAAAATAAAGTATCAACTATTTTAAATTCTTCAAATCAGGCAAATCTTTTAGGCACTAATGACTCTGCTTTAATCCAGACTAATATTTTAGCAATTATAGGAAAAGTTGATTTAAGTAATAATTACAGTGATTCAAGTATTCCTTTATTTATTAGGGTTAATGAATCAGGCGAAATAGAAATACAAAACTTTAATAATTTAAAAGATGATATTCAAATATATACAGATAAAAAAGTATCAATGAGCGAAAAAGGAGGCAATTAAGTGGAATCATTAACTCCGTCAAAGCCATATAATTTTTTAATAAATGCTTCTAACCAAGCAAATCTATCATCAAACTCAAATATAACAGCAGCACAGTTTAATTCTTTTTTTGTGTTTATACACCCATATGAATTAGAAAAAATGAATTTCGATGGATTTGAAATAAATATAGACATGGACGATAAAGGAAATTTATGTATAAATGATACGACGTTTGAGGCAATAGAAATTAGCCCGGGTGTTAAAATTTTTGCTATTTCAAAAACAAAGTTAGAGAGGTGATTATTCATGGCTGGTATAGATTTAGGCAGTTATAATTACTATGACCCTTTTAATTACCACGAAGAAATGAAAAGAAGGGAAGAAGAAGAAATTGACGAACTCACAAAAGTAATTGATACTAAAAAAATTCTTATAGATGCAGGTTTAAAGTTGCAAGAGGAAATTCAAAATCAAAATAAATCAGTAACTTTTCCCTATGAACCTATAGAGTTGAACAACATAAATCCATTTAGTGATAAATTAGAAAAATATGAATTTAGTACGTCTGATTATAGTGGGTATAAAATAAATACTTCAGAAAATATTAATAAAAATAGTAATACAGAATTCACTTCAAAATATAATTTTGCAGATATTATACAGACAGGGGATTTTAGTGCTAATCAACACCAAAAAGAAACAATAAAAGAAAATGAAATAATAAAAAATTATGAAAATAAAGATTTTACCCCAAGTAATATTAATGACAGCAATGAAAGCTACTATTCCTTCAATAACAATGGAAATAAATATAAATCCACCCAAAATATTAATTTTGAGGATATTAAAGATAAAATAGAGTTATCTAATAAACCTCAACCCAAAGAAACTAACATTAAAGCAAAAGAAAATTCCAAAAAGAATTTAGATAAGGACACCACTAAACCTCAATTCAAAGAAAGAAATTCAAACTCTAAAATAAGTAAAAATATAGGTAGTTATACAAACATTAGTCCTAATAGTTCAAACAAATATGATGCTTTTGATATTTTACAGAAATTAAAAACAATATCTGATAGTATAGATAAGTAAAACTACGTCACTCACATTATATTAAAGTTTTTTAAAGGGTTTGGGAAACTTCTTTTGAAAAAAAGTTTCCCAATGTTTTTATAAACAATCAATTCCTACACCAAGCTTAGTTTGAATATTTAATATAATGGTCAAAATTTTCTGCCGCCCACACATTGTTGTAGTAATAATTTTTCATTGATTCTGGGTCATGTACAGATGCACAATATGCAGTTCTTTTCCCTTCCTCCATTTCCTTAAATGTTTCAAAGTATTTCCACTTAAACTTTTTAGCAAAAGATTCATTTTTATTAGATGATTTACTTAGTGCATAACATGGTGTAATACTTTTACTAAGCTTGCAAAATTCTCTGCCTTGACATTCATTACAAGGTATTGTTTGAGTCATATCAATTTCAACAGTTGTTAAAAAACCTGCAGTAAAAGATGTGTGATGTAATATTCTAGGAGAAAGTTCGGCATCACCATAACCATTTTCTTCACTCCAGTAACCTATTACTTCAATCAATTCTGGTCTTAGGCATTGTAGTTGCCCTGGTATAAAATCCATATCTTTACCAAGCTCTGCATTTTTTAGTTCAAGGTATGATATATCACCTTTAACCCGTGGTATTATTGGAGGCATATATCTAGGGTATGGATTATCTCTCATTACACCTAATAAGCCCACTTCTGGAAATGCTTCAAATACATCCATAAATTTTGATATCCAGTTTTTAGTTTGAATAAATACATCGCTATCTATTGTAATAAAATATTGATTAGGTTTTACTTTTGCAAGGTTATAATTAGCGGCATATATCGGCCCTAAGTTTGTTGTAAAACGTGTTTTTGATTTAATCCTCTCATCTTCAAGTGACTGTATAAAATCCCATGTGTTATCCTTGGAATTACAATCAACTAAATGTAATTCAAAATCTTCATCAGTATCAAGAATATTTTTTAAGTTTTTAATTGTTACACCCATACGATTAAATGTAACAAAGTTAATCAAAGGAGGCTGTCTAAGCTGTTTAGGTTGTATGCTACTTCTTGCTAGTATACTATCAATATTTACATCAACTTCTTCACTATCAGTTTTTGTTATAATATTTTCCATTATATTCATATCCTTTAACGTATCAATTTCTTTCTTTTTATTATTATCCATTATAGCCTCAACTTCTTTTATAGTATTCATTTCCTGAATACTTGAGCCACCAACTTCTGTTTTTATATCGATCTTATCTATGTTGGAAGAATTTTTATCAACTTCTTCTGTTGTATTTGTAAATTTGTTTTTTAAATCTTTTAACGTTTCAGAAAAACGATTTATATTACTCATTGAAACAGAGCTTTTCATATTTCCATTCCTTTCTTTTAATTTAACGTGAGTTCGACAAATACATATTTAAAAAACTGTTTTTTAGAGATTTATCGAACTTTTTAACTATGTTTGTATAATTTTTGCTGAAGAAATAACACAAATTTATACTTATAATGTGAAAATTGCTTTACGAATTGCTCAAATTTGTCAAGCTCACATTAACTTAAATACTTTATTGGTTTTGCAGGAACTCCTACAGCAGTAGTGTTTTCAGGAACATCTTTAACAATAACAGCACCAGCCCCTAGTATACTCCAATCACCTACTGACTTTTGAGGAATAACAACAGATTTTGAGCCTATTTCGCAGCCAACTCCTATCTTTACGTTACCTGATAACGTAATATCCCAATATAATGTCGAATAATCTTTTATAACTGTATCATGCCCTATACCACAGTTAGGATTTATTGATACATGATTCCCGATTTTTGTATTAACAGAAACAAAGGAATGATAACAAATGATATTTCCTGTTCCCATTTCAACAAACTTACTTATTTTTGCATCTGGGTGTATTAAGTTTGCAAATTTTACATTAAAAGCATTAGCTTTTTTAATGAGCATATACTTATCTTTTGGATTTCCTATTGCACATACCGTATATAAATTATCGTTAAAATTTTTTTCAAACCATTCAAAGTTTCCAAGCACAATATTGTTATTAATAACAGTTCCTATTTTATTAGGGGTTTCATCAATAAAACCCAGTAGATTCCACTTTTTATTATCTATATTTATATCGCAAACCATTTGAGCGACTTCTTTTCCAAAGCTTCCCGCTCCTATAATTACTATATCTTTCATATAAAAACCTCTCAAAATAATTTTAGTTTTTTAAAATTTCATACACTTTGATGGTCTGCTCATTACAACGGTATTCTCTTCAATATCAAAATTTACAATAGAGCCCATACTCACTTTAGCCCTTTCTCCTACTTCTTTTTTCTCCATAATAATACAGCCAGAACCAAGCAAAGCACCTTTATTAACAGTCACATTTCCGGCTATAATACAGTTAACAAAACACGATGAAAAATCATCTATCCTTGAATCATGCCCAACAACAGTTTTCATATTTAGGAAGACATGGTTACCTATAAAAACATTTACAGACACTATGCAGTCTATGCCTATTATACAGCCCTCTCCTATTACTGCACTTTTTGCTATTTTAGCTTTAGGGTGAATTAAAGTAGCATATTTCAAGTTATACTTTTGTATAGATTTATATATTTGCTTTTTGGCTGAGGGGTCACTTATGGCTATTACTATATATGTGGAATCACTAACATTTTTTAAAACTTCTTGAGGACCTAATATTTTATAATCACCAACATATTCATCAGACTCGCTTTTTGTATCATCAATATAGCCTTTAATTTTCCATGTGGGTTCTACTTTATTAATATCCTCTATTAATTCCACAGCCTCTTTTGCCAGTCCGCCTGAGCCATAAATAATAATATCTTTCATAATTGCCTCCGTATTACAGTAGATTTATTTTATAAATCAACTACACTACTATATTTTTTATTTTTGTGATAAATTTTTTATTATATTGCAAATTATTTCTACATCACTTTCTAACATTCTTCCGTGTAAAGGCAGTGATAGTATTGTATCAGCAACATCATTTGCTACAGGAAGCCTTGTTTTTTCTGCCGAAGGCAAATCTCTGTAACATTGGAAGTTACTACAAAGTGGATAAAAATATTTTCTTGTAATTACGTTTTGTTCTAAAAATTTCTCGAAAAGCTCGTCTCTTCCAATACCGTATTCATCTTTATTAATTCTTATACAGAAGTATGGATAATTGTGAGTTACACCTTCCATATCTTCTCCCATTATGATACCTTTCACATCTTTTAATAAGCTTCTGTATATATTTGTTATTTCTTTTCTTCTTTCAATTTCTTTTTCAACTAATTTAAGTAGTAATATTCCAACTGATGCTTGTACTTCATTTAACTTACCATTTGTGCCAGGTTCAACAACATTATCAATTCCTCTGATTCCAAAATTTCTTAATGAATCAGCTCTTTCTTTTATATTTAAATCTTTAAATGTTAATGCTCCGCCTTCAATTGTGTGGAATATTTTAGTTGCATGGAAGCTAAACATTGATATATCGCCAAATGATGATATAGGCTTGTCATTTACTTTTACACCAAAAGCATGAGCCGCATCATAAATTACTTTCAGTCCATGTTTATCTGCTATTTGCTGTATTTTTTCTACATCACACGGATTTCCAAAAACATGAACAGGCATAATAGCTGTTGTACGTTCTGTAATTAAAGACTCTATAAGTTCAGGATTAATATTGTATGTTTTTTTATCAATATCACAAAAAACTGGTTCAATATTACACCATCTAAGAGAATGAACAGTTGCCGAAAAAGTAAAAGGTGTTGTTATTACTTCACCGCTCAATCTTAATAACTTACATGCCAATTGTAATGCAATAGTTCCATTTGAAAATACAGAAATATAGTCACATCCTAAAAATTTTGTTAGCTCTTTTTCAAGTTCTTTTACCATTTCTCCATTATTGCTAAGTTGATTACTCTGCCATATTAGTTGCAGCATTCTCTCAACTTCCCTTATATCAGGCAGTAACGGCTGCGTAATATAAAATGGCTTAGCAAATGAGTTAATCATATTTAACATCTCCTTAATATAGTTCCTTTTTAACCTTTACTAATTTGCATTTTCAATAAAAAATCTAAAGTTTTGTAATGCCCATTCTGTGTTTAAAATCTGTCCTTCTTCTAATTCGCTAAGGGTTGTAGCACAATAAGCAGTTCTACTTCCGTTACTAATATCCCTAATTACCTCATCAAGCTTCCATTTGTTTTTCTCAAAAAATTCCTCGTTTTTATAATTTCTTTGGTATTTTGTAAAGCAAGTTTCATTATATTTATTTAGTTCGCATTGTAATAAGTGGCTGCATTGATAACATTCTAAATGCTGCGGCATCCTTATATTAATGTTTGGTACAAAGCCAACTTTAAAGTGAGTAAAGTTATTTACTCTTAAAGACATTTCTCTCTCTGCAAAACAGTTTTCCTCACACCAGTATCCAATTTTTTCTATAAGTTCGGGTCTTAGACATTGACAGCATCCTGGTACATAATTTTCCGGAATTAAAGGAGATGTATCAGCTAATTCAAGATAAAATACACCGTCTCTAATTTTAGGGATTACAGGAGGCAAGTATTCTGGATATGGTAAACCTCTTTGAACTCCCAAAAGCCCTACTTCAGGGAATGTTTCAAAAATTTTCATAAAACGGCTTATCCAATCTTTTGTCTCAATAAAAACATCATTATCAATTGTAATAAAATACTGGTCAGGGGCTCTTTTTGTTAAATTAAAGTTAGTCGCATAAACCTGCCCGTTATTTATAGGTATTTGATATTTTGATTTAATTCTGCTGTCGTTTACAGTTTGAAGATACTCCCATGTTCCATCTGTTGAGTTGTTATCTATTATGTGCATTTCAAAATCATCTGTAGATTCTAAAATAGAATTTAAACTATTTATAGTTAGCCCTAATCGATTAAAAGTAACATAGCTTAGTAAAGGGGGTGTCATATAATTTCATTCCTTTCATAAAAATTTTACTTACAATTACATAATATGAGAAGTTGTCCATTATGTTACAAATAAAAATATTTTAAAAATAACACTTTTTAGAATTTTATGAATAAATTATTGTATAGGCATGTCTATAAATTTGAAAAAATGACTAAATCTAACCTTGGCCTAATAGCCTGTAATAATATTTATTAGTATTCTGGGAGGGGAAATTTTGAAAGCACTAATTCTTAGTGGCGGCTCAGGTACAAGACTAAGACCACTGACATACACAACCGCAAAACAACTTTTGCCTTTGGCAAAAAAACCAATTTTATTTCACATTATTGAAAAAATTGTGAAAGTAGGTATTAATGAAATTGGGATTATAGTTGGGGATACACATGAAGAAGTTAAAAGAGCTGTTGGTAACGGGGAACTATGGAATGTAAACATTACTTATATTCATCAATCTTCTCCAATGGGGCTTGCCCATGCAGTAAATATGGCAAAAGACTTTATTTGTGAAGATGACTTTATTATGGTTTTGGGAGACAATATTTTTAATATGGAACTAGATAAGTTCATTAATAATTTTTATTCCAGCCGTAGCTTTAACCCAAACAATATAGCAACCGACAAGCAAAAACCTGTAAACTCATCTCTTTTACTTTATAAAGTTAATAACCCATCACAATATGGAGTTGCTGTTATTGAAGATAAATATATAGTTAAACTTGTTGAGAAACCAAAAGAATTTATTAGTGACTTGATAATAACTGGAATATATATATTTGATAAAAGTATTTTTTCAGCCATTGAAAATACTAATCCTTCTCCAAGAGGAGAACTCGAAATAACAGACGCAATACAAAAGCAAATTGAAATGGGTGGAAAAGTTACCTATGAATTAATTGAAGGTTGGTGGAAGGACACAGGAAAACTGGAGGATATGCTTGAAGCAAACAGGCTTATACTAAGTGAAATAAAAGCAGACTACAAAACCGTATATAATAACCAAATAGATTCAAAGCTTGAAGGTACAATTTTGCTTGATGAGAATGTTGTAATAGAAAACAGTAATATTATCGGACCTGTTGCAATATCAGAAGGTGCAATAATTGTAAACAGTAGCATAGGACCAAACACATCTATAGGTAAAGGGGTAAAATTAGATAGATGTGAAATTGAAAACAGTATTATTCTGGATAATGCTGAGATTACGAATATAAACAAGAGAATTAGTGCTAGTATAATAGGCAAAGATGTTAAAATTAAATCTTTAGAAGAAAGTAATAGTATATCACTTTTGATAGGTGATAGCTGTGAAATAGGGTTATAAATATTTATATAACGTGATATTCGACGTAGCCGAAACAGCATGTGAGGCAAGCCGAAAATCATAAGATTTTTCACGTTATATAATATGAGTTTGGCACAATTATTATTGCGTCAAACTCACGTTATATATTTAATATAAATAATTGGAGGATTAAATAATGAAAGTATTACTTGTTACCGGCGGTGCTGGTTTTATAGGAAGTAATTTTATAAGATTTTTTTTAGAAAACTATAAAGATTTTATTGTTATAAATTATGATAACCTTACTTATGCCGGAAACATTGAAAATTTAAAAGATATTTCATCGGATTCCAGATATGTTTTTGTTAAAGGTGATATTTGCGATACAGCAAAAGTTAATGAAGTGTTAGAGAAATATAACCCTCATTTCATTGTTAATTTTGCGGCTGAATCGCATGTAGATAGGAGTATAGACAACCCCTTAATATTTGGACAAACTAATTTAATAGGAACTTTAAACTTGCTTTCATGTGCACATAATATATGGAGCAAAACCGGTTTTGGAGAACATAAGTTTTTACAAATTTCTACAGATGAAGTTTACGGAAGTATTGAAAACCTAGAAGACTTTTTTACAGAGCAAACAGACCTGCAACCAAACAGCCCTTATTCAGCTACAAAGGCAGGTGCAGATTTACTTGTTAGAGCATTTTATAGAACATACGGCTTCCCTATAATTATTACAAGATGCTGTAATAATTATGGCCCTTATCAGCATAAAGAGAAATTTATTCCTACTTGTATTTCTAAGGCGTTAAGCGGAGATAAAATTCCTATTTATGGCGATGGAAGTAATATTAGAGAATGGATTCATGTTCAAGACCATAATTCCGCAGTTGCAAATGCTTTGTTTTATGGAGAAATTGGAGAAGTATACAATATAGGAAGTGGTGAGGAAACAACAAATATTGAAATGGCAACAATAATTCTTGATATTTTAGGTAAATCTAGGGACTCTATTGTAAAGGTGAGTGATAGACTAGGGCATGATAAACGATATGCTATAGACAGTAGCAAATTAAGAAAATACTTAAAATGGGATTGTAAGTTCAATTTAAAAGAAGGTATTGAAAATACGGTAAGGTGGTATGTTGATAACCGCTCTTGGTGGGATAAGTAAAAAATTTTTGCTTTGTGGTAATTTGGGGCTTTTAGCCCCAAACCCTCCAAACTACTTTTCTAATGCCTTTTGTTTACATATAACTTTTTAATTATTATGCCATATGGCATTTTTATATTTTATACGAAAATATATAATAATATATATTATAAAAACTAAATAAAAGAACTTGAGAAACTTTTTAGCGAATGCCGTTATGCGGTATTCTGGCAAAAGTTCTTTGCTTCTTTTTTTAACAATGCTTGGGGCTAAAATCCCAAAAATATTTAATTATTATAGGGGGTATCACTATGTCAAATGTTGAAAACACTCGTATAAAAATATTACAGACAATAAAAAATCAAGGCTTAACACACGAACAAAAATTATTTACTCTAGCATCTCTTGCCGACTCAATGCTTGATGTTTTAGAGCTTCCAGAAGGCTTAACAGAGCTTATGGAAAAAAATATTATCTGTGACTTAAATGAAGGTCATGCCCCTATGCGTCCACGATACATTGTTCCTGATTATGAACTTTTATTTAAAAATGGTTGCAAATTTTTGAAGCTTGAACCGCCAAAAGATTTATATGAAGCTATTAATACATTACTTATTTTTTATAGACATGTACCTTCTGTTACTAATTTTCCTGTTTATATAGGTAATTTGGATACTTTGCTTGAACCTTTTGTTATTGATATGGAGTATGAACATGCTAAAAAGTTAATTAAGCTATTTTTAACTAATATTGACAGAACAATAACAGATTCGTTTTGTCATGCGAATATAGGGCCTGTTGCTACAGTTGCAGGCAAAATAATGCTTGAAGTAGAAAGAGAACTTGAAAACGCTGTTCCTAACTTAACAATAAAATATGACCCTGAAATTACTACAGATGATTTTGCAAGAGACGCAATTTTAACACAGCTTAAAGTAGCCAAACCTAGCTTCGCTAATGATAAAATGTTTACTTCTGACCTTGGTAAAAACTACTCTATTTCAAGCTGTTATAATGGCTTAAAAATAGGTGGAGGCTCATATACACTTGTAAGATTACTTTTAGGTAACCTAGCAAATGAAGCAAAATCAATTGATGATTTTATGAAAAATGTTTTGCCTAACGCATTAGACATTATGAGCCGTTACATGGACGAAAGAATTAAATTTATTGTTGAAGAAAGTGGCTTCTTCGAAAGCAATTTTCTTTCTGTTGAAGGATTTATCAAGAAAGATAATTTTACAGCAATGTTCGGATTAGTTGGGCTTGCGGAATGTGTGAATACACTTATGCAGAAAGACGGATTAGAAGGAAGATATGGTCATTCTGAAAAAGCAGATAACCTCGGATTACAAATTATTAAATCTATGTATGATTTTAATGAAAGTCATATTAATAAATACTGCTTGGGAACTGAAAAACACTTCTTACTTCATGGGCAAGTAGGAATTGATACAGACAAAAACCAAACTCCTAATTGCAGAATTCCTATAGGTGAAGAACCAATAGAAATGACAGACCAAATTCTGCATTGTGCTAAGTTTCATAAGTATTTCCCTTCTGGAATAGGAGAGATTTTTTTGGTAGATGAAACGGTTCACAAAAATCTTGATTATGAACTTGACATTATAAAAGGTGCGTTTTCAGAAGGTGTTAGATATATTTCTATTCACTCATCTGATAGCGATGTTATACGTGTAACCGGATACCTTGTTAAAAAATCAGAGATGCAAAAGCTTGATAAAGGCAATAGTGTTCTTCATGATACTACTGCATTAGGGCTTGGCTCTGCTAAAAATAATAAAATACTTGATAGAAAAATACGATAATAAAAAAATCCCTTATAGCAAAATTTTGTTATAAGGGATTTTCTATTATAAACAAAGTGTCGTAATAAATATTTGTGTTATTGAAACAAATAATATTGTACTTAATAAGGCTCTCGATATAAATGTGCTAAATTCCTTATGACCCTTTCTTAGAAAATAAGAGTGCAATAAAAAACATACTATACCTGAAAATGCCACTATATAAGAAAATACAAAGCCTATAGTGTTAAAAATATATACCTGTATCATTCCGTATAATGCTATAAATATTATTGGAAAATGAATGAAAAGAAAAAATGATATTCCTCCTGGAAGTTTAAACAATACCCACTCTTTCCAGTAAGCTGAATCAATTTCATGTATTATTAATAAAGTTAAATTAATAGTATAGATTAATAACAAAATATTTTTCATATTATATAATGCTCCTTATTAAATCTGTACAAAGCAAAATAATCTATAATATATATAAAAGAACAGCTTAAAATAAATATTTTAAGCTGTTCTTTTATTATTGCGGAGGCAGGATTTGAACCTACGACCTACGGGTTATGAGCCCGTCGAGCTACCGGACTGCTCCACTCCGCGACAACATATAAAATTTTAAAAAATGGAGGGAGAAGGATTCGAACCTTCGAAATCGTCGATAACAGATTTACAGTCTGCCCCCTTTGGCCACTCGGGAACCCCTCCATAAAGCCGATGAACGGACTCGAACCGTTAACCTGCTGATTACAAGTCAGCTGCTCTGCCAATTGAGCCACATCGGCATTTTAATTCGGCAACCATCTACTCTCCCAAGTCGTCTCCAACTAAGTACCATCGACCG
>CAYYRV010000016.1:0-43271 GCA_964474135.1 uncultured Defluviitaleaceae bacterium
AAAAAAGTTTCCCAAGGTCTTTATTAAATATCATAATCTGCTGTTTTAAAAATTTTAATAGTAATAACAATAATAGGCCCTATAATAAAACCTAAAGCCCCAAAAACTTTTAACCCAATATAAATAGACATTAAAGTAATTAATGGATAAACACCAATTTGAGAACTTAATATTTTTGGCTCAATAAGCTGCCTTATTAAAAAATTTATTACATACAAAATTAAAAGAGAAATAGCCTTTGTAAAATCACCAGAAATAAAACTTATTACGCACCAAGGTAGAATAATAGCACCGCTTCCAAAAACAGGAAGAGCATCAATTAAAGCTATTATTATTCCCATAAATAAAGCATATGGATATCTTATTATAATAAGCCCTAATATGTTTATAATTGCTATAATACTCATAATAACTGTTTGAGCTTTTATATATCCTCCTAATGCATCAAATATACCTTTTTTAAAAAGCTGATAGTATTTTAAAATTATTATAGGGCAATTATCAATAACAGCTTTTCTAATAATAAATTTATCTTTTATAAAAAAAAATGTAGATATTACAAATAATATTACCCACATAAATGTTTTTGGTAAAAAGCTAAAAAAACTTAGGGATTTATCCTTTACTCCTTCACCTAAAAAAGTAGTAGTATAGCTAACAATGTTTGGTACAATATTTTCAAAAAAGCTTTTAAGCTCCAAGGGAATAACTTCATCATAATTAAATTTTAATTGAAAGTCTATTAATATATTAGAGACCTCTTTTATGTAAAAAGGCAAGTCTATTATAAAAGATTGTGCTTCTTTCCATATTTTACTGAATAAATATGTTCCCATTATGCCTACAGATAATACTAAAATAATAATACAAAAAATCGCTGCAATCCCTCTGTTTATTTTAAGCTTTTCGTTTAAAAAGCGGACTAAAGGCTCCATAATTAAAGAGACTATAAATGCAAATAAAAATGGGGCAACGAATTTAAATATATATACAATAAATATATATATTAGTAAAATAAAAGAAGTAAGAACTAATATATTGTCTATATGTTTCTTGTTATTCTTATAAAAGTTAATCATAATTTACCCCTCCCTAATCAATGACGACGACAAAAAGAATAAAAGCTTTGTATAACCTGTACTAATGTTATATCGGAAAATAAAAAATGGTATTCTTGTTTATTAATACAGGTTTTTTGTAGAAATTTTATTATATTATAATATAACTCTAAAATAAACTGTTGTCATGCTGTACTTTGTACATTAAAATCGCATCTATGATTCCTTTATAAATAATATCTGCCATTTTCATTACTATGCTAAGTCTTGTGTTTTGCAGAACAAAAATATCCATTGAGTCACTATAATTTACAATACCTGTTATAAAAATATCACCAACGCATGGCAAGTCCTTATTTAATCCGGCTCCTGGTCTAACAGCTCCTTCTCCAAGTGTAATATAGCCTATACTTTCCATCCTTCCTAATGAGGCATCGATTGCTACAATAAGAGGATTTTTATGTTTTTCGTAAATTGTATCTATGGTTTCAGCAATATTTTTAGCATGAACAGGTTCTTCTAATGTACCATAAAGAATTACGTTTTTATAAACATCTATATGTTTATAGAGTTTATAACCTATCAATGGTCCAAGGCAATCTCCTGTTACCCTGTCTGTACCTATACATAAAATAATTAAATTACTGAAATCCTTTATTTTATCTTTTAAATGCCCATAAAAGACATCAGTAAATATACAATAGGCATGTTCTAAATCTGAGTGTATATACGTAACATTTGTTTTATTTTCCAATTTTACCAAAATTATCACCACCAATTTCTATTATTTTATTTAGTTGGAATTTTATTCAAATATTTTTAGTAAATAATTGGAAATTATTAAAATAAAATTTTAACTTAAAATTTTTAGTTTGTCGATTTATGTTTTAAAAAAATAGCTTTACAGCGACATAAATTGCTAAAAAAACACCATATCATGTGATATTCTTTAACTAAGCTTCTATTAATTAGAGTTGGTTAACATAAGTCGAAAAATAAAGAAAAAAGTAGGTAAAATTGTAAATTAATTAGAAGTAAGATATTTTAATTAAAATTAGTAATAATTAAGTAAACTAAGGAGGAGGATACACAATATGAGTGAATTTGAATTTCCCACAAATATAAAGCAAATAGGAAGCATTGAAGACGGTATGAAAATATATATGGAAGATTATGCATTTACATATTTGCAGCTTTACGCCGAATCAGGAGGATTTGAGGAGCGTTTAGCTTTTTTAATTGGAAGGCAAATGGTTATAGATGGACAAACTGTACTGTTTATTAGTGGTACAGTACAAGGAATGTACACAATTGTAGAAAAAGACACCACATTATTTACAGAAAAATCGTGGCAGTATGCAAGAGAGCAAATAAAAAAATATTTTAGGGGGCTTGAAATAATTGGCTGGATGCAATCGCAACCAGGATATGGTGTATATTTAAACTCAAACTACAGTTCATACCACAAAAAAACATTTACAAAGCCGGAGCAAGTTATGTTTGTTATGGACCCAGCGGAAAAAATAAATGTTTTTTATGTTTGGAATGACGAAAGGGATAACTTAACGGAAACAAAAGGGTATTTTATTTATTATGACAAAAACAGAGGTATGCATGAATATATGCTTGATAACAAGCTTGCTAAGGTTAAGCTTAAACCTTTAAAGGATGAAGTTAATACAAACCCATATTCTATACTAAAGGAAGTGACATTAAGTGATACCCCTGAATTAAAAATAAAAAGAAATTATTCAGGACATTCAAAAAATATTTTTAATGAAGCACCTACTTTTAAGTTGATAAAAGAACCTAAAAGTTTATTCAAGGAGCAATCAGGTAATAAAAAAGTTGTAAATATGTTGGTTTCATTATGTGCAGTATTATTTTTTGTTTGTTTTGTAATGGGAGCTGGATTAATACAAAATGATGGCAGAATTTCTACAATGGAAAGGGAATTAACACAGCTTAATACAGCATATAGAGATTTGCTTTTACAAGTCAAGGAAAGTAATACAACTTCAGTTTTTGCATCTCAAGGAGACATAATTGATAAAGATACAATTGCACTAAATGAAGGTAAGGAACATGCCGAGTTAATAAGTGAAAACGGAAATTTGGCTTTAAATGAAGATGATATATTTGCAAGCCTACCCACAGCCCCACCTGTTACAACACCTGAGCCTACAGTAGAACCTAAACCTACCCAAGAGAATACAACTACAGAAAATCCCTCTTCAAACAATGAAGCAAATTCTAATGAAACATCAAAGAGGGAAATACCAGATACATATAAAGTACAACAAGGCGACAGCTTATTATCAATAAGCCAGAAGTTCTATGGCAATAGAACTATGGTGAAAAGAATAATGGAGTTTAATAATATGGACGACCCTGATAAAATATATTTTGGTAAAGTTCTAAAACTACCTAAAGAATAGGAGGGGCTCTAATTGGAAGCACTGAAGTATTTTGAAACATTGGAGACTATAGAAATGATTGCTGCAACACTTGCACATGAAGTAAAGAATCCGCTTTCTTTAATACAAGCTAATATTGATTTTATTCAATTAGATAGCAAAAATGAAAAGTACAGTAAAAATTTTTCTGTTATAAAAAAAGAGATAAAAAGGGCTAATGAGATGCTTCTTGATTTTATTAACTTGATGAAAAATCTTTATAGGTTTGATGAAGATGTTGAAATGTATGATATAATAATGGATATAGTTGAAAATTACAAGGATAGTATTAGCAAAGAGATTGAATTTAAAGTCGACTGTCCTGACAAAAATCTCTATTTTGTTGGAAATAGACATCTTTTCTCACTAGTTTTATCAAACATAATAAAAAATTCTATTGAAGCAATAGCAAATGAAGGAGTTATAGAAATTTCGGCTATATGTAAAAATAATAGAATTATTTTAACTGTTAAAGATACAGGAGAAGGATTAAGCGAGGATATAATAGAAAAATTAAATGGTAATGAAACGGTTACTTCTAAAGAGTATGGAAGCGGAATAGGAGTAAATATTTGTAAAAATATTATAAGTGAGCATAAAGGCACTTATGAAATTTTTAGCTTTGGAGAAAAAAAGGGTTGCTTAGTTACTATTACATTACCAGCTTAGAACCCGTTTGGAATCTTGCTTTTAAAGTATTTTGGATATGACCTTTCGTTATTTGAGGAAATGTCTACAATGCATATTCGGAGAATATATGCTAGGAGACACTGACGAGACAGAACAGAAAATCAGCCAAAAATACTAAAAGTGGAGATTCCAAACAGGTTCTTAGGTATAAATAATAAGTAAAAATAAATATTGCGAAAAATTTTTAATAAAAGGTATAAAAGGTTTATATCATCAGTACAAAATTAAAAAAAACATTGGAGAATCTTTTTGATAAGTTTCTCCAGTGTTTTTATATTTGAGAAGCTATATCTAATAAAACAACATAATATTGCTTTGTTCGATTTCGTAAATTCACATTAACATCACTATTGTAAAAATTTTTATACATAAATACTTTAAAATGGTATAACACTATATTTCACATTAAATTAAGTTCTTATGTTAATTTACCATATTTATGGATAAATATGCGACTATTAAGGAGGATACTAAAATGGTTAATGTGGGTGTGATTGGAGAAGAAGCAAGCGAAGTAGACAAAATATTAAATAAATTATGTTTTATCAATAAAAATGAACCAGAAAGCGACAACAAATATAAAATGAAAGTACATTATTTGTATGATACTTTGGAAAATAATAATGAAAAAACAGAGTATGATATTGTTATTATCAACAGACCGTATAACTTTGCAGAAAAATTTATTTCTTTATTAACGCCAAATGACGTGCTGTTGATTAATTCTGATAATAAAAAAATAAATAAATGTCTCAAAAATAATAAAGCAAAAATTATTACATACGGCTTAAATAACAGAGCATGTGTAACGGCTTCAAGTGTAGTAGAAAGTCAATACAAAACGGTTCAATGCTGTGTACAAAGAAGTTTACCAACATTTAAAGGGGAATTTATTTTTCAACAGGAGTTTTCTGTTAACTCAACAAGCTGTTATGTAGATGTTAATTGTATTTTGGCTTGTGTAACAGCAGCAATTATAAATGATGTTCCTATAGATAAAATAACAGGAGTTATAATTTAGCCTGATTTTTAGCTAAATTTGTGCGGATATCATAAAAAGTTAGACGAAGTTTTTTAGTCAGACTTATGTTATGGGCATAAATTTAGCCTAATTTTTGGCTAAATTTATGCGAATATTATCAAAAGCTCGACGAAGTTTTCTTGCATCGAACTCACGTTAATTTAATAGAGCATACCAGCAAACATCTTAAAATTCAGTTTTAAAATAAGTTGAATTTAAGCATATACAACAAAATTCTTTATGTTCTAAAAGCATCTCCTAACACATAAAAATATTTAAGGTGAGTTTAAATCACTAGTTTTTTTACTATAGCCAAATGAGGGGAGAGTTTTTAAAATGCAACAGGAAAATTTATTGGTAAACAATAAAGTTTGCGTTATTGGTAAAATAATTTCAGAATTTGTTTTTAGCCATGAAGTTTATGGTGAAGGTTTTTACAATTTTTCATTAGAAGTTCCTAGATTAAGTCAAATTACGGATATACTACCTGTAACAATTTCTGAGAGATTAATAGACAAAAGAAATTTTCCTATAGGTACAGATGTTTCAATTATTGGTCAGATACGTTCGTATAACAATTTCCTTGAAACAGACAAAAGAAATAAGTTAGTTTTAACATTGTTTACAAGGGAAATAGAAATTTTGGAAGAGGCAAGCAATAAAAATCCTAATGAAATATACTTAAATGGGTATGTTTGTAAATTACCGGTTTATAGAGCTACTCCTTTTGGTAGGGAAATTACAGATATATTATTAGCGGTTAATAGGTCGTATAATAAATCGGATTACATACCATGCATAGCATGGGGACGTAATGCAAGGTTTGCTGGCAAACTAAATGTAGGTGACAACATAGAAGTTTTCGGAAGAATGCAAAGTAGGCAGTATCAGAAAAAGTACGAAGATGGAAAAGTTGAGGAAAAAACAGCATATGAAATTTCTATTTCTAAAATTGAAATTGCAAAAAATAGCTCTGAAGAAAAAAGTGAAACAACAGAACAAGAGAATAATCAAGATGATTATTGCAGCACTACATAAAGGCAAGTGTTATTTTACACTCTAAAAAGCCTTATTTTTCAACATTATGCGGCTTTTTGTCGTAATATGTTTTTGTTGACAAATTTTTTTACCCCTTGTATTATTATGTTATAAGATATTAAAACATGTAATGGAGGTAAAAAATGAAAACTGATTTATTCATTGAACTTAGAGGTGTAAAAACTGATTCTAAGCAATTAATAGACACTGCAAAGGAAATATGGAAGGCAGAAGGCAACAAGGTTAAGGACTTAGATACTTTAGAACTTTATTATAAGCCTGATGATTCTAAATGTTATTATGTAATCAATAGCGATTGCAAAGGTTTTTTTTCTGTATAATACATAGTTTGCAACATAAAATAAGTTATTATTTTCTGATTAGAGGAGATTTTGAAAAAAATTTCCTCTAATTTTTTTGTTTATTTTTAGCACTTATAATTTTGCAAATTTTACATTGAACATAATAATAACCTATCCGTAAATATTTTTACCGTATAAAATTGCTTATATAAAGTATTGTAAACAATACAGTATATGAGAATTTAAAAATCGGATTATACTCTATTTACGTATAGGTTTTATTTTTTAATATTTTCTTTATTGGCTACTGCTTTTTTTATTATTTTCAGTATGCAATTTTGATTCTGCTTTGTCTAATGCACCTCTTATTGCAGTTATTAATATCTCCTCTGTTGTTGCATTATCGGCTGATAGTAATATATCCAGTGTTTGGTTTTTAACAATTTTTGAAGATAAATTTTCTAGTGTTGGTTTAAACAATGGATAAAATACCGCTTGCGTTTCGTCCATATCATTTAATTGTATTGATACTATTTTGTCTTTTGTTACAGTAACCTCGACAACAACAGGGCTGTTATGCAGAATTATTTCCGAAGAATATGTACCAGGATAATAAAGTGCAGAAGTTCCTGTTCCTTCGTCCTGTTTTTCGCCTTTGGGAATAAACATATAAATTAATAAAAAAATAAGTATAAGACCAATAAGAGCAAACACAACACTTTTTATAACTTCTTTTAACTGCACAACTATTATTTTAGTCCCGCCCATTAATATTTCCTCCTTTAGAATATCATGTTATAGTTTATTATCTCAATATTTAAAATATGCTTATAACTTATGTTATCTAATTTCTTAAAAATTTATAATGCAGTATTCTGATAGTGTTTTAGTGTTATAACTTTCTTGTTGACAAATAAATTGTTACTGTTATAATTAAAAATGTATTGTTTTAAGCTAAAAAAATGTTTATTTTTTGCAAATTTTTTTTACTGTATTATAAAACTATAGTATTGGGCATTATAATAAAATTAATAGTTTATTTTTCAAAAACTTATATTTAACAAAAAGAAGGGATGATTATTTATGAAATATATTAAAAAATTTACTGCTAGTGCAGTATCGTGTATACTTTTGTTTAATTCACCTATATCAGTATTAGCTGAAAATGTAGAAATTACAGAAACCCAATTATCGCAAAACGTAGAAGTTACAAAGCCAGTAGAAGTATTTTTTAAATCTGTTAGCGGAGTTATAAAAGAAATATCTTTGGTTGATACCGAAGGAGATAAAAAGTTGCAATTTTTATCTGTAGAAGATGAAAATAAAGAATTGTGTACCTTAGTTGTATCAAGCGATACTTTTTTAGTAAACGAAAACCCTATTGAAGTTGATAAAAAAGTTTTAGCATTTTATGATGCACAAGCACCTATGCTTGCAATTTATCCTCCAAGATATTCAGCAGCTGTTTTAGCGGTAGATATGCCAGAGGATGTATCTATAAAAGTTGATAGATTTGATTCAGAATTAGTAAGCTCTGATAATGAGCTTAAACTTAACGTTTCAGAAGATACTGAAATTATTTCTAAAGATGGAAAGCCTTATAAAGGTGAGCTTAAAAATAAAAATTTGGTAGTAATATATAATTTTACTACAAGAAGTATTCCAGCACAAACTAATCCTATTAAAGTTATAGTATTAGACGAAGAAAAAGCACAACCTACTCAACCTACTTCGACAGAACAACCAAAAGACACAGAAGAAAAACCATCAGAAGAGTCAATTTCGTCCGAAGATATTAAGCAATTGGTTGTTGATGGAAAGGTATTAGATACTAACAAACCTTTTGTAAATAATGAGGGTGTAGTTATGGTTCCTCTTAGGGCAGTTAGTGAAGCTTTAAACTATTCAGTTAAATGGAATGAAGAAATAAACGGTATTATGTTAGATAATGTTATTACTTTAAAAGTAGGAGAAGACTACTATACTCATGCAAAGGCAACAGGTATAGAATTAGGTACTGCTCCTGTATTAGTTGATGGTGTAACATATGTTCCGCTAAAATTCTTTAAAGAAGTTACACAAATGAATAACGCTTATGTATTTGAGGGGCAAGTTATAATAAATAATGATGAAAAACAACAGTAATAAAAAAATTTTATTTTTTTAGATGGCTTATCTATTATATACTAAAACTTGATAGTGCTAATAATTGATTTCCAAAAATAAAATCTTTATAATGTAAACTAATCAGCAATTATTTTTGTTTATCATAAATAATTGCTGATTTTTTTCTTTATATGTATTATTGTATAATACTAATCTTATATATTAAAAACAGCTAAATCATATCTTTTTTACACTTCTGTATTGGTGAGACTTATAATAGATAGAATTGTTCCATAAATTACTAAAGAGTCAGTATGTTAAATAAACCAAGAAATTAAATTCCTGTCTATTAAGTTATTATTACAAAGTAGAACAGATTAATGAATATACATAAAGTAAAAATCTATGTTTTATTTATTAGATTTCTTTGATATAAGAAAATAAACAAAAATAAATTTGTTATAATATAAATAATGTATTTCCAGTAAAATCACTTTTGTATACTTTGTTTTGTCAAACCCATATTAACATAAATTTATACAAGTCGGTTGGAGGTTAATAATGAAAACTAAAACTTTATCAACAAAAATTATAATTTTAATTATATCAATTTGTTTTATTGGCATGAGTTTAGTTGCCAGTATATGTTTTATTATAGCAAGGAATATTATTTTGAATGAAACAATTGAAAAGACAAGGCAGATAGCAATAGCAGAATCGGAGACAATTAATTCATATATAAATGCAAAAAAAAATATGATTGAAATATTGGGTATTGATATCATAACTATCAATAATAAGGAGATATTAGAAAAATTGCTTGTAAAACACTATGAAGAGGGTTATGAGGTTACAGGTGTTTACATAGGTTTTTCAGATGATAGCGGTATATTCTCTAACAATGCACCTGAATATGGAACATGGAGAGCTACAGAGCGTGGCTGGTATAAACAAACAATGGAAAACTCTCCAAATACAATAGTAACGCTACCTTATTATGATGAATACGTAGAAAAGATGGTTGTTACAGTCTCCAAAAACATAGGAAAAGTTAATGGTCTTGATGCGGCACTAGCGGCTGATATTGAGATAAATTACATTTTAGAAGTTATTTCAAATATGTATATAGCTGAAGGGGGTTATTCCTTTTTAGTATCACAAGATAACGATATTATTGCACATAAGAACATGGACTTTTCGCCAACTATAGATAGATTTTATAATATTAGTGAAAATGAGGCTTATAAGGAAGCTTTTTCACAGCTTGATAAAGGTTTAAAAGCAGCCAAAGTTACTGATTACGATGGAGTAGTTAGATATATTATACCTTATACTGTAAGTTCATGTGATTGGAAACTTTATGCTGCTATTCCCGAGTCTGTTATATATTATGAGATAGAAAGAATTATTCATTGGATTTTGCCAGCATATATTATAATTTTAACTATAGCTGTATTACTTGTAAGAGTAGTAGTAAAACGTTATATTATAAAGCCTGTTAATATGCTTTCAAATATTGCAATACGTATGTCAGAGGGCGATTTAGATGTATCATTTAAAACAGACTCTAATGATGAAATAGGAATGCTATGCTATCATTTCTCAAAAGTTTCTAATATGGTAAGAAATATTATAACTGATATTGAGGAAATGAGCAAAATACATTCAAATGGAGATTATGACTATAAATTGGATTCCCAAAAATACTTAGGTGCGTATAAAGAAGTTATAGAAGGAGTTAACAGAATGACATTTATGTATGTTAATAACTTTGAAGAGCTTCTTGTATTTTTACAGAGTTTGGGTGATGGAAACTTTGAAGCGAATGTAAAAAAATATCCTGGTAAGTTGTCAGTTGGAAATAAAATTGTTGATAATCTTGTCTTGAATTTAAAGGATATAAATAGGCAAATTAATATTTTGTCTGAATCAGCTTTAAATGGAAACCTTTCTGAAAGGGTTAATGCGGAAAAATTTCATGGAGACTGGAAATTAATATTCTCTAGCTTAAATAGTGTTATGGAAGCAGTGTCAAAACCTATTAAGGAAGCTTCAGACGTATTGCAGGAAATGTCTAAAGGTAATCTTAGTGTAAAAATGATAGGCGATTATAAAGGGGATTTTTCTCTAATTAAAAGTTCTATGAACTTTACAATAAATGAACTTTCTGGATATATTAGTGAAATAACAGAAACATTAAAAGAAGTCTCAAACAATAACCTAACTATTAAAATTAATAAAGAATATTTAGGCGATTTTATTCAAATTAAGGATTCTATTAATAAAATAGTTGATGTATTAAATAAAATGATATATGATATTTCGATTGCTTCTATTAGTGTAAATGAAGGAGCTATGCAAATAACCGATAGCAGTACAATATTAGCACAGGGTGCGTCTGAACAGACGGAAACAATTGAAAGGTTAACATATGGTATTAACAATATTAATGAGCAGTCTCTCAAAAATGCCAAAGCAGCAGAAATGGCTGATGCACTTTCCACTAAATCAATGGATAATGCTAATGTTGGAAGCAATGAAATGAAAAATATGCTTTTGTCTATAGAGGGAATAAAAGAGGCATCAAACAATATATCGAAAATTATGTCTGTAATAAACGATATAGCTTTCCAAATAAATCTTTTAGCTTTAAATGCGGCAATTGAAGCGGCAAGAGCAGGTGAACATGGTAAGGGGTTTGCTGTGGTAGCTGATGAGGTTGGTGCTCTCGCAAGCAGAAGTCAAGAGGCATCGAAACAAACTCAACTTCTCATTGACGATGCGATTAATAAAATAAATGATGGGGTAGAGATTTCACATATTACTTCACAATCACTAGATGAAATAGTTAAGAATGTAACAAAGGTTTCGGAAATTATTTCAAATATTTCTGATTCGTCTCATAAACAGGCTGAGTCTATTTCACAAATATCAGCAGGAATTAATAAAATATCTGGTGTTGTATTAAGTAACTCTTCCATTGCGGAAGAAAGTTCTGCAAATGCTCATGAGTTATCAGTGCAGGCTAACTCTCTTAAAGAAATGTTAAGCGTGTTTAAGTTTAATAGTTATTAAAAGGAGTCAAGGTTTGGACTGAGAGCCACTAAATATTAATTGTATACAGCAAAAAGGGAAGCCCAAACAAAGCTTCCCTTTTTTGTATAAATTTTTAATTAAGGTTTGAAAGAACTTTAATAGCATCACTTTTAATAATAATCTCTCCATGCTCCTCTAAATAATTTTTAGTAATATAAGAGGTGGTATGTTTTTGACCGTATTCGGCCAAGACGGAATCTAAATCATCTGCTGCAATATCACTTGTTTTCTCATTATACTGCAAAAATAAAAAGTATCTATTTTGATTTTTAAATAAAATATCAACACCATCAAAAATACCATAAATTCTTGATGAAGCATATGCAACCTCATCTAAATTACTAAATGAAAAGACAAAAAGGTTATTATTATCTTTTGTTGGTTTTTTTGTTTCTGTATCAATTTCTTTTTTCTTTTGGTTTACTTTTGGCAACATATTAAATTTTTCCTCAATATCGCCTACATTTGTAACTTTTGTAACAATAATAGTAATACTATCTGGGGCAAAAGGTATCGCTTCTATCATCAATGGTACATTTTCTGCCTCAAAACCACACTCTATTAACGCTTGTTCCATCATTTCACGAAATAATGCCTGGGTTTTTTCTGTTCCGTAAGCAAGCTCGGTAAGTCTAATATTACGTTCGTCTAAGTCTACTTGGTTTAGAATAAATTTAACTTGAGTTTCACTTATTTTTTCTATTTTCATATATAACACATCCTTCTAAAACCGGTATTCAATTAACCCCAAATACGATTTAATAAAGTAAAGAAGAAATTATATCTTTACTAAACAATAGTATTAACATCAGTATAATTAATTATTGATATAATGTAAAGAGGTTATTAATGTTAACTTATTAATAAATTTTTGTACCGATTATTTCAGATAAAGTATAAAAATATTATTTAAAGATACCAAATGGTGTACCTAAAGGCAAAAACTTTTTGCCAAAGTGGTTGTTTAAAATATTAGCTGCCGAACCATAAAATGAGAGTAATGCTATTAATAATTCAGAAACTGCTGCAAGGGTATGTGCTGCTTCTTCTGCAATCCCAAAACTGCTTAATGTTAAACCTATAAAAAGTAGGTCAATAAGGGAAAAGATAGCAAATAAAACCTTATTGGTTTCCATAGAACCAATTGTCATGTAAATAGTAAAAATTAAGTACCCTAAAAATGCGAATCCTAATTGCTTTGTATCAACTCCGCTTTTTAATCCCTCGCCAAAAGCACCTGAGCTAATTATCCATGATGTAGAAACCCCAAGCCAAAAAAATCCATAAGCACAAAAGGCTGTTCCACCAAAAACATTGTTTTTTTTGTAATCCATTATACCAGCAACAAGTTGAGCAAATGCTCCCAAAAAAATTGCCCATGGTATAACATAAGAAACCCCTGTTGTAATACCTAATTTCTGTGATGATGCTACTAAAGTAACTATTGCTAACCCAAATAGACCTAAAGCCGTTGGGTCAGGGTGCTTTACTTCTGACATTTCAAACTCTCCTCTTAATTATATTTGCCCTATTATTTATAAGGCTGATTATCCAATAAGGTTACAAAAAATTCTTTTTTTTGTCAAGATATTAACAAACATTTTATGCATTATAATTGTCTTATGCTTACCAAATCCTCATTACATTAGTATATGATTTATTTAACAATTTTTATTTGTAGATTAATAAAAGAAAATGAAGTACAAAAAAACTTAATTCATTCATAAAACAACAAATATTGCAGTTATATTTTAATATACTATGGAATAAATATATAATTTTTGTACTTTAGATAATTTTAAAGTAAGCGTGCAATATACTCCTAAAGAGATAAAAATTAAAATTTTTGATTGTTAATTTAATCTCTAGGGCAGTATAGTTTGGAGGGATTTTATGGAGAAGGCTATAGCAAAACCTAAGTCATCCCCAATGGGGGGTAATATTTTTTTGTCAAGAAAAGATATTGCGTATGCAACAATAAGCATTTTTGGTTTTTTTCTTGGACGAGTAGTATTTTTTCAAGTTTTGAATCCTATAGCAATTGGATTTTTAGCAAACTTTTTTTCTAATGGGTTTCTTTTTTATTTTATAGTTGGATTTACAACGATTGGTTTAGCAACAAAGCTTGGAGGGCTTTATTTAGTTAAGTATCTATTATGTATAATTTTGTGCTGTTGTACAAACCTTTATTTTGCTCAAAAAAGATATACACCTAATATTATAATAAAATCTACAGTTGGGGCTGTAGCCGTTATAGTCTCGGGAATTGCTTTTGCTTTGATGAATAGTTTTAGTCTATACTTTGTACTAATGGCTTTATTAGAAGGGGTATTAACATTTACACTTACATATGTATTGAAAAAAGCTACCCTAGTAGTAGCAGGAACAAAAAAAAGAAAGTTGCTGGGTTCAGAGGAAATTATAAGCATTGCTATTTTAATGGGGGCAATAATTTCCGGTGCAGCAGATATTTATATTGGTTCTGTTTCTCTAAAAATGTTTATGGCAACAGTAGTGATATTAATTGTATCTTTTAAAGGTGGTTGCTCATTAGGGGCAATGGGCGGTATGCTATTGGGATTAATGCTTTATATAACAGGTTTTTCTGACATTTATTCTGCAATAATTTTTAGTCTTTGTGGTATTTTCGCTGGTATTTTTAAAGAGAGAGGTAAAATGGCTACAATTGCAGGTTTTATTGTTGGGGGAGGTATCTCTGTATTTTATTTGACACCTTATATGCTTAATATAGAGCTGCTTTTTTCTGTTGTTTCGGGTGTAATTTTATTTTTATTAATGCCTGATTATTTTTACTTTAATGTAAATTCATCAATAAATCCTGTAATGGACAACGCCGAAGAATATATTTTAAGAGTTAAAGAAATATCAACGAATAAACTAAATTCTTTTGCAAATGCATTTGGTAAACTTTCTCAAAGGTTTAGCAATTTATCAGAAAAGCGTTCTAATCTCGACCAAAAAGATATTTCTAAGCTTATAGATGATATAGCCACAAAAGCTTGTGGCTCATGCGGAATGAAAGTTTATTGTTGGCAAACAAACTTTTATGACACTTATCAAACAATATTCAGTATTCTTGGTGCTTGTGAAAAAAAGGGTAAAATTGAAATAAGCGATATACCAAACAGTTTTAAAGATAACTGTGTTAATCTTTCTAAATTTACAGAAATATCTAACAAGCTTTTTGAGTTTAATAAAATAAATTTAGTATGGCACAACAGAATTATAGAAAGCCGAGAGTTAGTTTCACAACAGCTATCAGGAGTTTCGAATTTAATTAAAAATTTGTCAAATGAATTAGACTTATATATCAACTTCAAAGAGGATTTAGAGGAGAGCATAATAGCCGAATTAAATAAAAATAAAGTTGAGGTGGATACTTTGATAGTTCTGGAAAACAAATTGGGAAAATATGAGGTTACGATTAGTCACAAACCATGTTACGGTAAAAAGAATTGTTCGAAGGATATTGTCAGTATTGTAAGTAAAGTTTTAGGTAAAAAAATGAAAAAAAGTGACTCCGAGTGTATTATAAAAAAAGGAGTTTGCAGAATGCGTATTGTTGAGGAGCAAAAGTATCGTGTTACAAGTGGTGTGGCCAGGTTAACAAAATCATCAAGCAGGGAATCGGGAGATAGTTATTCATTTATGGAATTTAAAAACGGGCAATGTCTTCTTGCTTTATCGGATGGAATGGGCTCGGGAAATCGTGCAAGAGAAGAAAGTGCTGCTGCAATCGAATTATTGGAAGATTTTATTGAGTCAGGTTTTGAAAAAGAAATGGCTATCAGAATGATTAACTCTGCACTTGTTTTAAAAAGCACAGAGGACTCTTTTTCCACTTTAGATATTTGCTCAATTAATTTATATACTGCTGAGGCAGAGTTTGTAAAAATAGGTGCTTCAACAACATTTCTATTAAGAAATGGAGTTGTACAAGTTATAAAGTCAACTTCACTTCCTATAGGTATATTAAATGATGTTGATTTAGAGGTTTCTACAAGAAAGCTAAAGCATAATGACATGATAATTATGGTAACAGATGGTGTGACCGAAGTATCTGATACATATGTAGACAAAGGGGCATGGATTATTGATGCTTTAAACTCGTTTAAGGGAATTAATCCACAGGATATCGCAGACTATATTTTGGCAGAAGCCGAAAATCAGTGTAATGGCGTTATAAAAGATGATATGACAGTTTTGGTAGCTAGAATTTGGGAGAGACCTTAATTATATATTTATTTTTTGGAGCTTTCAGCCCCAAACCCCGACTTCTTTCTTGAAAGAAAGAAGCAAAGAACTTTTGCCGGAATGTCGCAATGCGACATTCCTTGATAAAGTTTTTCGAGGTTTTTCCTATTTTATTAATATAAATAGAAAAACAAAGTCTTTGAGCCGTCAAGCTCATTTAATAGAAAACTTGCATTTATATTAATGCTTACATCATCATTTTTAAGCTTATAACTCCACTCGCCTCTAGTACCCGTTTTTATAATGTATTCCATATGCTCTTGCAATTTGTCACCGTTTTCAAAAAAGTCATATATTTGCATATCAATAATATTATTACTGTTTAAAATTTCTTCTGCTTTTTGGTTAAAATTATGAATATAACCGTCTTCATAAGTGCATACTAATGCTCTCGAACTTCCTTCAATTAATTTTGAAGAGAGTTCTCTCTCATACCAAAGTGAATTTTCAGCTTCTTTTAAATTAGTAATATCCTTTGTTACGTTAGTAAAACCAATAATATCTCCTTTTGCATTGTGCCTAGCAAAGAAAACGATTTCTGCATAATAAGGCGTACCATCTTTTTTAATTTTCCAGCCTTTTTCAACATACTTTCCGTCTCGCAAAACTCCTTGCAGTCTATTTTGAACATAGCCTGCTTTAACTTCTTCCTCAGGATAAAAATTGTCAATATGCTTTCCTATAGTATCTTTTGCAGGGTATCCAAATAGATTTTCAGCACCTTTATTCCATACAAGAACCATTCCGTCTCTGTCTACAGCATAAATAGCATGGTCTTTTATACTATCAATAATATCATTTAGAAAAGATGTTCTGTCTTGCACCTTTTTTTCTAAATCATCATTAAGGTTTTGGATAAGTCTGTTTTGAAATTTTAACTCATTTGTTAGCCTTTTTGTTTTCTCAAAAATTAGTCCGTTACCTACAGCTGAGCTAACATAGTATTTAATTAATTTTACCATCTCCAGCTGGTCTTCAGAATAATCATAAATAGACGCAAAAGCGAAAACACCCAAAAGTTGCTCTTGATTAACTATTGGGACTATCATCATTGTTTTTGGTTTAATTTTTCCTAAAAAAGTCCTCATAACATAAACGGTGTCTTCTGGCAAATCTCTAATTATTTGGATTTCTCTGCTTTGTGCAGATAATCCTATAATTCCTTCGCCCAAAAGCAAATCAAATTCACTATATACATTTTTACTAAAACCTACAGAATGTTTAAGTTCTAGTTTATTTGTAGAGTTATTTGCAAGATAAAAGATTCCGCAATTGCTATTTGTTACTTCAATAAGCTTTGGCATTAAATCTTCCAAAAGCATCTGAATTTCCATATTTACGGCAACCGAATTAACGATTGAAAGAATTTTCTGCCTGTTCATCTCTTTTTTTCTATAGCGTTCTCTTATTTCTTCAACTTTATAATGAAACTCTAATATATCAGGATTATTATTTAAAAGTAAAATGTTTTCGTCATAATCATATCTTAAAGTATTAAGGTCTTCTGTCATAATCTTTATATATTTTTTTATTTTTTTTGCTTGAATATATTTAATATAGGTATAAAGGTATATAATAGAACAAATATTTGCAACAATTAAAACAAAAAAACTATGTTCGGGGAGAACTTCATATAAAATAAGACAAGCAAAGAAAAAGATAACAAATTCTATAAAAAGTAAAAGCTTTATAATATACTCATTGTCGTTTAAATTCATTTTTACCACTCTCACATTGTATTAAAGCCGATTAAAGCTAATAATATTAGCCTTGGCTTATAAAATAATATTAATTTAGCTAACAACCCCTTACTCTTATAACCCATTTAGCATATTTCTGTATAAATATTTTTTAACTCACAATCAACTTGATAATATTTTCATGCGTAGGAGCAAATAAATATTTTACTCCTCTTTTTTGGCAAAAATCAATAATATCGTTACGATATTCTGTAAATACCTTTTTATACTTATTTATAATATCAGTTGATATAAATATATCTTCAAATGCTTTTGTCTCTAAATCCAAAAGGCGTGTTGCATTAGATATGGTTGGGGATATCTCTTCTTCATCCAAAACATGAACAAGTATAACGTCCTGTTTTTTGTTTTGCAATAGCTTAATAGAATCTTTAAATCCATCATTTGAGAAAAAGTCAGAAATAATAAAGCTTAATCCATTTCCCAAATACATATTTCTGCTTTCTGATATTGATTTATTAAGGCTTGTTTCTCCTTCGGCTTCTACTTTATCTAAAAAAGAAATTAATTCATTAAAGAGATTTTTAGTAGAAACATTAGATTTTTGCAGAGAAATAGTTTTATCACAACAAAAAATATTAACTTTATCGGCGTTTTTTATAGCTAAATACGATACTGTAGCGGCAAAAATTTTAGAAAAATAATATTTGTTTATATTACCAAAATCCATTGATTTACTTTTATCTAAAAATATATTAATAACTGCTTGTTTTTCTTCAGTAAAGAGCTTTATAAACAGCTTATCCAACCTACTAAAACTGTTCCAGTCAAGTCTTCTTATATCATCTCCAGGCGTGTAATCCCTAAAATCAGCAAATTCCAAAGAATTACCTTTTGCTATAGATTTTCTTGCTCCTGTATATCCCGAATTTACTTTACTGCTTATGTTTAGGCTAAGTGATTCAAGCTTTGCTAAATATTCTTTTGTAAAAACTTTGTGTAGGCTATCCATATAGTGTATGCTCCTTGCTATAAAAGTTCACTAATAATATGGTCTTGTGTTATGCCGTCCGCTAAAGCTTCAAAATTTAAAAACATTCTATGTCTCAAAGTCGGGAGTGCAGCTTTCTTTATATCATCAAATGCAACATTATATCTTTCGTCCAAAAGAGCATATACTCTTGAAACATTTATGATTGCTTGTGCTCCCCTAGGACTTGCTCCAAAGCGAACATATTTTTTTGTAATTTCAGGTGCGTTTTCAATTTCTGGGTGCAGTTTTAAAACTAACTCCATAGCGTATTCACTAACAGCGGTAGAAATAGGAACATGCTTTGCAATTTGTGTAAGCTTATTTATTTTTGAGCTATCACAAACTTTTGTAGGTTCTTGGGTTTCTAATCCTGTTGTAAGCTTGACTATATTTAACAGTTCATCTTTTTGTGGAAATTTAACGTCCAATTTCATTAAAAACCTGTCGAGCTGTGCTTCTGGAAGAGGATAAGTTCCCTCTAACTCTAATGGATTCTGTGTAGCAAGAACAAAGAACGGTTGCGGAAGATTATACGTTGTACTTCCTACTGTAACAGTTTTTTCTTGCATAGCCTCCAAAAGAGCACTTTGTGTTTTTGGAGTTGCCCTATTTATTTCGTCTGCAAGAACGATATTAGCGAAAATAGGGCCTTTTTGAAACTGAAAACTTCCTGCATTTTCATTTTTTATATAAATGTCTGTACCTGTAACATCAGCAGGCATTAAGTCAGGTGTAAACTGAATACGTGAAAAATCCATATCCAAAACTTTACCTATTGCTTTAACAAGTTGAGTTTTTCCAAGCCCTGGCAAACCTTCAAGCAGAACATTTCCACCAACAATTATCGAAACAAGTACATTTCTTATAATATCTTTCTGCCCTATTATTGCTTTGCTTATTTCTTCTTCTATAGCCATAAAATCATTTTTAAATTCTTTTAAATCTTGCTCATTGACAGTAGTAGCCCCATAATTCATTTCAATACTCATTATTGTTTATCTCCCGTATTATATTTTTTAAAATTTTTCATCAATGCTTATAATTTTCAAATCTTTGTTTTTTGCTAAGTCAATAAATTCACTATCATTAATACGTACAACAGGTCTAGAAAGGTTATTTTTATTTATAAAAACAACTTCTGCATAACTCCCGTCGGAAAGATTAACCCAAGTCCCCAAGTATGTATAGGCGATATTTTCTAAAAATATAAGTAAAAATTCTGTATCAAGCTCCCCATATGCCCTTGTCTCAAACATATTAATTACTTCAAACGGACAAATTTTTTCTCTATATACTCTTTTTGATGTCATTGCATCATATATATCGCAAATAGTAACAATTTTAGCATACTTGTCTATTTCACAGTCTTTTAGCCCATTCGGATAACCTGTTCCGTCTATTTTTTCATGGTGCATTAAAGCAGCAAGTTTAATAACTTCTGGTATGTTTTGACCCTTAAGTATAGAGTAACCTAAAACAGTATGCTTTTTTACTATTTCAAATTCTTCATCTGTTAGAGCCCCTTTTTTTAATAAAATATGCTTAGGTATTTGTACTTTACCTATATCATGAAGTAATCCGCATATTGTTAAATTGATTGTTTCGGCTTCATCTAAATCAATCCAATACGAAAAAAGGTTGCATAATAATGCTACATTAGTCATATGGCTAAAAGTATCACGGCAATAATTCTTAATAATAGTAATATGCTTAAGAATATCACTTTTGTAATTTAGATTATCCATTATTCCATCTGTAAGGGCATAAAGCTTCTCTAAATCTATTGCTTCTCCTGCACTAATCGAATGAATAAGATTTTTGATTTCTTCATTATTGAAATGATAAATCTTTGCAAAGTTTTTATACTCCTCATTATCAATATCAATACCAAAGTTTTCTAATTTATCACATTTTATTTTAATATTATTTAGTGTATCAGACTTTTCTTTTTGATAAGTTCGAGTAACAGAATGTTCCATTACATATACATACTCTACATTATGGTCAAGCAGTTTCTTGAAGTTATTTGCATTAATCATAACTCCTTTTGATAATAATACAAAGCCTTTTTTTGTAATTACATTTCTTGATAAAATCATATTAGGCATAACATCATTAATACTAACTTTTCTTTCTGTTTCATTTACATCATTTACAAAATTCATCATAATAAATATCATTGACTCCCTTTGTACTCAATAGTTCGTATTCTGATATTGGTATTAGAGCCTGTTTAAATTATGTTAAAAGGGATATTTTAAACAGGCTATTATTTCTATATAGAAATAATAAAAGAAGTTTTAGCAGAATACTATATATGCAATTCTTTATTAACGCTTTTTGAAGATATTGATAAACTTTTGAAAAAGTTTATCAAGGCTATTTGTTTACAATAGATAGGTTCTAAGACATATTACATAATAATTTTAATATTACTTTAGTTTAATTGTATCATATTACTTAACAAAATGTAATATAAATTTAAAAAAATTTAGATGTGTCAAAATATTCTAATCTAAATATTGAGAAAATGTAATATCTCCGTTAGTATTAATGCTATAACTAGCACCTAGTATTACCTCAAAAAAAGATATAGGTACAAATGTTTTTTCTTCTATTATTTCTGGTTTTGATTCTAATTGTTTAGGTGAGGATAAGCCTGTGGTATAACTGTTTTTACCTAATGAAACATGTGTTGAGAAATTACCTTTTGTAACTTTTGTGGAGTTAGTTGTTGAGTCCCAATCTACGGTATAGCCTAATCCTTCACATACTTGTCTTAGTGGAAGCATTTTTAAGCTGTATTCACTTTTAATTTTATAGTTTGATTTATTTATTTTTATGTTATAGATTTTGTCTAGGTTTATAGAAATTTTTTGTAGCCCAACATATCCTGGAGCAATTTCATATTCATTAAATAGCAGGATACAGTTGTTATTATCATCAATATAAAAGTCTTGACTTTTAGTTATTCCTTTAAAATTAGTATTATAATTTTCTGGATTTTTTTTTATTTTGTCTGAAATATATTTGTTGCACATGTCTACCGCATTTACTCCCAAGAAATCTTCGATTGTTAATACTTCTCCTGTATTTAAATCAAAACTAATTACATCAACCTCCTGTATATCAGCTCCTGTTGTAAAAGTTGAATATAGTAATATATAGACTTCGCTGTTACGATTTTTTGTTTCATAACTGAATTTTAACTTTTTAGTACTATTTTTTATACCTTTTTGTATTTTTTCACTTTTAATGTCACTAATAATTCTATTTATTTTGTTTTTTAGTTCTAATTCCAAATTACTTGAAAATTGTAAGTCCTGATTATCACTTATTATAGGTATGCTGCCTGTAACTTGTAAGTTTCCCTCTTTGCTTGTTATATTTTCAGATGATACAACAAGAGAGCTTTTTTGTGAGGAATTTGAAATATATATATAATCGACGCTACCGGCATATATAGGTATTGTGCACATAGTTAATAATAGCGATAATCCTATAGGAATAATTTTTTTCATCAATATCATCCTTTTGAATTATTTATTTCTTGCAATTAATTAATATAAATACTATATAATTTTAATTTCTCAATTTTATAGTAATTAGATTAAAATTTAATTACATATTTATTACATTTAAAAAGCTAAAAATTTATTGACAAATATTATTTAAAAGCATAATCTATATACATTCTATCTATGATTAAAAATATTTATTTTAAAGTAGATTAGAATATGACTTAATAAAAAGTTAGTTTTTTTACTGTAAAAGAGTTTAAATAATATTTTTGCCAATAAATACACATTATAGTACAATAACAATAAATTTATCAAAATATATAAAACATATTACTTTACTAACAAAAGAAAGGATTTTATTATGAAATTAAAAATGTTACCTTTTTTACTATGTACTGTATTTATTCTAAGTTTTTCTGCATGTTCAGAAAATAATGTAACGCCGTCATCTTCTCCCGACCAAAAAACTGAAGCTACCCAAAATCCCCAAGAGTCAGACACCCCTGATAATACTAATGAAAATTCTAAGAAACCCGGAGAGGATACAGAACTCCCACAACTTTCTGAACTTAAACAAGGTGAGACTATTGCTGTAATGACGACAAATTTCGGCGTTATAAAGATGAGATTTTTCCCTGAATATGCACCAAAAGCTGTTGAAAATTTCATTACTCATGCTAAAGATGGATATTATAATGGATTAATATTTCATAGAGTGATTGAAGATTTCGTAATACAGGGAGGAGACCCGACTGGTACGGGTACAGGAGGAGAAAGTATTTGGGGAGAACCATTTGAAAGCGAAATAACTCCTAGTCTTCACCATATTAGAGGGGCTTTAGCAATGGCAAAAAGTAGCCTTCCTGTATCAAATGGCAGTCAATTCTATATTGTTTCGAATAAAGGGCTTGATGAGGGCTGGAAACAAGAGTTACAAAAAGCTAAAGAAGATTTAACTCAGCCTGTAGGGAAAGATGCAAATGGAAATGATGTACCTGTCGGAGCGGTTTTCCCAGAAAGAATCCTCGACAAGTATATTTCGGATGGTGGTGTGCCTAGCTTAGACCTTCAATTTGAGTATACTGTTTTTGGTCAAGTTATTGAAGGAATGGACGTTGTTGATAAAATATCAGAAGTTGAAGTTATAGACCCAGCAAATGAAAATCATAAACCTGTTAATGATGTAATTATTGAAAAAATAGAAATAACTGAACATAATTAAAAGAAAGAACCAATGTGAAAAACAATAGGGGGGTTCTTATGGACATTTATCGTTTGAGAAGAAAAGGATATGATGATGCTATAAATTTAGCAAAGATACAGTTATCTAAACTTACACCAGAAGAGGTTGAAAACAATACAAAGGCTAAATGGAACGGAAAATCATATGATTTACCTTGGTTTAACACAGTAATTGATATAGACGAATCACCTATAGTAGAGAGAGTGCTTCAATATTTATATATAACAAGAAATGGAGCAAATATCTTAAAAAATAATTTAATTAGCTTTTTGCAAGTACCCTCCGGAATACTTAAAAGCAGTAATTTTCAAAACCTTTGTATTTTGCCTATGCTTAGAGCATTTGCAAATAATTTTGATAGATTTTCATTAGCTTGTGAAAAATTAGGTGGAATCAAAAAAAATTTAGGGCATATTTCTTATACATTATACCCATTCCCTTTTATTCCCTTAACATATGTTATGTGGCAAGGGGACGAAGAGGTAGCAGACAGCGGAACGATTTTATTTGATGAAACTATTATTGACTGGTTTAATGCAGAGGAGATAGAAACATTAACTATAATTTGCACACAAATTTTAATAGATACAAAAGAAATAGATAATTAGGTTTGTGGGTTTGAAAGCTAAAGACCATAACTTTATTTTTCTAAAACAAATAAAAGGTTTTTGCTGGAATGACGAAAGGCGGCATTTCTAGATAAAGTTTTTTGAAGGGTTTGGGAAACTTTTTTTCAAAACAGTTTCCCAAGGTCTTTTTTTTGTAATCTGACACTAGGGGTATTCCCTAGTGTTTTTTTATTATGTGAACCCATATTAAATTTAGCAAATATAAATTTAAAGAAACTGTAATAAAAATTATTTTGTTTGACGAAATAATATATGATATAATGTAGATAATAAAAGTAAGTGCTGTATAAAAAAAGTCTACATAACAGCATACGAACATAACCAGCATTTACTTAAAGATTATTTGTAAATAAGTATTTTTATTTACATAATTCTTAACCAGTAAAAATATCGGAGGTTTTTTATGAAAAGATTTGTAGCATTATTCTTGATGTTTGCTCTATCTATATCATCTTTATCCACCGCATACAGTGTTCCTATTGATGGGAGGATTTTTTCTGACCCAATTTCGAACACATATGTAAGCCCGCCCGATGGTGCGGCATTGATTAGTAATTTAAACTTTACAGACCTGCCATCGAATTTTGAAGTAAAAGAAAGCATTACAAGAAGCGGTGCTTTAAACATGATTAAAGGGTACGACAGAACTTTTAATCCAAATGGAATTGTATCAAATCAGGAAGCAATTGCTTTTGTTATAAGGGCAATTGGTTTGGAAAATTTAGCTCAACAAAGGGCAATTCTAGTTCAAGCTCAAATGCCAGAAAATTCACCATTAAGAACATTATGGTCTATTGGGTATTTGAATGTGGCTGTAGATATTGGATTGATTACCCAACAACAATATACTAATGCTTTGGAAGCAGACCAAACTATCCTTGACCCTAACACAGAATTTTTGCGAGAAGCGGGTGCAAGAAAGGAAAACTTAGCTGACTGGCTTGTACGAGGTTTAGAATTCGTTAATCCTCTTACGTTTGCAAGTGCTGCAACCGAACAGAATATTTTTAAATCAGCGGATTGGGATAACCTCTCACCTGAATATGTTCAGTCTATGGAAAAAGTTTTGAGAGTGGGAATGATGAAGGGTGACGAGAGTGGAAATCTAAACCCTAAAGGTGTAGTTAACCGTGCACAAATGGCTCAAATTCTTAAAAATATGGACAATACTTATTACAATATACAAGGAATATTAAAAAAGACAGGAACTGTAGCAGGCATAAAAGATTCCCAAACAGCAACAACAAATGCTGGAACAGTTACTCGTGATGTATATATAAGAACTCAAACTGGTAATGTCGATGTACTTAGATATGAAGTAAATAATACGTCTTATCCAGCTTCAGGAGAAAGGAATACAGTAGTATTCAAAGATGGCTCTATAACAGGGCTTACTGCTTTATCAGAGGGGGATTCGGTTGAATATTTAGTAAGAGTTGCGAATAGCACAAATTTATATGTTCAAGTGCTTGGAAGTACGCCGGAAGTTAAAACTGTTAGTGGTATCCTTAAAAAATTAGATTTACCAAACGGTAAAGTTACAATATCCACTCCAGCCGACCCAAAAACAAATAACCCTGGAAAAGAATACACTTATCATTTAGGTGAAGGGCTTTATGGAGTTGATGTTGCACAAAGAGCCGCAAATAACATACAAACAATTGAACAAATAGTTCAACCTGAACCAATACCGACTACAGCCCCTAACATTACAACACAAGAAACAGAATGGCTATACTTTAATGGTAAAAAGAGAAAAGTGAGTGAATTACCATTAGGAAGTGCAGTTAGTCTAGACCTTAAAAATAATATTGTAGAGGCTATTAATTACTTAGGAGAAATAAGCTTAGTAACAGAGCAGAGGGGTATTGTTATTGAAAACAATACAAATTTAGGTTATTTAACTTTCATTGACAACAGAGGTAATGAGGTTACAAAATACTACTATAACAATGATATAAAAGTAGAAAAACAACAATCTTATGATGCAGATGATGAAATAGGATATATTGATGAAGTATTCCCTAATTTTAAATATGACCCAAGAGATACTCTAATATCAGAGGTTGAAGCTGGAGATATTGTATTTATGCGTTTTGACCCAAATGATAATGACACAATAATAAATATCAGTGCTTCAACAAACTATATTATGAGATATGGTAAAATAAAAGAATTTAATGTTAATGGTAATCATGCTACAATTGTTGTTGAGTATGAAAACAAACAAACCTCATGGTTTGATGTTCCGAACACTGTTTTTGTTTCTAGGGACGGAAGACCTATTGATTTTTCTGATGTAAAAGTCGGAGACTGGACAAAACTTCTCGTTAACAGAGCTATTATAGCACCAGGAAACTTTATGGAATCTGTTAAAGAAATGATTATTGAGGGCGATGAGCATTTTATAAGCACAATTATAAAAGGGCAGCTTACAAGCATTGACCCTATACAAAATCAATTAAAAATTCAAAATGCTCAATCATTATTAAAAACTGGTTGGGGAAATTATAAAAATGTTGAAAAATACAATATTGCTGGAAACGATATTGAATATTTCTATGAAGGAAAAAGAATTTCTCTTGATTATGCGACGCAGTATTTAAAAAGAAGTAATGGTGAGGTTTATATTGCACTTGAAAACAATTATGCAGGAGAAAAAGTTAAGCGTGTAACTTTCAGACCTAATCGTGATGAGCTTCTTAGCCCAGACAAAGTATTAAATTCTGACGGTAACGGCAACTTTTCAATTTTAAGTAACAACGGAACAATCTCTACAGATGCTGGCACTATCGTTCGTAAAAACGGAAGACTTGTTGATGGCGGAAGTATTTCTATTCCTGATTATGCTGTTGTATCATTGAATGGGCAAAATAAAGCCGCTGTAGTTGATATTTTTGATGCTCCTAATACTTCTGGTGTAATAATAATTACAGGTAGAGTGTTAAAAGTAAATGACGGCAAATCATTTGTTGTTAAGTCCATGTCATCACTTAATGCTAACGAGTGGTCTTATGCTCCTATACAAAGAGAGTTTACTATTGATTACAACACATTATTCCTAAATGCAGACGGATATGTTGCAAATGACACTTTCTTAGGATATGGTGACGACTCAGTTATAAATAAAGTGTACTATGTTGTTACAAACGGAACTCATGCAGATGTTGTTGTAGATGCTCCTTACGCAAATAAATCTTTAAGAGGAACTGTTTACAAAAATGAAGAGGGTGTTATTTCTATAAAAGATGTAACTTATTTAGAAGAAAAAACCGGTAAATGGAAAGCTATAAGTACAACAAATAACACAGCAACTGTTAATGTAGGCTCAAATACAATTATTATTAAAAATAACGAGTTTACTACAGCTAAAAGCTTAACCAACGGTGACCAAATAAAAATTATGACAGACAAATTACCTGATAAATTAGTTTCGGGAATTGCTGTTGATGGTTATATTTTGCTTGTTGAAAAATAATAATTTTTTTAGGGCTTTCAGCCCTAAACTGTTCAAAGAACCTTTGTCGGAATGTTGCGTAGCGACATTCCTTGATAAAGTTTTTTGAAGGGTTTGGGAAACTTTTTTCCAAAAAAGTTTCCCAAGGTTTTTGCTATATCTTAAATTTTTTATCATATAAGAAAGGGGTGCTATATGAAAAAATTAAAAGCATTTTTGAGTCTATTTTTAATAGCAACATTGGTAACTACTCAAACTGCTTATGCAAAAGTAGGAGATATGGGTTTTTTTGGTGGTATTTCCGAAGGAACACGCCTTCCGAAAACTACTGAAATTTTATTAGCAAACTCGTCGAAAAATAAAGCAACTAACACTGCACAAAACTTAAATTACAAAGAAACAATTTTTTTGTCTGGGCGACCTGTAACATTTGAAGGTACTTTGGTTTTTAAACCATCAGTAATTAAGGAAGGTGTAGATGTAGGTTCATATAAAGAAACATTAACTGTTAGAAGTAATGCTTCTACTGCTGATGATGTATTGATTGATAGAGCTATTACATTTAATGTTAATTATCGTAAGGAAGGTAATCAAATAATTAAAGATTATGAAGCCGAAAAATGGTCTGAAACTATAACTACCCCTGAAGGTGAATATGCTTTAGATTTTTCCCAATCACATTTTGGTGTAAGTATAATAGAAGACCATACAGCAGGCGTAATGTACTATAAAGGCAACATTTCACAAACCTCAGTATATACAGGTGGAGAAGGTGGCGAAGGCGAAGAAAATGCAGGAAATACAGTATTAGATGTAGTAGGTTCTTTTTATGGTTATAGTTCGGCATGGTCTAGTACGGAAACACATAGGCTTGATGGAACAGTTACAACTGATAATTGGCAATTACAGTATCAAGTACGACCAAGCGTTTCTGTTGCAAAACTTATACAATATTCTCAAAATGAGCCTACAGCAATAAGTTTTGACGGAAACTACAAAGAAGTAATACAAAACACAAGTGGTATGGAGTATGATATCTTTGTTAAGCCAAATCAATTTTATGATATAGAAACACATGCTAAAATAAATATTCCTACTTATAATACATTTGAGCAGCTAATCGCCCCTGATTTAAAGTTTTTGCAAGGGCATTTTGCAGAATATGATATTAAAAAGTTGTTTGCAATGCAAGTGTTGGAGGGTGACCCTAAATTCTATCTTCCAAACCAATCTATAACTCGTGGTCAGTATGTAACAGCTCTTGTAAAAGCAATAAAATTGCCTATTCAAGATACTGCAACTAAGAAAAAGCCAAACAGTAATACTAAGACAGTTAGTATAATGTTTCCAGATGTTCCAGAAGAGCGTTCAGAATATCCTTACATTATGGCTGCATATGATTATGGATTAGCTGTAGGACGTGAAAATGGTAACTTTTTTATCGACCAACCATTAGACAGACAGGAAGCAATTTCTGTTTTAGTTAGGTCTATAGGGCTAAAAAATCTTGGGCTTGACCCAACCCCTTTGACAGTTTTTGCTGATGACTACCTAATATCAGATTGGGCTAAACAGGAAATATATGCAGCAGAAAGAATGGGAATTATTGCACCTGATGAAGACGGTAACTTTAGACCAAACGATTATGTTACAAAGGCAGAAGCCGCTGCATTTATAAATGCATTAATAAACTATATGCGTACAGAGTTAGCTATAGATTATTCCGAGCATATTGTTAACTATGCGTATTAATAATTAAAACATAATTTTATTATAATTAAGCAAATTAATATCCTTTATAAAATCTTGTAAAGAGCCTGTTCAATATCTTGATTTTAGTAGATTTTTGAAGTAATGCTTTGTTATACAATAAAGTAGTGACGGTGCATAATAAAAAAATTATGCTAAGGTTTATGAAAAAACATAACTCAAAATTAACCCAAAATATGCAAAATGAAGATATTAAACAGGTTCTAAGCAATAATTTAACTTGAACTCACCTAAAATAGGAGGAAATATGAAATATTTTAAAGGAAAGATTATATTAGCCACAATATTAACAATTATAGCTACAACGATAAATATTAGTCCAATATATGCTTTGAGTACGGCTGAAAGCCGAAAAATAAAAGAATCATCTAATGAATTGTCAAAAGTTATGGAGTATATTCAAACGTACTATATAGAAGATATATCAACGGAAGAGCTTTTTGAAGGGGCAATGAGAGGTATATCCGATGAATTAGATGAATATAGCTTCTACTATTCTCCTAAAGAGTTTAAGAAATTAGTAAATGATTTAACAGGAAGCTTATTTGGGCTTGGAATAGTATATACTACTAATATTGATAAGCAAATAGAAATTGTTAATGTTTTAGAGAGTACTCCAGCAAAAAATGCGGGAATATTAAAGGGCGATGTTATAATAGCTGTTAATGGTTATGTACTAGATAGTTATACAGGTGCTGCAGCATATGTTGAAATGACTGATGATTCTGTTAAAACACTAGTGCTTACAGTTGATAGAAATGGAGAAATTATTGAAATATCTGTACAAAAAGAAATTTTAAATCTTGATTCAGTTTTTGTTAAAGATATAGGTGAATTAATACCTTCTGCTAAAAATAAGGATAACTCTAATATAGGGTATATACTTATAGACCAAATAAGAGAAAAAACAAATAAAGAACTTCAAGATGCAATTGCTGAATTAAAAAAGAAAAATGTAACTCACCTAATACTTGATTTAAGAGACAACCCTGGTGGACTTATGGATGTTGCAGACAGTATCTCTCAATCTTTAGTACCCGAGGGAATAATATTTTCAACAGTTGATGCTTTAGGTAATAAGAGTGTTAGTAAATCAACTCTTAAAGAGCCGCCATTTGAAAAAATAGTTGTATTAACAAATAATTATACAGCTTCAGCCGCTGAACTTATTGCTGCCGCTTTGCAGGATTCCGAAGCAGCTACAATTGTTGGACAAAAAACATACGGCAAAGGCGTAATACAAACATTTATACCTTTGAAAAACAATGGTGCTTTAAGACTTACTACTATGGAATATTATAGACGCAATGGAGAAAAGTTAAATAAAATAGGCATAACTCCTAATATACCTGTTTTTATACCTGATTTTGTTTATGGAACTGTAAATGTTAACAAAAACGGCACTTCGGAGAAACTTACCAGTATAAAAGAAATACTGACATACATAGGATATGAAACGGGAGAAGCTAATACATACTATGACGATAAAACTAAAAAAGCTGTTACTGCTTTCCAAAAAGATAATGGTCTAACTTCTAATGGTGAGTTGACTTTTGAAACTGTGCAAACTATGAATATTAAATTGTATAACTATACAGAAGCTAATGATGATATATTAGCTAAAGGGTATGAAGTTTTAATTAACGATTAAAACATATCAAAAAAACGTGAGTTTGCTGAAATTATTATGTTTATAATTTTGGCGAACCTACGTTTTTTTAGTATTTACAAAATATTCATTAAAAGGTATAATATCAGCATTGTAGCAGCACAAAAACAACGGTTGGGAAACGCACATACTGCGTTTTTGTCAAAAGTTTTGAAGAAGGGGTTTGGGGAGGAAACTTTTTCAAAAGTTTTCTCCCTATTTTTTTATTTGCAATCTTCTAAACTATAAAGGAGGAATTATAAATGCATAATAAGGTTAACAATAACCTTAACTTTGTCGAAAGAGAACTGGAAATACTAAAGTTTTGGCAAGAAAATAAAGTATTTGAGAAAAGTATTGAAATAAGAGAGGGAAAACCCATTTTTACATTCTATGATGGGCCTCCTACAGCAAATGGAAAACCACACATAGGTCATATTATTACAAGAGTAGTTAAAGATATTATTCCACGTTATAAAACTATGAAAGGCTACAAAGTTCTAAGAAAGGCTGGCTGGGACACTCATGGGCTTCCCGTAGAACTTGAAGTCGAAAAAACATTAGGTATTAGCGGAAAACCAGAAATAGAAAAATATGGTGTTGAACCTTTTATTAACAAATGCAAAGAAAGTGTTTGGAAATACGAAAATGAATGGCGTGAAATGAGCAAAAGAGTAGGCTACTGGATTGATATGGATAGCCCTTATGTAACATTTCACAATAATTATATCGAGTCTGTTTGGTGGGCTATTAAAAATATTTGGGATAAAGACCTTTTATACAAGGGGCATAAAGTGGTGCCTTATTGCCCACGTTGCGGAACAGCATTGTCTTCTCATGAGGTAGCACAAGGCTACAAAGATGTAAAAGAAGAGTCTGTATACGTTAAATTTAAAGTTTTAGGAAAAGAAAATGAATATTTTCTTGCTTGGACAACTACACCTTGGACTTTGCCTTCAAACGTTGCACTTGTAGTAAATGCAAAAGAAGATTATGTTCGAGTCAAAAGTAATGGAGAAATTTATATAATGGCAAAAGCTCTTGTTTCTAGCCTTATACCTGAAGGATATACAATACTGGAGGAAATGAAGGGTGCAACGCTCGAGAAAATGAAATACGAGCCTTTATTTGATTTTGTACAGACAGATGAAGAATGTTGTTTTGTTTGCTGTGACGATTATGTTACGCTTACGGACGGAACAGGTATTGTACACATGGCTCCTGCTTTTGGTGAAGATGATGCAAGAATAGGGAAGGTTTATAATTTGCCTTTTGTTCAGCTTGTAAATGAACAAGGAGAATTTGTTGAAGTTGTTAAGCCATGGGTTGGTAAATTCGTAAAAGATGCAGACCCTCTTATTATTGAGGATTTGAGAAAAACCGAAAAGCTTTTCAAAGCTGCTAATTATGAGCATAGTTATCCTTTTTGCTGGCGTTGTGATACACCTCTTTTATATTATGCAAGAGATACATGGTTTGTAAAAATGACTCAGCTTAGAGACAACTTAGTTGCTAATAATAATACTGTAAATTGGCTGCCTGAAAACGTTAAACAAGGTAGATTTGGTAATTTCTTGGAAAACGTCATTGACTGGGGACTTAGTAGGGAACGTTACTGGGGAACTCCTCTACCTATTTGGGAATGCAGTTGCGGTCATAAACACGCTATTGGAAGTATTAAAGAATTACAGGAAATGGGAGATAATGTTCCGGACGATATAGAACTACACAAACCATACATTGACAATGTATTTTTGAACTGTCCAAAATGTAAAGGTAAAATGAAAAGGGTAACAGAAGTTATAGACTGTTGGTTTGATTCGGGCTCAATGCCTTTCGCACAATGGCACTATCCTTTTGAAAATAAAGAGTTGTTTGAGTCACAATATCCGGCTGATTTTATTTCTGAAGCAGTAGACCAAACTCGTGGCTGGTTTTATACTTTGATGGCTATATCAACAATATTATTTGACCAATCGCCATACAAAAATGTTATAGTTTTAGGGCATGTTCAGGATAAAGACGGGCAAAAGATGTCAAAGCATAAAGGAAACGTTGTAGACCCTTGGGAAGTTTTAAACAGACAAGGGGCTGACGCTGTTCGTTGGTATTTTATGATAAACTCCGCACCTTGGCTTCCTAGCCGCTTCTATGAAGATGCAGTAAATGAGGCACAACGTAAATTTATGGGTACATTATGGAATACTTATGCTTTTTATGTTCTTTATGCTAATATAGATAATTTTGATCCTCTTGATTACAAATTAGATAAATCAACTTTAGGCGTAATGGATAAATGGATATTATCAAAATTAAACACTCTTATTAAAATTGTTGATGAAAGTTTAGATTCATATAAACTTACAGAGCCTGCAAGAGCAATGAACGAATTTGTGGACGATTTAAGTAACTGGTATGTAAGAAGAAGCAGAGAGCGTTTCTGGGGTAAAGATATGCCTCAAGACAAAATAAATGCATATATGACATTGCATACTGTTTTAGTTACAGTTACAAAAATTGCTGCACCATTTATTCCATTTATGACAGAAGAAATTTATTCTAATTTAGTAAAACAAATTGATAAAGATGCACCTGAAAGTGTACATTTATGTGATTTTCCTATTGCGGATGAAAGCCTTATTGACAAAGAATTAGAAAAAAATATGGGAACAGTATTAAAAATTGTTGTAGAAGGAAGAGCAGCAAGAAATACAGCTAATATAAAAAATCGCCAACCTATTGGATTAATGTATGTTAAAACAGAGGACGAAGCTTTATCAGAAATGTATACTCAAATAATTGCAGAGGAATTGAATATTAAAAAAATTGAGTTTACAAAAGATGTATCAAGTTTTACAACATATACTTTTAAACCTCAACTTAGAACTCTTGGACCAAAATACGGTAAACTTGTTCCAAAAATCGGAGAACATTTGAAAACTGTTGATGGAAATGAGTTTATGCAGAAACTTAAACAAGGTGAAGTTACTATTAATGTAGAAAGCACACAAGTTACTCTTACTGAAGGTGATGTTTTGGTTGAGTCGGCTCAAAAAGAGGGCTTTGTTGCAGAATCTCACCATGGAGTAACTGTTGTTATTGATACTAACCTAACAGAAGAATTGATTGAAGAAGGTTTTGTGAGGGAAATTATAAGCAAGCTTCAAACAATGCGTAAAGAGGCTGGGTTTGAAGTCCTTGACAGGATTTTAGTTTATTCAAAAGGTAATTCTAAAATAGAAGGTGTTCTTACAAGAAACTCCGATATTGTTAAAGGTGATGTTTTAGCAGATTGCATTACTTTCGAAAGCTGTGAAGGTTATATTAAGGAATGGAATATTAATGGTGAAACAGTAACATTTGGTGTTAAGAAGTGTTAACTTTAATGAAATAAAGACCTTTGGAAACTTCTTAGAGAAAAAGTTTCCAATCCTTTTAAAAAAGCTTTAACGATAGCATATCATAAAAATTGCTGATGTAATGAGAAAATGCACAGAGTGCATTTTCTTTAGAAGTTTTGAAGGAGTTTGAGGAAACTTTTTCAAAAGTTTCCTCAAGGTTTTTAAAGCTTTTTTAAGTATAATTTTAAAATAAGAAAAAGTTAGGTGGGGTTAATAGTATGGCAGACATATTTAGCAAGTTTTTTGGTTTTTTTAAATCAAATGAAAAGCCATCAGATAATAATACCATTAAAACGGAAGTTAGTAATAACAATAGCGATAATCGTTCAAGAACTAGTAAACTTGACTTTAATCCTATAAGAAAAATATTTCTGTGGGGTTTAGATGATAACAACAATCCAAGCTTTCTTGTGCTTTATGGTAAGCATAATTTTAAAACTGAAAATTTTGGGGAAAATGAGTTTGAGGATAATGTTTCATACACAGATTATATAATTTTTAGAGGAGAAAAAGGGCATTTTCCATCTTTTGAAGCTGTAAAAGTTTTAGAAACAACGGATTACTCAACTCGTATTACTACAAAAAATCTTTATTATAAAAAAGACATAAACTCTAATAATTATTACTATTCTACTGATAAAGAAAAGGCAATTAAAGATTTTATTACTTTCGAGGAGAATGATGTAGTTTCGTTACCATATTTTGAAGATATTACTCATGAAGATTGTGTAAATTACATTAACTCTAAAAAATTAAAATTTAATAATTTTACATTAGCAAAAACACCAAGCGATGTTTTAAACTTAAGTGATAATCTATCTAAATATTATTATGATATTTGCAATTTATTTGGTAATCCAAATATATATATGAGAAAAAAGTATTTAAAACAACTTATTCAACTTAATCCACCTAAGGAATTTTACGACTATATTTTAACAGTTGGAAGCGGAGAGTTGATATCAGGGTTATTTTTGGAACTAAGCCTTCAGAAAAACGATATGCTTATTAATGAAGCACAAAAAATAATTAACGCTGATATAGAGTGGTTAAGCGATAGCTATGCAGAGGGATTAAAAAGATGTGCTTTATTATATATAAATTCTTTTGATGAGCAAAAGAAAACTGAAAAAATTAATTTTATAAGAGAAAATCTTTCTGATATAGATTTACATTTGCTTAGCTTAAACGGTACTGAGTTATCAAGCGATACAATTTTAGAAGGAAGATATTACATAAACTATTTTAACTGCGGATGTCTTTCAGAATATACTTTCACTTATTCATATGAAGAGAGAAAGCATTATACCAAGAGGCGTTCAAATTTATACAAAAAAAGCTATTATTCAGACGGTGTTATTTTAAACATTAATAATCTTAAATCTACAATACAAGAATCAGAAATTTTTGGGTTAGCCGATGTGATAGGAAAAATTGCATATTATTTAGATGCACCAAGACTTACATATCATTTAAAAGCTAATAGAAAAGATAAAGCTTTAATGTATTTTAGAAGATATTTGAGAAGAATAATGGACTCATATGCACAAAACGATGAAGATAAGTTTATTGAAGCAATGAAAATTTTATTTACAAGTTATACAAATGCAGACTATTTAGATAAATACAATTTGAATTTTCAGTATAACTATTTTATTAAGCATTATTTATATTATGACTTTATCAACAATAATTCTGAAAATTCCAATAATAAATATGGGTGGCTTAGTGTCTCGGAACTCTTAAAGTCTAAGGGGCGTTATGAATTTATGCCTGAAATATGGGATAGGCATTTAGATGTTGTTATTGACATTTTATCTGAATCAAAAGTTGATGTTATATTAAAGGCTTTTTACTATATTTTAGAAGATTATAGTAACAAGGAAAGTTTAGTGCGTGAACTTTCATACGAAAGGATTATTAGACTAGTATCGTCTGATTATCAGCCTGTTGCAGATTATTTCACAGAAATTTTAAATCAAAAAATAAGAAATGAAAATGCTTTTGATATGGATATAATGCTTATTTTAATAAATTGCCCTAACAAAAGTGTTCATGAAATAGCTATGAATTACTTTAATAAAACAGGCGGTAAATTTTCTACAGAGGACTTAGTATCTTTTATGTTCTTTAAGAATTTTGAAGAATGGAAAGATTTGCTTGAACAAAATCTTGAGACATTTACTGAAAATGAATATGCTATGTTTTTGCATACAATTTTTAGTAATATAAATAAATTTATTGCTTATGAAATTGAATATTCAGAGGAATTGAAAGAAGTACTTGATAAGTCACTAAATAAATTAAATATGCTTTCACAAGAACAAATGACAGAATTACTTTCATTTATAACTGCCGAAATAATTGATAATTCCAAAATCCCAAGCTTTATACTTCAATTTATGGAAGACATAGTTTTCTCAAATACATTAAAAAATATCGAAAGCATGTTAGAAAATTTTGAAATAAATTATAATAAAAATATTGCAACTCAAAAAGGTCGAATTATTGTTTCTTTCTTAAATATATTAAAAAACAACAGCTTGCCTAATGATGCACAAATAATAGAGATACTGGAATTTGGCACAGCAAGAATGATAAAAATATTAATTCAAGCATTATCTGTATATAGAGAAAAACTAAATTCAAGATTTTCAACTTTATTAATTATGCTTGAATCAGATGTAACATCATTAAATGAACTAGCTAAATCTATATTTGAAAATCTTCCAAAAGAAGAGCAGAAAAAACTCCATTCTATTATAATCGACTCCCCTGATAAAAAGGTTTATGATTATGGGATTCAAAAATTATATGAAATATATGAAGAGTATGGAGAGGTTATTCCAGAGGATTTTGTTATTCAAATGCTCGAACATTCTTCATATGAGGTAAAATCATATATTTCAAATAAAATAATTGAAATAATAAATAACCTCGGAAATGGCAATAAAAATTTATTTATGTATTATGCAAAAACGCTTTTATTTTTGCCAAACAAAGTTTCTAAAGTTAAAAATAATATATATGATATTCTTCCTGTTTTTGTTTATACATATAGGGATAAACAGCAGGAGGTTGAAGAGATGCTTCTTGATATTGGATACTCAAATATTATTTTAGATTCTGAAAGAGCATTAGTTGCACTGGCAAAAATTAAAAAGGAGGCTGTTTAGTTTGAAAGTTAATTATCAATATGCAAGCCCATCTATGTGTGTTCAGCAAGAAGGAAACGTAACTTTGGGACTAAGCCCTGATATTTCACGTGACGAAAAAGTATCTTTTTTAGGTAGATTGAAAAACCCGCTTGCTTTTAGAGATGCAATGCTTATGCTCAGAGAAATTGTTATTTCGGACGCAAGACATAAAAAAGAAGACAGACCAGAATTTTTTGAATGGCTTAATAACGAAATTGAAAGACGGGTTCAAGAGCATGAAAAAAACCTTCCAGATATACGTGAAGAACTTCAATTTAGTATAGATGAGTTATTAATAAAAATAAATAATAAAGATGCTGATATATCAAAGCTTTTAAGTAATAGAAAAAGACTTCAAGATGAAATAAATAAATATGATGCATGGGGCGATTATAATAAAATTGAGAGGAAATTTTGGGAGTTTATAAAAAGCAGGGATATGGATTTATGGTTTGTGCTAGACCCTGTAATAACTGTACACCCCGACCAAGTTTCTTTTGAGGCATTTTCTGTTGATGAATCTATATATGGTTGTTTGTCAATTGAACTTGATGAGTTTGAAATGTTAAAAGAACCTAAGCTAGGAACTACTAATATTGATTTTTCAGCTAAGTTAGCAAAGGAAATGGAGAGGTTCAGAACATATTCAAACGTTGAATTATCTGTGAATCCAGAAGGTTTTACAGTTGATACAGGTATTACTCCTGAACACATAGAAAAGAAAATTGATTTACCTGATACATGGATAAAAGGTTTTAATCAAGTTTCGTCGGCGGCAAATTTAAATGGGACAACAATAGAATTAGCACCTGTTGATATGTATGATATTTGCTCATTTTTGAGAAGAAACAAAGAAAATAAGAGCCCTCGTTATATGAAATGGATATTGGAAAAAAATAAACCTGTAAGAATAGTATTTGAGCCTTTTGGAAAAGAACTTACATTAAAAGCGATTTATACAGGAGAAAAAAACAGAGAAGAAAAAATATGGGGTAGAAGACGCTGGCTTGTTGCTGAAAAGCTTTTACCACTAGCAAAATCCTTTAAAGTAAAGCTTTTAGGATTTGGAATGCCCCAGTTTATTATTGCTGATTTAGGAAAAATGAAAATGACAATAGGATTTTCTTCATGGTCTTCAAATGACTGGGTAAAAGGCACTGCTTTCAATATAATGAGCGGATTTATAGGAGAGGGTAATTATGAAGAGGTTTATTCTCTTTTAAAGAAAAATCGTTTTATGTCAATTAATGACATATGCAGTGAGCTAAAAGATAAAAAAAGAAATATTAGTATATCTGGAATTGGAAGCCTTTTGAAAAGGGGCGAGGGTTATTTTGATGCTGTAAACGGTTTAATACGTTTCAGAAGATTAATAAATGAGCCTTTACCCGAAGAACTATACGAAACTACTTCTACAGAAATGCAAGTGCAAAAACTTTTAGATTTAGGTATGGAAAACTTTAAAATAGTAATGTCAGAAAGTAATGAGTTTATATTTGCAAATACATTTAATATACCAAACGAAAGATATAAAAATTCCCAATATCGTTATTATTCTGATTTTAATATACAATTCTATAAATATGATACTGAAATAGTAATTGATGAGGACGGACAAATTTGCAAATTAGATTGTTCTTGTGGTGAATTTAAAAGAGGACCTAAAAATATATCTTCTCCTTGTCCGCATATTCTCGCTCTATATATCATTTCTGCAAAGTTTACAAGGCTAAAGCTTGAGCAAAACAGAGAGTACAAAATAAATGATATTATGGAGGTGTTACTGTAATGGAAAACAGAACAGAATATCGTAAATCCGTAAGTGAAATGGGTAAAAGAGAATTTACACTTTTAAAAATGCAGGAGTATGGTTTTTGGCCTCAAGACCTTCCTACACCATATGAAAGGCAAAAAAACGAGTCAAAAGAAGAATACAACATAAGAAAAGAATTAATAAAAGAATATGAGAAAATAGCAGTAGAAATATCTAAATTATATAGCGAAAAAGATGAAATTAATAGTAAATTAAGTTCGCTTAGAAGTCAATATAATAATACATGGGATTATGAGAAAATAAGAAAAGATATTGCACAAAAAATAATGCGTGAGTCTATTGAAAGACGTGCCGAAAGAAAAAAGCAGAGAGAACTTGAAAAACAAAGGGTTACCGAGGCTTGGAAAAAGAAAAAAGCAGAAAATATAGTTTTTATAGGAAGAGGATATTCGGGGCTTCTTTCTGATAAAGAAAGTGACAATGAAAAGTTAGTTTCTTTAGGGCTGCCAATTATAAAAGATGATAAAGAACTTGCTGATATACTTGATATTGAGTATAAGAAGCTAAGGTTTTTAGCTTACCATAGAGATGTTGTAATTGTAGACCATTATCATCGTTATTCTATACCAAAAAGAAGTGGCGGAGAAAGAAATATTGCAGCACCTAAGACAGTATTAAAAGGTGTACAAAGAAAAATTTTGGAGTTAATATTGGAAAAAATTGAAGTGAATGACTATGCACATGGCTTCTTAAAAGGAAAATCTATTGTTTCGGGAGCTGATATGCATATAAAACAGCCAGAATTACTTATCAATATAGATTTAGAGAATTTTTTTCCTACAATAACATTTGAGAGAGTAAGAGGTATGTTCAAGTCTTTTGGATATTCAGGATATATTTCTTCTTTGCTTGCTATGCTCTGTACTTATTGCGAGCGTATGCCGATTGAAATAAAAGGGCAAACAAGATATGTTAAGACATCAGAAAGAATTCTTCCTCAAGGCTCACCAGCAAGCCCAATGATTACAAACATTATTTGTAGAAGAATGGATTTTAAAATAGGAGAACTAACTTCTAAATATAATTTTAGTTATTCAAGATATGCCGATGATATGAGTTTTAGTTTTGAAGGTGCTATTGATAAAGAACAAATAAAGAAATTTGTATTTGATGTTCAGTGTATTGTTTATGATGAGGGGTTTAGAATTAATAAAGAAAAAACACGTTATCTCAAAAAAAATAACAGGCAATGTGTTACGGGTATTGTAATTAATAATGAACAACTAGGTGTCCCTAAAATATGGCTAAAAAGAATGAGAGCAGCAATATATAATGCCAAAAGGCTAAAAGAAAAAGGACAATTATCTTCTCATAATATAAATGAGATATCTGGTATGGCTTCATGGCTTACTTCTGTAAATCAAGAAAGATATAACAAAATTATAGAAGAGGCAAGAAGACTGATAGATGATTTTAAAAGTAATTGATATGTTACAAATTATATAATAAATTGCTTGCATGTTATTGGAAAGTATGGTATAATAGCAAAATCTTAATAATGATGAATATATAGATTTCTTGGCATATATGCTGTGATGATGCGTCACAGTTGAGAGTTATGATACATACTTCACCAAATTGTGCGCAATTCTCGAATATGCACTAACCGTCACTGAAAAACCTATCCTTTGGTTATAGTGACGGTTAGTGCATATTCGTTTAAGTGTCACAATTAGATAAAAGCCCTTTTAGCAAGAAATATATATAAAGAATAAAAATTATTGTAAAGTTTTTTAATAAATAGTTAATTGTAACTGATATAGATTTCTTGGCATATATGCTGTGATGATGCGTCATAGTTGAAAGTTATAATACATACTTCACCAAATTGTGCGCAATTTTCGAATATAAAATAACTTTCGCTGGAAAATCTATCCTTTGGTTTAGCGAAAGTTATTTCATATTCGTTTAAGTGTCACAATTAGATAAAAGCCTTTCTAGCAAGAAATTTTTTTATAATTAAAGTTACAATTTTATATTCTATTTATATAGTAATTTTATGTTTTGTTTGTATTGTCTAAAAACCAATCAAAATTACGGTTTTAACGTAATTTTGATTGGTTTTTTTGATATAAAAGGGTTTATTGCACCTATACTTGTATTTACATTAACGTGAGTTCGATGTAATAAAGCTGTGTCGAACTTTTGATAATATTCGCACAAATTAGCCAAAGCCAGGCTGAGTTTATGCTCATAACGTGAAAAATCTTACGATTTTTGGCTTATTTCACAAGTCGGTTCGACTACGTCGAACTCACGTTATTTAAAAGGGGAAGAGAGCTTTTTGTAAGCTTCTTCCCTTTTTGTTTTTATATTAGCTATTTTTGTAATTTGAACTGTTCAACCATTGATTTCAAAACAAAGGCTTGTGCAGCCATCTCCTGGCTGGCAGAAGCACTTTCTTCTGCTGTAGCAGAGTTTAGTGTAGTAACATTGTTTATTTGTTCAATTCCTTTTTCTATCTGATAAATTGTATCTGTTTGTTTTGATGATGCTTCCGCAATAGTTTCAATATATTCAACCGTATCCATTACACCTTTTACAATTTTGTTAAGAGCATCTTTTGTAGAAGAAGCAATTTGTACACCTTCATCAACTTTAGATAATGAATTATCTATCATCACTGATGTTTCGTTAACAGCCATTGCACTTCTTGTAGCAAGATTTCTAACTTCTTCCGCTACTACACTGAAGCCTTTGCCATGTATACCAGCACGGGCAGCTTCAACGGCAGCATTTAAAGCTAGGAGATTTGTTTGGAAGGCAATATCATCTATTACTTTAATAATTTTTGCAATATCTTTTGAAGAATCTTTAATTTCAGCCATTGCTTCTACCATTTTGCTCATCTGTTTATTTCCGCTTTCTGCGTATTGTTTGGCATTATAAGATAACGATTTAGCAGTATCAGCATTTTGAGAGTTTTGTTTTGTCTGTTCATAAGCTAAAGCAGTTTTTGAGTTTATATCATCAACGGAACTAGATTGCTCAGATGCACCTTCTGCTAGATTTTGGCTAACTCCAGCTGATATTGAAGCACCTGCTTCAACTTGTTCTGTTGCCACCATAATTTCTGTAAACACTTTGTTCAAGTTTTTTACTATACTATTTATAGAATTTTTAAGGCTCGAAAATTCTCCTAAATATTCTCTATCTATTGAAACAGTTAAATTTTTATTAGCAATTTCTCCGACAACAAAGTCAATTTCTTTAATATAGCCTTTAATAGTTTTTGTACTAAAGTCTAAGTTGTTACTTATGCGTGAGAAGTTATCAAAAATATCTTGTGATTCCTCAGTGCAAGGCATTGGCTTGTAGTTTATGTCTAAGATGCCTTTTGAAAGTAATTCCAGTTGAGAGACAAGAGTATTTACTTCGTTTGTGTAGTAATTAGCTCTCTTTTGATTTCTTCTTCTTTGGTAGGTAACGTCGGTTAAATCTATAATAAATTCCATGGCCCCCACAATTTTTCCATTATTATCTTTAATAGGCATACCAACATATTCTATGTCCATATGTTTTCCATCAAAAATAAGGTGTGTGTTACTTCTACATACTTCGTCTTTAACCATAGCTTTATGAACAGCACATTTATCTGTTCCGCAATGAGTTGCTCTAAAGCAATCAGCACATTTTGTTCCTATTAATTCATCTAATGTTCTATTAGAGAATGAAAGAGCGGCTTTATTTAAGTAATTCATTTTCATATTTAGGTCTAATATAATTATAGGCAAATCAATATTATCTAGATAAAAAACTAATGATTTAATAATGTTATTTATATTAACAGATAAAT
>CAYYRV010000017.1:0-42406 GCA_964474135.1 uncultured Defluviitaleaceae bacterium
ATCACCTATATGTATATCGTCATATTTTGGAATTGTTTTAACGGAAATAGTATCAACTCTCGTTTTTTTTTGGCTGTTTACGAGACAGCCCCTTTTTATTTATAAATATACTTTTATTATTACTTTTATTGAATCTCATTTAATTCAATTGACCAGTCTCCTTCAATTAAATAATATGCCCATGAAGACGTAAAATTTGCTTCCTCAATATTGTTTTCAAATGTTAATGTCATAACAGCTTTATTTCCAGTTATTACAATTTCACCTTTTTTAACGTCAGGGCTGATAGCAGAGATGTCTATAATTGATACGCTTTTATTATCGCCTGTATTCAATTCAAATTCTACTATAGCTGTGTCTTCTGAAGTTCTTTTTACAGATTTTAAAATAGCCTTTTGAATAATAAAATCCAATTCTTTGTCAATTGCAATTTCTCCCTCTTTTGGAATGGGGATGTTATAATTTGTAACTTGTTTTTCATAATGAGCAGAAATAGCTGGTATTTTTACTGTTAAAGGTAGTTCTGCTTTTTCATCTACGCTAAAAAATGTATTTGTACTAGTTGATTTTTCAGGTCTTTGTAAAACATATGAGTTATTATTTTTATCGTATGCTAATATTTCATTAGTTATAGATGAAGTTCTGCTACCAACTGCACTACCGTCTTCAAAGTTTTCAAAGGTGCTAATAAATTCAGTTGCTAAAGGTGTTCCAATAGCACTTAAACGCAAGTCTTTATCCTCAAATGCTGGGATAATCTGGATATTAGTTTTACCATTATCGGTTGTAAGAATTCCGGCAACAGTAGCAATACTATCAACGCTTACAGAAGTATCTACATAACTTATAGCAGCTTCACCTACAGTTAAATTTTCAACTTTAACGCTTTCTGCTTTTTCAAGAGAAATGTCAAAAGGTTCATCGTTTATTAAAAGTTTGAAGTCTTTAAAAGGCTGTACATTAAAATCACTTTCTCCTTCTTTATAAAAAAAGAAATTCCATTCATTATCATTAAATATACCATATCCACCAGCTTCAAGTCTTATACTTTCGTCACTTTTTGGTTCAATAAATATTTTTGGACAAGAATCGTCTTTCCATATATCTGATTTAATTATTATGTGCATGTTTTCTTCAGACACACTTGCATTTAAAAGTGTTAAATCTTCATTTAGTTTTACTTCATTAGGTAAATAGAAAGCATCACCATCAACAACTTTGTTATAAACAGTAGTTTTGTTAAAAAATGATTTAATAGCATTTGATATTTCGTCCGCATAAACAGTAGGTACAGCAAGAGTTGCTACTAAAGCTGCGGCTACTAATGACTTTCTTATTCTCCTTGATTTTTTAACGCTACCATTTTGATTTAATTTCTTTAAAGCCTTTTCTTTTATATTTTCCATATTAACACTGTCTCCTTTTTCATTTAAAAGTTCATCAATTTTTTTATCAATTAAATCGTCATCAATACTGTTTAGCAGACTCATCAGCTCTTTTTCATTCATAAGAAAATACCTCCTTTATTCTATTTCTGCCACGCAATAACCTGTTATCAATAGCAGAGCGTGTAAGATTTAATGCTTCGGCTATGTCATTAATTTTTTCGTTGTAAAAGTACCGCCTAATAAATAACTCTTTATCAACATCATTAAAACCATTTATTACATCAATAACCTTTTCTTGTTCTTCACGATTTATAAGTTGTTTTTCTATATCTAAGTTATCTTCAATACTTAATTCATCTATATTTATAACTTTCTGATTTCCAAGTTTTCTTTTATATTCAAGAGCCTTATATTTTGTTAATATAAATAGCCATGTTTTAAAAGCACCTCTCTTGAAGTCAAACTTGTCTATATTCAGCCAGGCTTCTAAAAAGGCATCTGATACACATTCTTCAATATCCTCTTTAGTACAATTGATATGTAGAATATTGTATGCTAAATAGTACATTTGTTTGGAATACTTCTCTACAATATATTCATATGTTTTTGTATCTCCCTTTTTTATATTTTTAACAATTTGCAAATCATTCAAATTCAAGACCACCAACTCCTTTCAAATATTACTATGCAAATAAAATATTTTTCTCTCATACAAAATAAAAGGCTTCTAAAACTCTTCCAAATTATTATACTACCAACTTTTACAACAAATAATTCTAACACAAAAGCCTATAATAACGTTATGTTATCAAATTTTGTAATGTGTGGTGTGGTAGGATTATGTATGGAAGTTTTTTGGACAGGCTTTAATTCCTTTTTAAAAAAAGACATGCGGCTTATTTCAACTACTTCGATATGGATGTTCTTTATTTATGGATTGGCTTGCTTTTTTGAACCTATCTATGACTTGATTATGATTTTTCCTGTATTTATAAGAGGAGGGATATATGTTTTATGTATTTTTGCAGCAGAATATATAACAGGAATAGTCATGAAAAAGTTTAATATTTGTCCGTGGGATTATAGTGATGCAAAATATAATATTCATGGTATTATTAGACTGGATTATGCACCACTGTGGTTTTTTGCAGGACTTTTGTTTGAATTTATTCATTTAAGAGTATAAAGATGATATAATCATCTTTATACTCTTTCTTATTCAACATAGTCTAATTATAAGTTATTGCATTGAACTCACGTTACTTTAAAAGGAATGAATAAATATGTTATTAGAAGATATTATAAAAAATAAAAATTTTAACATGATAACAAAAAATATTAAATTAATAAATGAAGAAATAACAGGAGTATACATATGCGATTTACTAAGTTTTGTATTATCAAAATCTAAAAAGGGTAATGTATGGATAACAGTTCATGGGCATATTAATATAGTTGCGGTTGCTGTAGTTGCTAATTTAAGCTGTATTATTGTTGTCGAAAATGTAAAAGTTGATGAGGATACAATAGAAGTCGCCCAAAGGGAATGTATACCTATTTTTACAACTAGATTAAATTCATTTAATGCTGCTAAAATATTTGTTGAATTTTTTGTAATTTGATACTTTAAATAAAATATTTCTGTAAAAATATTTTATTAAGGAATAGTTGATAGTGGAGTAAAGTAGTGATAAAATATTTTTGTTGGTTTATTTAATAAATGTAAATTAGTAAAGGTCGTATAATTTTCAAAGAGAATTCTATTGCAAAGCAATTTTTTTGTTATTTAGAACCTATATTTAATATTTTAGCCGCCTCCTTGATAGCCTTGAAGTTGTCTCACTACTACCTTAGAAGCTTTATAGGTACATGCTGTTGGGTATGCTTTGTTGTTACTTTATTGAGGAACAACGCCCAACGTCACTCTTTGTCAATTAGGCAACTCCATATTGAATACAGGTTCTATTAATTCTAGCTTATTATTTTTTTAGGAGGCAAGTATGTTAAAAATTACTTTTATAGGTGCTGGGAGCACAATTTTTGCAAGAAATGTATTGGGAGATACAATGTTAACAGAGGCTTTGAATGATGCTGAATTAGCTTTGTTCGATATAGACCCTGTACGTTTAAAAGACTCAGAAATAATTTTGAATGCGATAAATAATAACTGCAATAATGGCAGAGCAAAGATTGTTGCATATACTGACAGAATAAAAGCTTTAGAAGGTGCAAAATATGTTATAAATGCTATACAGGTCGGAGGATATGAACCTTGTACAATAACAGACTTTGAAGTACCTAAAAAATACGGTTTAAGACAAACTATAGCTGACACATTAGGAATAGGAGGAATCTTTAGGGCGTTAAGAACTATTCCTGTTATGCTTGACTTTGCAAAAGATATGGAAAAGGTTTGTAAAGATGCTTGGTTTATGAACTATACAAACCCTATGAGTACATTAACAGGAACTATGCAAAGATATACTCCTATAAAAACGATTGGGCTTTGTCATAGTGTACAAGGTTGTTCCAAAACAATATTAGAAAGTGTTTCTTTACCTACAGATAATATTGTTGATAAAATTGCAGGAATTAACCATATGGCATGGTTGTTGGAAATTTCTCGTGACGGCGTAGATTTATACCCTGAAATTAAAAAAAGAGCCAATAACATTACAGAAAAACATGACGACATGGTTAGACATGAGATTATGAAAACTTTTGGTTATTATGTAACAGAATCAAGTGAACATAATGCTGAGTATATGCCTTATTGGATTAAAAGCAAATATCCAGAACTAATAGAAAGATTTAACATACCTTTGGACGAGTACCCTAGAAGATGCGTTAAACAAATTGCTGAATGGAACAAAATGAGAGATGAGTTGGTTAATAATCCTAAATTAGACCATACTCGCAGCCATGAATATGCTTCTTATGTAATGGAAGCTATGGAGACGAATAAACCATATAAAATAGGTGGTAATGTAATAAACAACGGGCTTATTAGCAATTTGCCACAAGAGGCTTGTGTTGAAATTCCTTGTATGGTTGACGCAACAGGAATAAATCCAACTTATATTGGTAATCTTCCTGAACATTTGGCAGCTTTAAACAGAACAAATGTAAATGTTCATCTTCTAACAATAGAAGCAGCAATTTCCTTGAAAAAAGAAAATATTTACTATGCAGCTATGTTAGACCCTCATACTTCTGCCGAGTTATCTATAGATGATATAAAATCATTATGTGATGATTTGATAGAGGCTCATGGAGATTGGTTGCCTAAATATAAATAAAAATAAATCTTTTAATAACCTGAACATTCTAAACTAAATTTTAGTTAAGAATGTTCTTTTTTTGTATAAAAAATTTTTAAGGATAAATACTAATTTCAGATAAATATAAGAACCTATACTCAATTATGGGTTTATAGCTTATTTAGGATAGGCTCTAAGGAGGTATTTTTTGAAAAATACAATAAAATCTGGATTTATTGGAATTATAACAGGCTTCGCAAATGGGTTATTTGGTGCAGGTGGAGGAACAATTCTAGTACCATCGCTTCAAAAATTTTTAAATGTTGAATGCCATAAATCACATGCAACAGCTATTGCAATTATTTTTCCTCTTTCTATATTAAGTTCTTTTATTTATGTTAGGGTAGGAGAAATACAGTGGAAAGTAGTTTTGTTAATATCTATTGGAGGAATAATTGGAGGCGGCATAGGAGCATTAACTTTAAAAAAAATTCCTAAAAATATGCTTCATAAAATATTCGGCTTATTTATGATAATTGCAGCAGTTAGGATGATATTTTGATGTGGTTTGTTATAATTGGAGTTATTTCTGGTGTTATTAGCGGAATGGGGATAGGGGGAGGAACTGTATTAATACCAGCACTTGTAATATTTTTTAATATGTCTCAACAAACAGCCCAAACTATAAACCTTATTTATTTTATTCCAACAGCTATTATGGCTTTAATTATACATTTTAAAAAGGGAACTGTTGAAAAAAAACTACTATTTAAAATAATATTATTCGGCTTAATTTCTGCCGGAATAGCTTCATTTTTAGCAGTAAAAATAAATTCAGAGGTATTAAAAAAAATGTTTGGAGTTTTTTTATTTATAATGGGAATACTAGAATTTTTAAAAAAAGATTATAAAAAAAGTAAATATGAGCAAAAATAGAAGTATGTCTTAACTAAAAAAATATGGAGGTAATTTTAATGGATATTAGTGATTTTGAAAAAATAAAAAGTAGATTTATGGAGGCAGATACAGATAGTAAAATAGAAATGTATATTTCTACAGAGGGATTAAATCAAAGTCAGTATAAAGAATTATTAAAGCACTTCCCTTTGGAGGAGCTTGGCAAGCTTGAAAGAGCTCTAAGTTAAATTTATTATATTTTTTAAATAAAATATGTAAAGTCAGTAGTACAGCTTATAATATTTTAACGTGAGTTCGATAAACTCAAACTCACGTTAGTCTTCCTCATAAATAGTTTTTATCCATTTTAACAATTTAAACATAGTTATAAATATTTTTAACAATTCTAATGTACTACAATTTTTTTATACTATTATGCGGACTGGTACTTGTGTTAGTAGTAAGAGTCATATACTTTTCTTTTGTAGCTAATCCGCCTCTAATATGTCGTTCAGACTTGTTTACTTCGAGCACTCTCCTTGCTTCTCCAGCAAGCTTTGGGTTTATTTTAACCAACCTCTCAGTTACATCTTTATGAACAGTTGACTTGCTAATACCAAATTTTTTGGCGGTTTCCCTTACTGTAGCATTACTGTTAATTATAAAATTAGCAACCTCTACGGCTCTTTCTTCTATATATGCTTTCAAAGAAATTGCCCTCCCTTAATACTATCGTTCTTTCAAGTATATGAGGCAAAAATAGAGGTTATGAACAAATATGCATAAATAAGCTTATTTTTTTTGCGTAAAAAGAATTTTTTTCTTATATAGTTTGTTACGCTATTTTAGTTAAAGCGTTTTGCACTTATACATAATGAAAATTGAGATGGAAAGTAAAAAAACCAAATCAGAAATGTTAAAATACTTTTTAAATTTACATTTAGTTCGTAAAAATTGTTTGTAAATACAGGAATATTTATTACCGCAATACATATATCACATAGTGCTAAAAATATTATACCAAGTAAGTTTAAAATATTATTAGGAAAAGAATATTTTTTATTTATATATGCTTTTGAAACTCCTATAATATTAAATACAGATAATATTGCATATATTAAAGCAATAATAACTAAGTTTTTTTCATAATACTCGTTTATACTAAAATTGTTTCTTTTAATTAGTAAAATTAAATTAAACAAAATAAAAATCGTTGAACATAAAGGAATTGTAATTTTTAAATATTTTGTATTGCAATATCTATAGCTATATACTAATTGTACTATTATAAAAAAAAGCACTCCCAATAAGTGGTTGCCATTAATAATCAGAAAATAATCAGCAATTAAAGTACATAACATTGCTAAGTTTAACAAAAATGAGTCTTTTTTTTGGATACAATTTTTACCACAAAGTAATGAAATTATAAAAAAAATAAAAATACAAAAGAATTTTATATAATCAATCATTAATATATTAACCTTTCTAATTAAATAAGTAGAACTGTACTTATGTTAAAAGTTTTGGAGTAGTTTGAGGAAACTTTTTCAAAAGTTTCCTCAATGTTTTATTCTATAATTTCATTATATTTAAGGTATACTACTTATAGTAATTAATTAAGCATCCTGCAATAATAATATCCCTTTCAGTATCAGTCATATCTGATATTGAAAGAGTAAATTCCTTGAGATTTTCGGATACATTATATGCTTTTATTTCTTTTGACTTATTCAAAATAGCATTTTTTATATTAGGAATATATATATAATCTCCATTATTAAATGGAATATTGCTATCCTCTAAAACAAAAGGTAGCATTCCCCAGTTAATTAGGTTTGAGCGGTAACGTTTAGTTGCATATTCTCTTGCAATATTTGCCCAACCTCCAAGAACCTTTTGACAGCTTGCAGCTTGTTCCCTAGCCGAGCCATCACCCGGTTTAACAGCATATATTGTACTGCCTATTCCTGTATTTAAAGGGTTAGCATTTATAAACTTTTCTTTTATAACTTCATATATTTTATTTATCTCATTATGTGAAAGTGTTGGGTCTTTACCTTCTAATCTGGTTTTTTCAAACTCATAAACTTCTTTAGCATAGCTAACATATTCAGGAGCTTTTCTTGAAAGAGTGAACTCTGCTAAACCTAAAGGGTTTGAGCGGTATGAAGAAGTTTCACCAGAAGGTATAAGCTCATCTGTTGTTGTAACAGGGTCAGTTATTACAGTCACTACTTTAAGTAAAATATCATCTGTTAATGAAGGCATTTGAGGCCAATCGGTTATATTTGGACCAAAAACTAATTCTATACTTTCATCGGGTTTATTGTAACCATTATAAACTCTATTATCATAAACCTCTTTGTTAAAAAAGTATTTAGGTTTTTTATAGTGTGCATCTATATCTGTTGCTGGTGTTAAAACACCTTTATTTAACGCTGTTGCTGCAATAGACCTTGCGTCCATTAATGCAACAGAGCAAATTTGACCGCTCGAAGGTTTTGAGCCCTCTCTATTAGGAAAATTTCTAGTTGTATGACGAATACTTAAAGCATTATTAGCTGGCACATCACCTGCACCAAAACAAGGCCCACAAAAAGCTGAACGTATTGTTGCACCTGCTGTCATAAGCTTGCTTACTGCACCTACTTCAACAAGGTTTAAAAATGTAGGTTGGCTTGAAGGATATACGCTTAGCGAAAATTCATCAGAGCCGATATTATACCCGTCTAAAATATCAGCCGCGTCACAAATATTATCAAATGTTCCCCCAGCACAGCCCGCAATAACACCTTGTTCAACAAAAAGCTTGTTATTTTTAATCTTATTTCTAAGACTAAATTTAATATTTGCAGATGAAAGCTGCTCGTTAGCTTTTGTTTCCACGATATGTAAAATATCACTCAAATTAGAATTTAATTCATCAATTGTGTATATATTACTAGGGTGAAAAGGCATTGCTATCATAGGTTTAACCTTTGACATATCGACATATATAAAGCTGTCGTAATATGCTATATCTTTTGGTTTAAGCTCTTTATATTCGTTTACCCTGCCATGAGCGTCGTAAAAATCTTTAACTTTATTATCTGTGCACCAAATAGAAGAAAGGCAAGTAGTTTCGGTAGTCATTACATCAATACCATTTCGATATTCAACAGATAAATTACTTATTCCGTCACCTACAAATTCCATTACTTTATTTTTAACATAACCTTTCTCAAAAACAGCTCCTATAATAGCTAAAGCAATATCTTGAGGTCCAACTCCTTTTTGGGGTGTTCCTGTTAAATAAACACCTACAACATCGGGATAATTTATATCATAAGTTTTTTGCAGAAGTTGTTTAGCAAGTTCTCCTCCTCCTTCACCTATAGCCATAGTTCCTAAAGCTCCATAACGTGTATGGCTATCTGAGCCTAAAATCATTTTGCCGCAACCACTCATCATTTCACGCATATATTGATGAATTACAGCTTGGTGTGCTGGAACATAAATGCCGCCATATTTTTTTGCAGCAGATAAACCAAAAACATGGTCATCTTCATTTATTGTTCCTCCTACAGCACAAAGACTGTTATGGCAGTTTGTCAAAACATATGGAATAGGAAATTTTGTGAGACCGCTTGCACGAGCTGTTTGTATAATTCCCACATAAGTTATGTCATGAGAAGCCATTGCATCAAATTTTATTTTAAGATTTTCCATATTATTGGATATATTGTGATTTTCTAATATATTGTATGATATTGTATTTTTTTTATATATTTCTTTTGAAAGTTCACTTATGTTTGTTTTAGATTTTAACTTTGGAATGTTTTCTTTAGTATCTTCAATAATTTCAGAATTATTTAACAAGTATACACCTGTATTATACAAATTAATCATTTATATTCCTCCAAATTTTTTATTGCTCTTCTCTTTCTTTTTTTATAATATCTTTTAAATCCCTTGCCCTGTCTTTTAATCTTTCTGATGCCGTTCTTGAAACAATAACTGTCGATAAAAATTTCATTGATTTCTCATACTGTTTAAGTTCCTTTGAAAAATATCCCAATAAATAAATAAATGTATTTTCCTCTATTCCTGATATAGGAAATGATTCGTTAACATAGGCTTTTGCAAACCCATCATATGCACTGTTAATGAAAAGTAATTCGTTTTCTCTATCTTTTTTTAGACTATAAAGCCAAGAAATCTTCATACAAATATATGCTTTTTCACCATTAGGAGAACTTTTTATTAAATTATTTAAAAGTGCCATTTTAAAACGCTCTATAGCCATGTCAACAGTAATTTCATCAGGATAATTTACAGTGGTATAGTTTTTAGAAATTTTTTCTTTTATAAAATCAATCTGTTTATCCGAAATACTGTTAAATTTTTGCTTTAGTGCAGAGTAGCCACAGTTTTCGCACATAATTACGTCATAACAGAGAGGTTCTATAGGCTCATAAATGGGGTGAAGATTAGGCTCTATTGTAATAAGCTTTAGCTTTGTACTTCTTATCATACTATTTCTAAAGTTTATCCCACAAACAGGGCAAATAAATTCTTTTTTATATATATAATCGAATATTTTAAATTCATCTTTTTTTGGAGCTCCAACCGCAGGCTTTTCTTCTTTGAATAATTCGGTTGGGGCTACTTTAGCTAACCCAAATTTTTCTAAACCTTCAAATAAATTTGCCATTTTTAATCTCCTAAATCCAAATGGTGTCCTAAAGCTGTATGCAATTTTGCATTATTATAATATTTTTATTTTATATGTATTTAAACTATTATAGCAGTTTTTTTAAATAAAATCCATAAGAATTAAAATAATGTTAGTTTAATAAGGGTATACTCTAGAAAATTACTAAAACAATTTTATTTTAATTTTGACAAAAAAATGACTATATGACATAATAATATATAAATAACGTAAGTTCGACACAATAAAACTGCATCGAACTTTTTATAATATTCGCACAAATTTAGCCAAAATAAAGCTAAATTTATGCTCATAACGTGAAAAATCTTACGATTTTCGGCTTGCTGCACAAGCCGATTCTGCTACGTCGAACTCACGTTAAATAACTCATGTTAAATACTACATATATATTATAATATCGAATAAATGTCTAAAGAGAATAATAATAAAATTTATTATAATACAATACGGGGGAATAAATATGAAGTTTGAGATTTTTATTATATTTTTTGTAGTATGGAATATAATTGTCTTTTCTATGTATGGTATAGATAAGAGAAAGTCAAAGCTTAATAAGTGGCGTATTAGTGAAAAAACTCTAATTATATCTGCAATTTTTATGGGTGGGTTGGGTGCTTATTTGGGAATGAAAACATTTCATCATAAGACAAAGCATATGAAATTTAAAATAGGAATTCCTTTATCATTAGTTATTAATATAGCTGTTTTTTGTTTATGTCTTTATAAAACAATATAATAAAATAAGAACCGATTTAACATCTCCATTCTATGCGTTTTTCAAATAAAGATATTGAACAGGTTCTAAGAAAAGTTCGGTGAAACCATCATTTGAGGATTTCACCAAACTTTTCTTTATACTTAATTATAAATAATCTCTAATAATTATTTTTGTAACGATATGTTGTACCTTTGGCTCGCCTAAGCCCATACCTTGCAGTTCTCCTTTGATAGCTTCTTTTTGCCCTGCATACGGCTATTAAAGAAATCAAAGTAATAATTACAATTAATGAGGCTATAATAATTTTTTTAAACGGCATTAATTGTTCTATTATATTTATGCCTTCTTCGCTACTTGTATTAGATTCAATTAATGGTGTGTCACTAGGAATTTCAAAACCATTATATGCAAAAAGATTAATAGTCTCTAAAGTATTTCCGTCACATTCAATTTTTAAAACTCCTAAAACATCTCCTTCTTTAACATTATAGCTAATTTTAGAAGGTAGGTTATCAGTAATTTTAATATTATTTTTTGCTTGTACTGGTAAAATCATACTAATGTCACTATTAGCTATTACTTTTATACTAGCCAACTGCTCACCATCAGAGCTAGTTACAGGAATATACTTGCTATAAGTAGATTTATCAAATAGTTTTAAGTCCTCAAATTGTGCGAATGAATAATCTATTAAAGCTTTTGTATCAGTATATGCTGATGTTTTTTCATCTTTCATAACGGCAACAATTATTTCTAAGTCATCTTTTTTTGCGTATGTTACTAATGTATGTTTTGCTTCATCAGTAAAACCTGTTTTTCCGCCAACAACCTCCTCCTTGTAATGTTGAGAAACGCTATAAAGCATTTTATTTGAGTTGTTAAGAGGACGTTTTTCAGGTTGTTTTTCTGTTGGAGGAATCTCATAATGTAAAGTGCTGATTAGTTTAACAAAAAATTCGTTCTTTACTGCTTCTCTCATAATTAACGCCATATCATATGCAGTAGTATAGTGGTTTTCGTCATGTAATCCATGTGCATTAACAAAGTTTGTATTGACTGCTCCTAGTTCATTTGCCCTCTGTGTCATTTTAATTGCAAAATCTTCTGTAGTTCCCGAAACATGTTCAGCTAGTGCATTTGACACTTCGTTGGCTGATTCCAGCATAATACCATATAAAGCCTGCTCAACTGTTAATGTTTCATCTTCATTCATTGCAATATGGCTACTATTGTATGGTATACTATAAACAGCTTCTCTTGAAAATTTAACTTTTTCATTTAGGTTGCCGTTTGCGTTTTCTAATGTCAATAAGGCAGTCATTATTTTTGTTATGCTTGCAGGATAATTTACCTGATTTTTTTCTTTTTCATATATTATTACTCCAGTTTTAGCATCTATTACAACAGCCGATGGTGCTACAATTTCTGGAGGTTCAATTTTATCTTCAAAAGTTTCATCATTGTTAAGTTCATTAGCAGTAACGATAATAATAGAATTTAATATAAAATTTATTGTTAAAATAATTGTCAGGTAGCGTTTTAAAAGTAACATTATAATTCCTCTTTCTGATAATCTTTTAGGTAATTATACCTTTAATGTAGTTGAATTTCAAGTCAATATAAACTTTTTGTCGAAAATATAAATAAAGTATCAAGTTTATAATAAAATTTCGCAATCAATAATTTGAAAAAAGCCTTACAAAATATCATTGACATAAAAATGCTAAATAATACCTATTAATTTATTATAATATTAAATTGTAGGGTTGCTTATAAAATTATATAAAAATTTCAGAAGTTTAATAAAATTTAATTATAAAAATGTGTTAAACAGAAATTAATTTACTTAATTATTTTTCTAATAAATCAAGTGAAAATGTTTTGCCTTCTCCGGAAGTAGTAAAAACTTCATTATTATTGTTAATAAAAATACCATCAACATTATCAATATTTTCTAAAAGTAACATACCTTTTTCAAGACCTAGTACAAAGCAAGATGTACTTAAAGCGTCTCCGTCTATTGATTTATCTGATATTATTGTAACAGAATTTAATTCTTGAGTTGAGGGATATCCTGTTTTTGGGTCAATAATATGATGATAAACTTTTCCGTCCTTTTCAAAATACCTTTCATATGCACCGCTTGTAACTACGGATTTGTCGATTATATTTATAACAGCAATAACCTCTCCGCTTGATGAGAAAGGTTTTTGTAATCCTACTTTCCAGCTAGAGCCGTCCTCCTGTTCACCAATAGTAACAACATTTCCACCTAAGTTTATTACTGCTGAGTTGCACCCATTATCAAGTAAATATTCCTTGATTTTATCCGAAATGTAGCCCTTAGCTATTCCACCAAAATCTATTTGAGAGCCATTTTTCAAAGTAACACTATTATTTGTTATTTCGATATTTTTATAATCTACACTTTCTAATGCATTTTTTATATCAGTATAATTAGGGACTGTTGGGTTTTCTGATTTTATGTCCCACAGGTCTATTAAAGGTTTAACTGTTATATCAAAAGCACCGTCAGATAAATCAGAATAGTATAGTGAATTTTTAATAAGAAACAATGTATTATCAGAAACGGTTACACTATTTCCATTACTGTTATTTAATAAATATACTTCGTTATTACTTATTGTTTTGCTTAATTTTTGTTCATAATCTTTACAAATTTCAATACTTTCTTCTATTAATTTATTTTTTTCTTTTTGTGTTATATTAGTATCATAAATATTTATAGTAATTATTGTATCTAATACAAATGCTTTATTACTTACTTCTTTTTCACTGCAAGAACTAATAAAAGCTAAACTTAGTATTGACATAATCAAAAATTTCAGTTTCATGACAATCTCCTAAAATCTATTAAATTTATATTTTTTATTTTAATGTAAGTTTGAGTTTGTTGACTTACGTAATATTATACAAAATGTTTCCATTTACCTCAATAAATAAAAAAATATACATTGTTTTTAATTATCAAAAAAAGTATTATATTAACGTGAGTTCGACGTAGCCGAAAATCATAAGATTTTTCACGTTATGAGCATAAATTTAGCCTTATTTTGGCTAAATTTATGGCGAATATTATCAAAAGTTCGACACAGTCTTATTGTGTCGAACTCACATTATATTATAGATATAAAATTAAAATATTATGAAAGGTATTGATATTTTTGTGATAAAGATTGCAGATATAATTTTAGTAGCATTTTTAACTATTTTTGCTATTTTTGGTGTATTTATTATTAATTCTGTTTTTGGAGGCGGAGATTATGTTTTAATAACTATTAACGGTGAAAAATTAAAGACAATTTCACTTTCCGAAAGTGGTGAATATGAAATAAAAGCTATGAATAATTTTAACAAAATAAAAATTATTGATGGCAAAGTTAAAATGCTAGAAGCAAATTGCCCTGATAAATATTGTGTAAAACATAAACCTATTTCTAATTCTAATGAAACAATTACTTGCTTACCAAATAAAGTTGTTATTGAAATTATAAAAAAAACTTCAGATGCCGAAGGGTTAGATACCATAGCTTACTAGTTTGATTTGTTGAAATTATGTAGATAAAATAGAAGGCAGGAATTTGAAATGGCAAGAAAAGTAGCATACTATGGAATTTTTACTGCTTTAGCAATAATATTAAGTTATTTAGAAAGAATTATTCCAGTTCCGATACCGATTCCAGGAATTAAGCTTGGTTTAGCGAATCTTGTGGTTTTACTATTTTTATATTATTCTGGAGAAAAAGAAGCATTTGCAGTTTCTATTATAAGGATAATTATAGTTGGCATGTTATTTAGCGGTGTTTCAGGAGTAATATATAGTATTTCGGGTGGTATTCTCAGCTTATTTGTAATGATAATTGCTAAAAGGTTAAAAGTGTTTAGTATAATAGGTGTTAGTATCTTAGGTGGAGTTTTCCACAATTTAGGTCAAATAATTATGGCTTCATTTATTATAAATAATTCTAAACTTTTCTATTATTTACCATACCTAATTATATCTGGCGAGATTACAGGGGTTTTAATTGGATTATCAAGTCATTATGTTTTATTGCATTTAAAACATGTAAAAATAGTATAATATCATATTTTCTATAAACTTGACAAAAAAATTTGTATAAAATATAATCTTTTTAATTACCATAAATTAACGTGGATTCGTTGAAATTATATATAATATTATTAAAGGAGTATATACATGAAAGCACTTGGATTAAATGAAATTAGGGAAAAGTTTCTTTCCTTTTTTGAGAGCAAGGAACATTTAAGAATGTCTAGTTTTCCTTTAGTACCTCAAAATGATAAAAGTTTACTTCTTATTAATTCGGGAATGGCACCTCTAAAACCGTATTTTACAGGTCAGGAAATCCCCCCTCGAAAAAGAGTTACAACTTGCCAAAAGTGTATTCGTACTGGTGACATAGAAAATGTAGGAAAAACTGCTCGTCATGGTACTTTTTTTGAAATGCTCGGAAATTTTTCTTTCGGTGATTATTTTAAGGAGGAAGTAATTCCGTGGTCATGGGAATTTGTAACAGAAGTTATGGAAATACCAACAGATAGACTTTATATTTCTATTTATAAAGATGATGACGAGGCTTTTGAAATATGGAATAAAAAAGTAGGTATCCCAAAAGAAAGAATTTTCAGAATGGGAAAAGAAGATAATTTTTGGGAGGTTGGTCTTGGACCTTGCGGACCATGCTCAGAAATTTACTTTGATAAGGGCGAAAAATATGGCTGTGGAAAAGAAGGATGTACTGTAGGCTGTGACTGCGACAGATATATGGAGTTTTGGAATCTTGTTTTTACGCAGTTTAATAAAGAAGAAACAGGAGAATATACAGACCTTCCAAATCCTAATATAGATACAGGTATGGGGCTTGAACGTATTGCTGCAATGATGCAGGACGTTGATTCTATTTTTGATGTAGATACAATTAAGGCAATAAGAGATAAGGTTTGTCAGCTTGCTGGAATACAGTACAATGTAGACCCTAAAAAGGACGTATCTATTAGGATTATAACAGACCATGTTCGTTCAATGACTTTTATGGCGGCAGATGGTATTTTGCCATCAAATGAAGGCAGAGGATATATTTTAAAAAGGCTTCTTAGAAGGGCTGCAAGACATGGTAAAATTTTAGGAATTGATAGAGTTTTTTTAGAGGAACTTTGTAGTGTAGTTATTGATGTTTCTAAAGTGGCTTATCCAGAACTTATAGAAAAACAAGATTATATTTTTAAAGTTATTTCTACTGAAGAAAACCGTTTTTACCAAACTATTGACCAAGGAATAGAACTCCTTAGAGGCTTTATTAAAAAAATGAAGGAAGAAAGACTCAATATATTAAACGGTGATGATGCTTTCAAGCTATATGACACATATGGTTTTCCTTTGGAACTTACAAGGGAAATTTTAGAAGAAGAACTACTTTCTCTTGACGAAATTGCCTTTAACAAGAATATGGAAGCTCAAAGAGAACGTGCTCGTTCTGCAAGAGAAGAATCAAATTATATGGGGGCTGATGAAACAGTTTACCATAAAGTTGAATCAGAAGAAAGTTCTGTTTTTGCAGGATATGATGTTTATGAAGTATCAGAAGCAAATATTATAGCTATAGCTACAAAAACTGATATTGTTGATGAGGTTAAGCAAGGTGATGAAGTTTCTATTATTTTGGATAAAACTCCTTTTTATGCAGAAAGTGGCGGCCAAAGAGGCGATAAGGGTATAATTACAACTGAAAGCGGAAAAATAGAAATTCATGATTGTATTAAGGTTGTTGGAAACAGAATTGCACATATAGGAATTGTTGCAGAGGGCGTTGTCAAAAGGTCCCAAAAAGCAAAAGCCTCAATTGATGTTCCTACTCGTATGGCGACTTCAAGAAACCACTCGGCAACTCACTTATTGCAAAAAGCTCTTAGAGAAGTGTTAGGGACTCACGTTGAGCAGGCTGGTTCTTATGTTACAGAAGATAAGTTGCGATTTGATTTTACGCATTTTTCTTCATTAACAAGAGAGGAACTAGCTAAAGTTGAAACAATTGTAAACAATAAAATATTGGAAAGCCTTAATATTAACATTTGTGAGACTACGATAGATAGAGCCAGAGAAATGGGAGCAATGGCTTTGTTTGGCGAAAAATATGGTGAAAGTGTGCGTGTTGTTGATATGCAAAACTTTAGCGTTGAACTATGCGGAGGAGCACATGTCAGCAATACATCACAAATTGGTACGTTTAAAATTATATCTGAAGCAAGTGCTGCTGCTGGTGTTAGAAGAATTGAAGCATTAACAGGTTTTGCTACTTTAGAATACTATAGAAGCTTAGAAGAAAAAATACAAGTAATAAGCGAAGTGGTAAAATCAGCACCTAACGCTATTGTAAATAATATTAAAACTTTTGTTAATCAAATACGAGAACTTAATAAACAAAATGAAATTTTAAAAGCAAGATTATCCAAAAATACTTTAGGGGACATTATAGATTCTAAAGAAGAAATTGAAGGTTTTTCGGCTGTATTATTAAAACTGCAAGAGGCTGATGCTGATACTTTAAGAAATTTGGGTGACCAGATAAAAGATAAAATTAAATCAGGAGTTATTGTATTAATTGGAATAAGTAATGATAAGGCAAATATGATTGTAATGGCTACAGAAGATGCTGTCAAAGCTGGAATTAATTCAGGTGATATCGTTAAAAATGCTGTTGCGTCTATGGGTGGAAAAGGTGGCGGACGACCTAACATGGCAATGGCTGGTGGTAAAGATATATCTAAAGCAGATGATGCATTGACTGTTGCAAGACAAGTTATTAAAGAACAATTAAGCAAAAATAAATAAATTTAATTAGTTAATTTTATATTGTGTATAAAATTTTGGGAAACTTTTTTCAAAAAAGAGTTTCCCAAACCCTTCAAAATACTTTAACTAGACTCCAATAAGTTTAAAATTATAGTAAAAGTTATTTGATTATTTTCCAAGAAGGAAGTAGTGCTTTAGGCTTAAAATCCCAGAATATTAATTATTTCATTTGATATATTAATACATATTTTTACTTGACATTTTTTAATATATATTCTATAATATCATCTGTTGGCATATAGTGAATCTATATGCCGATGTGGCGGAATTGGCAGACGCGGCGGTCTCAAAAACCGTTGGATAACCTCCATGCCGGTTCGAGTCCGGCCATCGGCATAAATAAAAAATGGCTATCTTAAATTATTAGTTTAAGATAGCCATTTTTTATTTAACGTAAGTTTGATTATTTCAGACCCTTGTTAATGTTATATAATCTAAACAAGGCTTATATTAAAGAATATTTCAAGAACAACTAAAACTATACCCAAAGTAATTACATAAAAAGAAAAAATTTTAAGCCTGCTTTTTTCTATTAATTTAATCATAAAGGTGATTGCTAAATAACCTGTAAGCATAGCAGCAAGGAAGCCAAATAGAGTAGGTAGTAGTTCTAGGTTACCCAAATTCTCTCCGTATTTAAAGAATTTATAAAATTCTAAAACTAATGAGCCTAAAATTGCTGGTATAGATAATAAAAAAGAAAATTTTGCTGCAGATTTTCTGTTGATTTTTCTGCCAAGTGAACATGTAATTGTACTTCCTGAGCGTGAAATACCAGGAGTAATTGCTATTGCTTGTACAATACCTATTAATAGTGCATCTAAATATGTAATTTCTTTTTCGCTTTTATATCCGTTATTAATGCTATCTGCAATCAAAAGTAGAATACCTGTTGCAAAAAAGGCAAGTGCAAGAAAAATACCTCCTGCAAACAATGAATCTATAATATCACCAAAGCATAATGATGCAATAACAGCAGGAATTGTTCCGACTACTAATAAAAAAGTCATTTTTTGAAAAGGATTTCTAATAAGCTTCCATATATCCTTTCTATAAACAATAAGAACAGGTATAAGAGTTCCTACATGTAACAAAACATTAAAACTCATCATAGGTTCATTAATTCCAAAAATCTTCTGAAATAAAACAAGATGCCCAGAAGAACTAATAGGCAAAAACTCAGCCAAGCCCTGTATTATACCTAATATTAACGCTTCAAGAATATTCACAGAAACACACTCCATTTTAAAATATTAACTAAACTGCTTATGGTGTATTTTTAAATAAGTTTTTTATTGCAGAAACATTTGCACTTTTTGCAGCTTCAATATTTTCAAGCTGGATTAACTCATAAATTTCTTTACGATGAACAGGAATATTTCTTGGTGCGACGATACCAAGTTTTACTTGCTCGCCTTGTACTCCAATAATTACTATTTCAATATCATCCCCGATAATAATAGATTCGCCTTTTTTACGAGTGAGAGCTAACATCAAAACACCTACCTTTTATTTTTAAGTTCGTCCATTATATAATGCCTAATTCTATATTCTTCATTAACAACTACAACTTGTTTTCCCTTTTTTAGGGCTGTGTTAATGATGATAGGTGCTTTTAGATTAACACTCATTTCAGCAGTATTTTGGGGGATAACAGTAATGTTAAACACCAAAAAATCTTCGGCGTTATATTCACCTAAATCAGAAATATCTTCTGGATTAATTTTTGGGTCATAATCAGGCAATATGTTAAATGTGTTAAGGAGGACAAAAGCTATATTTTCATCTTCAACAGACTGTAAGTACCAAAAAACATTATTTTCTGAATCTTCATTTTCTTCTTGACTTTGTTTTTCATCTTCTAAAAGAAGAAATTTTTTTAAGTGCAGAAAGCCAGGAATTCCTTCCTCAAATATTATAATTTTAGTATCGTCCACTTCTATTTCTCCAAAATGTTTGGTTAAAAGTGCCATTTTTTTCCTCCTTTTTTTATTATATAATTAAAAAAAATCATATTATATAATTTATTATAGAATTATTTAAAAAATACCACAAGCAATTAGAGTCATTGCCTATGGTATCACATATTATATTTACAATCAATAATTTTGTTATAATTTTCAAACTGCTTTATAAAGACCTAGGTAAACTTTTTAGAAAAAAGGTTACCTAGCCTTTCAAAAAACTTTGACATGGAATAACACATATGACATATAGACTTTTGTTAAAATAAATGTAAAATTATCATTTACATAAGTACAATTTATATTAACGAATATAGTTAGCTAAAGTCATTTGTATAATTCCGGCTCCAGCTTGGAGAGAGGCATTATAAGCTGCTTTTGCAAGAGATAGCTTTATAATAACATCTTCCATTTCAGCGTCCTCATTTAAAGAACGAAGTTCTTCAAAGTTTGTTAGGTTATCGTCTAGCCTATCATTAATTAAGTCAAGGCGTTTCATACGGCTTCCTAAGTCTGTTTGTTGGTTTGAAATTGTTGTAAAGTGCCTATCAACTAAGCCTAGCATATTATTAAAACGTTCTCTAAGAGCATTTTGTATATTCTTTGTTTCGTCCGATATTATTTCATCGACCATTTGACCTAATTCCTCATCAGTCTTACCCTGGTTGTTGGCGTCTGCTTTCAATTTTTCTTTAAGTAAGGTGGGGTCGGATGTTTCTACTGATTTAACAAACTGTAAAAGTTCCCTTAAATCTGAATATAATTTATCAGTGTATGAGTCTTTAGCAAGAGAGTTAATTTGTATTCTTGTGTTTGTACCAAATTCTAATTCTAATCTTTGTTCGTCAGGTTTCATTTCGTAAGTAAGACCATCAGCACCTTTGCATGTAAAGTAAACCTTGGGATTTAAATCACCCTCTTTAAATCCTGTTTTATCATACTCTATTTTCATATTACCGGCGGCAACAAGGTCATCATATGCATCTTTGCCTAAAATAAGTTCTCCTGTTTCAGGAATAAAATTAATCTTGTCATCATCAGGTTTATAGGCATCTGGGTCAGCCAAATTTGTTTCGTTTATAGTAAATCCAGCAATACCTAGAGTATTGGCATCTATATTTGTATAAGGCAATTTTATAAGCCTTATTGGATACATATCGGGTGGATTAGTATCACTAGTTTTTTGGAATGAAGTAGCAAATTCAACATCTTTTACAGTATAGTATTGTGTTATTTTTGTATATTTTAAATTTTCGTCATCTTTTTGAAAAATAGGAGGATTATCTGTTCTATATCCCGAAAAAACATAACGCCCAGCATAAGTAACGTTAACTTCGTCTGCCATACTCTTAATGTATTGCTCAATTTCTTTTATAATTGCCTGTTTATCTTTATATTCTTTTTCACCACTTGCCGCACTATTGCATAATGTTCTAATGTTTGCCATCAAGTTATCCATATTCATAAAAGCTTTATCTGTTGCAGACATCCACGATAATCCTTGTGAAACATTTCGTTGATATTGTTCTGTTTCTGTTATATTTGTACGGAATTTTAAAGCCCTTGCAGCAAGAATAGGGTTATCTGACGGAAAAATAACTTTTTTCTGTGAAGAAAATTGCCCTTCTAGTATTGATAAATTATTCATGTTTCTATGAATATTAAGCAACATTCTGTTTGACATCATTGTATTTGTTACTCTCATTTTTTACCCCCTAAACTCCCATTCTATTAATTGTAGTGTCATATATACCATCTATTATATTTATAAGCTTAGATGCAGCTGTATAAATGTGCTGATATTTAAGCATAAATACTATTTCCTCATTTAAGTCAACACCATAAACAGATATACGCTGGTCATCAATAGAAGAAACAATATCATTGCTGTTTTTTGCAAACTTTTTAGCTTGATTTACGTCTACACCAAGTTCTCCAGAAATACCTATAACGTAGTCTTGAAGTTTTCCATCTTTAAAAAGGTTTTTGTATTCTTTAAGTTCTATAAAATCAAAAATAACTTGGTTATTATCTATTCCTCCTGTTTGTAAATCAGAATTATTTACACGGTCGGGCTCAGAAACTAGAACTTGATTAACTTGAAAATTTAAACAATTTAATAAATTATAATCTGCAATAGCACCTTTAGTATTAAGAATTCCTTTATAGTTAAAAAATTGTTCTTTATTTGATTCATTGCCTGTTCCGTCAAAGCCCCCGATATGCCCTTCCATGTCTCCAATTTGGTTTCCGCTTCTGTCTTTACCTTCATTAATAGCTCGTGCAAATGTACGAACAAGCTCATTTAATTTGTCCATATAGTGGGGTATGCCTTTGTATTCAGATGTTTGCCCTACTACAGCAGTTTTTATAGGTAGTGCTGTAGGCATATCTGCGTGGTTGACATTAATTGTAACATTACCTCCTGCAACTGTATAACCGGTATAGCTAATTACTTTTTTCACACCATTTGCATCTGTAACAGTTACATAACCGTTAGTACTCATATCTGTTCTTGAAGGATTTGTAAATGTTATTGTACCTGCGCCATCATAAGTAGCATTACCGGTCATATGGTTACCGTTATTACCGTCCCTCGCATCAATTAAACCTCTAAGCTCACCTCTAAGTTCAGGGTGATATAAGTCAAATTTTGCTCCGTTATCAAAATAAATATCAAAAAGCCCAGAAACATCCATAGGGTTTGTATTAAAACCGACATTAGTATTTTTATCAACACGGGGCTTAAGTTGTAATGTGTTAATATCAGTATGATTTACAAACTCATATCCATTTATCATGATATAAAATTCTTTATTGCTTTTACCTCTATCATCTGGTTCAGGATATAGCCCTGCTGCATAGTCTTTATTTTTTTCTATTTCTTTTACTTCAACATTAACATATATTGAAAGTTCATCAATAAGTCTTGTACGAGAATCTCTAAGGTCATTTGCTCTTGAACCGTCAAGTTCAAATTTTGCTATCTGTTCATTTAAGCTAGCTATTTGTTGTCCAAGACTGTTTATTCTTTGAACAACGGTTTTAATTTCTTGATTTATGTCATCTTGTTGTTGCCTTAAACTTCCAGCTATACCATTAATGAATTCTGCTAAATTTTCACCAGCCTTTACTACATTCAATTTAAAGTTAGGGTCTCCAGCGTTTCCTGTTAAGTCTTGAAGTGTGGCAAAAAACAAATTAAATCCGCTTGTTTTTCCTGTACCACTCATTTCAGCAAAAATCTTTTCGACTAAAGTCATTGATGATAATTTTGAACTATATTCTCCAAGAGTGCTTTTTTCATGCCAATATTTTTGGTCTAAATATACATTTCTAACTTGACCGATTCCATATACTTCAGAACCAGTGCCAATCATTCCTTTGCCATTAAAATAGGTTAAAGGCATTGTTGCTCTTTGCTCAATATATTGTCTCGAATATCCATCTATTGCAGAGTTTGCAACGTTATGGCTAGTAACTTCAAGACCGGCTCTTGATGTAAAAAGAGCAGTTTTTGCTACGTGAAATTCAAAAAAGGACGACCTCATTTATATTTTCCTCCTTCTATATACCTGCACGTCCGGTGCCGTTTACAATTCTATCAATCATGCCGTCAATTACGTTAACCATTCTTGCAGAGGCATTATATGCATGTTGATACATTAGCATATTTGCCATTTCTTCATCTAAGGATACCCCAGACACAGCTTGACGCTTGTTGAGAATTTGAGTAACCAAAATAGATTGTTCTTTTGAGTGGCCCATTGCTTCAGAAGTTTGAGTTCCTATATTGTTTATCAGTTGTCTATAGGCATTATAAATATTCATATCTTCTGAACCATCAAAAGAAATTGAGGGATTTTTCCATTCATCTAACATTTCTTGAACTACCCTTGTATCTTCAACATCACCTTTATTTCTTGATAATGCAAGTTTTTTGTATCCTTCCGGATTATCCAAAAGTAGTGGATTTACTTTAATGTTTCCTATTGAATAAAGAGAAAAGTAATTATCAGGGTCTTCAGGGTTATAATTGTCAGCATTAGCAGCATCATACCTATCCATATTTTTACGAATAAATACTTCATTAAATTGGCTTACGTCATCAAGTCCCCAAGGAGCCTTAGTAGAGTCATGGTCTCGTGGTGCAACACTATCATTAATAAGAGTCACAATTCTATTAACAATAGCATCAAACTGTTTCTGTACTCTTGTAATTGCACAATATTCACTATCTGCTACTCTATGCTGGTATTGTTCAAGGTCATATTTGTATTTTGGGTCACTTGTTCCGCCCGGATATGTTGCTAAATCAGTAGCATCAGGTTTGTTTCCTGGTTCTGAAGCATAATTGAACACAGAGTAACCTCTGCTAATCATAAGCCCTTTTAGTTTGCCTGAATCGTTACCTTTTTCTGGTGCAATAGAATCGGTTAAGTCAAAAAGTGGAGTATAAGAACCAACAGGTTGATTAACAGGTAGAATTTCTTTTGATGATGTAAAAACAGGTTCAACAAAACTATATCCTGGAGTACAGTATTTCAGTCCAATTTTATTAATAGAGTTACCCATTAAGAGGTCATGCCCATCTGCCATAATATCTACTGTTCCATCTGGTCTTATTGTATATTCTATATCTAAATATTCGCTAAGTTCATCAAGTGCCATGTTTCTAGCATCACGAAAATCGTTTGCATTATCTCCGGAAAATTCCATCATTTTAATTTTTGTATTATATGATGCTACGCTTTCGACAAGCTGATTTATTCTTGTAACCATGCCTGAAATCTGGCTATTTAAGTTATATTGATATTCGATAAGCCCTTCATAAACATTACTTGCCTTCTTAATAAAAGTAGCAGCTGTTGATATGAAGTTTGCACGGGTTTCAAGACCAGGCTGATAATTGTTAAGTTCGTTTAATGCATTCCAAATATCATTAATTACAGATTGTGCATTATATTGAGATTGAAGCTCACCTAGAATATATTCCATTTCTGAGCCTACTTCTGCTCTCATGGCATAAAAATTAGCACGCCCAACTTCTTGGCGATATGATATATCAATAAAGTTATCACGAACATTTTTTATACTTGTAATGTCTGAACCTAATCCTTTTTGCAATGCACCATTATAATTTGTTCCTATATTTGAGTAAAAAAAATCATGTTGCAAAACTCTTTGTCTTGTATAGCCATCTATACTAGAGTTTGAAATATTATGACCTATTACATAAAGCCCTGCTTGTGCAGCTCTAAGTCCGCTTGTGGCTGTATTTAAACTTGACATAGAAGACATATGAACCAAATCCTCCTTTATAGGTAGTATATAACTAATTTCATATACATATAGTAAAATAATTTTAGTTAGACTCAATAAAACTGAGACAAACTTTTTATGATATTTGCACAAAGTGTCATAAAAATCGCCAACAACTATTGTTTAGCATCAAAAAGCGATGTACCATCCTCATTATTATATTTTTTATTATTTGGATAAATAGGAGGAGAGGCAGTGCTTCCACGAATTAAATTTATATTAAAATCTATAAATTCAATAGAGTTTTCTATTAAAACTCTATTTCTGTCATTTACATCTTTTAAATCAGTTAAAGCTTTTGTAATACGTTTAGAAACATCAATAAGCTTAGGATGTTCGGGTTGATTTTTTATAAGTTCGGATAGTAAGCTTATTGTAAGCTCATCTTCTTTTTTATTTAATACATTAGCAATATCTTTATTTAATGCTATACGTATTTTTTCGAGCTTTTGGTTTCTTCCTATTATAGTGTTTTCCACGCTAGTAATTCTTTGTAACGACTTGACATCATTGTGAACAATTACATCTACTTTTTCATGGGAAAGAGCAAGCAAATTTTCATAGTTTTCTGCCTGCTCTTCTAAAACAGACACAAGCTCATTAATTAATCCGGGCATTTGTTTCACTCCATTTGAAACGCAAAAATGCGTTAGGTTTTGTATAGTATGCAAATTCGTAAGTTATCAATTATAAGTTATAAATTATTGTCACTATTTTTTTTGCCTAAAAGCTTTTCTGCTATTTTATTAGCACTAACGTTATAAATGCCTTTGCTTATATCGGATTTTATAGGTTCAACGACCTCATGTCTGATATCAGGAACTTTTGATAATGCTTGCTTAATGGAATGAAAGTCCTTAGCTTGTGAAGACAATGCCACCATATCTTTATTTTCATCTGCTCTGCTTATTCTTCCAGAGTTAGATGAACCATCAGTCTTGTAGACATTGTAAGCACGAAAAACATTTGTAATTTTCATAGTCATAATAACACCTGCCGTTTTAATCTAAATTTCTGCTTATATATAATTATATATAAAAATTTAAAAGCTTTTCAAATATATTATCGGCTTACTATTTTAAATATATTAGCAATTATAATAAAAAAATTTACTTTTTGTAAGTTACTGATAAAGTAAATGAAAAAACATCTTTTGCACCGTTTTCATGTAGAATTTTTGTACAATTATTTATAGTAGAGCCGCTAGTAAAAATATCATCTATGAGTAGAATGTTTTTATTTTGAATATTTAGTGTTTTATTTATTTGAAAAGCATCTTTAAGGTTTTTTTGCCTTTGCGAAATGCTTAGTTTACTTTGGGGTCTTGTGTTTTTAATACGTATTAAGCCTTTTTCTGATAGAGGTATGCCTGTTTTTTTAGATATGTGTTTTGATAAAATTAAAGCCTGATTAAAACCTCTAGCACGTTGTTTTGATTTGTGCAGCGGTATGGGAATTATCAAATCTATATTTTTTATGTAATTATCAAAAAAATAATTAGACATAATTTCCCCTAGCTTGTTTCCAACATAAACGCCTTTGCCATATTTAAATTTGAATATTAGATGACGGACAAAGTCATCATAATAAAATACAGACATATTTCTAACAAATTTATATTGAATATTTCTGCAATCATTACAAACGCTATCCGCATCTTCATCAACTGTTCGTCCACATTTTATACATATTGGTTTTTCTATATATGTAAAATATTCTATACATTTTTGGCAAAATATTTTTTCTTCACTATTAATAGAAAGAATACTAGAACAAAAAATACATTTAGATGGGAATATCCACTCTAATATAGAATCTATCAATAATCTATACATATATAAAGCTCCTCTTTTAGATGTATTTTTACGGCAACTTGATTAGTGTTAGTATTTTTAATAAAATAGTTCTTCACATCATGCCTTTTGTATATCTATCTCTACTTTTTGTTATATAAGTACAAAAACCCTTCTAATGCTGACCCGCCAAGAGTCCTTGCCTTATCGGAAATAGTAAAATAATTGTTTTTTTCTTCAACTCTAGGATCAATGTCGGCTATTTTAAGCCCTTTTTTTACATTAAAATTATCTCTTATTAATCCTCTAATAATTCCTGTAATAGGGGAAGTAACAAAATTACTGTCAATTTCAGCAATTATTTCATTTTTCTCTATAAAATCACCGATATTTTTAATATTTTTTATAATACCATTATGTTGTGCATAAATAACTCTTTCGTTTGATACTCCATTAATTTCGGCAGGTACATTAGTATTAGGTATGGCACACCCTTCAAAAATAAGTCTTCCTAAATTGTGCCCTCTCATGGTTTCAATTACAATATCAACATCTAAACCAGCCTCAAATCCTGGACCTAAGGCTATTGTTATTGGTGCCATACTTTTATTTGTACCAATATTTTTTTTTGCTATTATTGCATCTATAACTGCAATAGGTTGTAGCTGTTGTATTAAATCACCATTCCTGTCAACTATAATAGGTACAAAATCTTTTGTTTTATCCAATTCGTTAACATTATATATTCTTTTGCAACATATGTCTTCTACAATAAATTCGCCTTCATATATAGCTTCACATAAGCTTACTTTACGCCTTATTGCTGTTGGTTTTTCTGTTTCAAGAATTAGTATATTAAAGCCGGAGCGGTAAAATTTTTGTACTACACCGGTTGCCAAATCTCCGCCCCCTCTAATTACTATTAAATCCATAGTAAATCTCCTTAGTTAAATAACATTATGTATAATATTTTTATAGTCATCAATAGTATCAATATCTTTTAAAGCTTCTGGAGAGGCAATATTTATAAATTCGACTTCATTTTTATTTTCAATTATAATTTCTTTCCCACCAACATCTCCTTCAAGCAATAATAATCTTTCTTTAAATCTGTTTGGAAAAATTACTGGGTTACCGTTTCTCCCATTATTAGTAGGAACAATAATTTTATTTTTTTCATTAAACGTGGTTAATAAAATTTTTATTGTTTCTAAGTCAAGTAAAGGCTGGTCTGCAACAAAAAACATGTAATTTGAATTTTTTTTGGTAGCAAGAACGCCTAATTTAATTGTATTTGATTGACCAAGTTCGGGGTTTTCGTTATTTACTATATTTATTTTTGATTTTAATAAAATTTTGTTATTGTAATTATCACATAATTTTATAACATTATAATTAGAGGCTACAACTATTATATTGTCAAATAAAATAGCAAGCTTGTCTAATAAAATTTCAATAAATGTTTTGCCATTATACATTAATATTAATTTATTTTTCCCCATTCTTTTGCTAAGCCCTGAAGCCATTACAATAGCGGTTATACTCATAAAGCAACTCCTCTTTTAAGCTTCCAAATACTACTTTGTCGAATATCATTAACTGCTTATTTGTAAATATATCTAAAAATTTATATACATTCAGCATATCATATTTATTGTCAATTTTATTTATAAAAAGAATTTTTTTGCCAATAGAATTTTTAAACAGTCCTTCTTTGTTAATTATTATTTCTTTTATATGTTTAAATGTTATTATTTCATTAATTTTTGAGTTTGTTAGCTTTAGAAATTCGCTTAAATTATGGATATTTGTATTATTTATTTTCGCTCCAATTAATTTAATACTTATAACGCCTATTGTTTTTGTTGTATTTTCTATAATTACAGGCTCAGTGGTTTTCCAGGCTTTTAAATCTTTCATCTTTGACCCGTCACTTTCGATTATTGTGTAGTCAAAAAATTTTGATATATTATTTAAAAAATCAATTTTATTTGCACATACTTTGCCATAACCATTTATATACTCACCCAAAATATAAATACCTTTTTTATTAAAATTCCTAAATACATCTAAATCATCTATCCCAATTATATTATAGTCAAAATAGTTTTGTTTAGGCATGTATATTTTTGTGCTGGTAGTAATTAAAGTTTTACTTTTTCTTAATTGTTCGGAGATAGAAAACATAAGGGTTGTTTTACCGCCGAATCCAACAATTGATATTACATCGTTTCTACTAATATTAAAAATTTTACTGTACAAAGTCATAGTTGCCACCAATCAAAAAAGGCAGAGTTTAAAAAAATAAAACTCCTGCCCACAATCTTTTTACATAAAATAAACTTATTATAAATTTCACATCTATAAAGCAATATAACAAATACTTATATTTTTCAGAATAGTAACAACTAATTTGGGTTTTTTAGACTCATTATTAATTGTTACTATCCTAAGTCAAGTTTATAAGTATTTCTTTTATCTTTTGTAATTAAAACTGCACATTTTTTAAAACGTAATAAAAAGTTAAATAGTGTTAATAACTTTTTGTAGCATTACATTAAAACATTTGTAATTAACCCTCGTTTTTCTGCTTCTTCACGCAATGTCTCATGCTTTTCCTTAGTAAACACATAAGCAAGTCTTGAAACAACTAAACTCAAGTAGTCATTTTCATTCTGGTTTGTGACTTTTTTTTCAAAGTCTTCTTTTTTCTTTAAAACATCAAAATGTAATTGTGTATACATTTCAACAAGTTTTTCGTCATCAACAGGTATATGTTCATTTGTAATTTTGAAATTAAAAAATCTAGTTGGTTTCATATTTTATCCTCCTTTTTTTAAAAGAAGGTTAATTACCTAAATATTAAGTTTTTACAGTTTTACTAAAATAAAGTTGGGTTCTAAAATAAAGGTTATGTCAAATTTTGATTATAAGCACAAAAAATCCTGTTATGTTCGGCTTGTTTCACAATTCGACTCCTCATTAGATTTTAACCAATAAATACAAAATTTAAAATAATAATAGTATTTTTAGTATATTATATATTAACATAATAATGTAAAAATAGTATTAAAACAAAATTAAAACTACATAACAAATTAATTACATATAAGTTAGTAAAACTGTATTTATAAATTTATTTTATGCTACTAATCTTGTTGCATGGGCATAATAGCCCAAAAAATAATATATATAACCGAAAATGTAAAGAATGATATAATTGTAAGTATTGCCCATATAATGCGTATTAATGTTGGGTCAACATTAAAATATTCAGCTAATCCTCCGCATACGCCTGCCAAAATCTTATTATTTCTTGAAAGACATAATTTTTTATTCATATAAATCACCTATTATTTTATATTTATAAATATAGAAAAATATTATTATAGTTGCTTTTAATAATATACGATATAATAATTTCTTAGTCTGATATTAATAAGTCTATAATTTCCCAAAGTTTATCTTTACCATCTTTTGTTTCACTTGAGAAAGGGATAACCATATCCTCTTTGTCCATTCCAAAAGCTTTTCTAATAATAGAAATATGTTTTAGAAGTTGGCTTTTTTTAATTTTATCTAGTTTTGTAGCAATAATAATCATATCATATTTATAGTGTTTTAGCCAGTCATACATCATTTTATCGTTGTTGCTAGGTTCATGGCGTATGTCTACAAGCATAATAATTTTTTTTAGCTGTGGGCGTTCCAATAAGTATTGCTCAATCATTTTTCCCCATTTTTCTGATTCGGATTTTGATATTTTAGCATAACCATAGCCAGGCAAGTCTACAAAATATAAAAGATTTTCTATATTATAAAAATTTATTGTACGTGTTTTTCCAGGGTTTTGGCTGGTTCGTGCTAATGCTTTACGGTTTATCATTGTATTTATTAAAGAAGATTTACCTACGTTTGATTTACCTACAAAGGCTATTTCAGGTTTTTCCTCAATAGGGTATTGTTCTGGCTTAACAGCTACCGATTCAAGTTTTACATTATTAACAATCATTATAATTTCTCCTGTCCTATGTAATAGGATTTATACCAAAATTTTCGAGAGAATGTTCTAAAACCCCACTCATATTTTCAGCTAAAATAAACTCCATATTTTCTTTAATACTTTCTGGGAGTTCGTTTAAATCTTTATCATTTTCAATAGGAATAATTACTTTTCTAAGCCCTGCATTTTTTGCAGCCAAAACCTTCTCTTTAAGTCCTCCAATAGGTAGGATTCGCCCACGAATAGTTATTTCTCCTGTCATACCTACATCATTTTTTACAGGTATTCCTGTTAATGCAGAAATCATGGCTGTTGCCATAGTTATACCAGCTGAAGGACCGTCTTTTGGCACTGCACCTTCGGGAATATGTATATGGATATCTGTATCTTTATAAAATTTTTTAGATATATTTAGAGTTGAGCTTGCTGAACGAATATAACTAATTGCAGCATGTGCAGATTCCTTCATTACATCTCCAATACTACCTGTAAGCTCAAATTTTCCTGTACCCTTCATTGTATTAACTTCAACAGATAAAGTTTCTCCTCCTAAGCTAGTCCATGCCAAACCACGAGCAATTCCTATTTCGGAATTTTTTATTTTCTTATCAATACGATATTTTCTCTTACCTAAAAACCCCTCAATATTTTCAGAAGTAAATGTAACTGTTTTTTTGCTTTTATCCGTTAATAATTGCTTAACAGCTTTTCTACAAAGAGAACCTATATATCTTTCAAGTTGTCTTACACCTGCTTCTCTTGTGTAATACTTAATTACATCTGAAACAGCACTGTCATCTATTTTAACAATATTTCTTTTAAGCCCATGTTTTTTTAGTTGTTTATTTATTAAAAATTTTGTTGCAATATTAAATTTCTCGTCTTCTGTATAGCTGGAAAGATTAATTATTTCAAGTCTGTCTCTTAAAGCATCAGGGATAGTAGTTACAGTATTTGCTGTACACATAAAAAGAACATCTGACAAGTCAAATGGCAATTCCAAGTAGTGGTCTCTAAATGAAATATTTTGCTCAGAATCCAAAACCTCTAAAAGTGCTGATGAAGGGTCACCTCTAAAATCGTTGCCAAGTTTATCAATTTCATCAAATAAAATAAGTGGATTATTAGTTTTGGCTTGCTTCAAAGATGATATTATACGTCCTGGCATTGCCCCTACATATGTTTTTCTATGCCCTCTTATTTCAGCCTCATCTCTAACTCCTCCAAGCGACATTCTAACATATTTACGGTTTAGTGATTTTGCTACACTTTGAGCTATAGATGTTTTACCAACACCTGGAGGCCCTACTAAACATAAAATAGGTACGTCTGCTTTTTGGGACATTTGTCTAACTGCTAAAAATTCGACAATTCTTTCTTTCACTTTTTCTAAACCATAATGCTCTTTATTTAAAATATCTTCTGCCCTTTTGATGTCCGCTGATTCTTTTGATTTTTTGCCCCAAGGTAGTTCAACCAGCAAATCAACATAATCTCTAATAACATTTGCTTCTGCTGATATATTATTAATTCTTTCTAAACGTTTTAGTTCTTTTTCAAGTTTTTCAGATACATATTCTGGTATTTTTTCTTTTTCTATACGATTTCTAATTTCCTGAATTTCGTTTATAATACCTTCTTTTTCTCCCAATTCCTCTTGAATTACTTTTATTTGTTCTTTTAAATAGTATTCCTTTTGGTTTTTTTCAATTCCAACCTTTACTTTTGAATATATTTCCTTTTGAAGATTTAAAATATTAAGTTCTTTATAAAGTATTTCCAATGATAAATTAAGTCTTTCAATATAATCTAATTTTTCAAGAATTTGTTGTTTATCTGTATGAAGTACAAATAAGTGTGACGCTATTAAATCTGCAAGCGCTCCAGGCAATTCGCACATTAAAGCTTGCATTATAATTTCGGGGGATAATCTTCCTGTTAATGCAGAATACTCCTCAAAAGCTTCCTGTGCTGTTCTGACAAGGGAACATGTATTTAGGTCAGCTTCATCTTTCACTTCATCTTCTGTAATAATTTTAATTTCTGCTTGCATAAATATATGTTCACTATTAAAGGAAGTAATTTCTGCTCTAAAAAGCCCTTCAGCCAGAACTCTAAGCATGTTGCCTGGTAGGCGGATAGTTTGTTTTATTTTTGTAACAGTACCCATTTTATATACATCTTCATAATCCGGTTCTTCTTGTGTAGGATTTTTTTGTGAAGTAAGAAAAACAGGAATATCTTTATCAGCGGCATACTCCAATGCCTTTATAGACTTATCTCTGCCGACATCAAAGCTTACAACAGAATTAGGAAAAACAACAGTTCCTCTTAATGGAATAAGTGGTAATATCATTATTTCATTATATATATTATTTTCACTACAATTTGACATTATTCTCACCTTATAATTATTTTAAAAGAATTATTAATAATATAATCTATTATACTATATATTTAATAAAATTCAAATTATATTCAATTTATCATAACAAGCATAATTATCGGATAAATAAAGTATATGAATAAATACATTAGAGGGGAAAAACTTTTTTCAAAAAGTTTTTCCCCTCTAAAACTCCCCTTTTCAAAAACTTTAATTTTAGCTAACACAGTAAAGTGAATATATTAAAGCTTTTTGAAAGGGTAGGGTTTGGGAAGGAAAAACTTTTTCTCGAAAAAGTTTTCCCTTCCCAAGGTTTTATAATACTTTTTATATTAAATTGCATTATTTTCTTTAGTAGCAATTTCATTTAAAACTCTATTGATAAATTCTGTAACATCTGTTGAGCCTTCTTCACCTTTTCTGCTTCTTACGGAAACAGTATGAGTTTCGGCTTCTTTTTCTCCTACTACAACAATAAATGGTATTCTTTCATTTCTTGCTTCTCTTATTTTATATCCAATTTTTTCTGCTCTAAAATCTCCGTTAACACGAATACCTTTATTTTTCATTTCAGTTATTACCTTGTCGGCATAATCATTATATTTATCTGAAATTGGTAAAACAGCGACTTGAGTTGGTGATAGCCAAGTTGGAAATGCCCCAGCATATTTTTCTATAAGCATTGCTAAAGTTCTTTCATAACAACCAATAGAAGTTCTATGAATAACAATAGGGTATTTTTTTGAACCATCCTTGTCCACATAAGTCATTCCAAATCTTTCTGCAAGTGCAAAGTCAATTTGAGCAGTAATAATTGTGTCTTCTTTGCCATGCACATTTTTAAACTGAATGTCTAGTTTAGGACCATAAAAGGCTGCTTCGCCGTCAACTTCCTCAAAGTCAATCCCTAATTCTATTAGAAGTTCTCTCATTAAGTTTTGGGCTTCCTCCCAAACTTCTGGGTTACCAATATATTTTTCCTTATTATTTGAGTCCCATTTTGAAAATCTATACTTAATGTCATTTTCTATTCCAAGAGTGCTCATCATATAGTTTATTAAACTTACAACACCTTTAAACTCGTCAGCCAACTGTTCTCTAGTGCAGGCAATATGAGCTTCGGAAATTGTAAACTGGCGAACTCTTATAAGTCCATGCATTTCACCTGAAGACTCGTTTCTAAAAAGTGTTGATGTTTCACCATAACGAATAGGCAAATCCCTATAGCTATGTTGTTCTGCATTGTAGATTGTAAATTGGAATGGGCAAGTCATAGGCCTAAGTGCAAATATTTCATCATCTTTTTGCTCATCACCCAAAACAAACATACCATCTTTATAATGCTCCCAATGCCCTGAAATTTTATATAAATCGCTTTTTGCCATTAAAGGAGTTTTTGTTAATAAATATCCTCTTTTTTCTTCTTCGTCTTCAACAAATCTTTGTAAAAGCTGAATAACTTTTGCACCTTTTGGCATAAGAAGAGGTAGACCCTGCCCAATAACATCAGATGTAGTAAAGTATTTTAACTCTCTGCCTAATTTATTGTGGTCTCTTTTTTTAGCCTCTTCTTTTTGAATAATATATTCTTCCAAATCTGAAGCTTTTGTAAATGCTGTTCCATAAATTCTGCTTAACATTTTGTTCTTTTCATTTCCACGCCAATATGCCCCCGAAGAACCTGCCTCACTCATTATCTTAATTGCTTTTAAGTATTTAGTGCTTAATAAATGAGGGCCTGCACATAAGTCTATAAATTCGCCTTGCTTGTAAAAAGAAATTATTTCACCTTCTGGTAATTCGTTTATAAGTTCAACTTTATAAGGTTCTTGCATTTTATTCATTAATTCTATTGCTTCGTTTCGTGGCAACTCAAATTTTTCTATTTCCAAGTTTTCTTTAACAATTTTTTTCATTTCAGTTTCAATTGACTTTAACTCATCAGGTGTAAAAGGTTTTCTATCAAAGTCATAATAAAAGCCTTCGTCTGTAGCTGGGCCTATTGCAAGTTTTGTATCAGGAAAAAGCCTTTTTACAGCTTGTGCCAATACATGAGAAGCTGTATGCCTAAAAGCTTTTTTTCCTTCTGCATCATCAAATGTAACTAAACTTAGAGAGCAGTCTTTTTCTACTACAAAACGAACATCTTCTGTCTTTCCATCTACAATTCCAGCAAAAGTAGCCCTTGCAAGCCCTTCGCTTATATCCTTTGCAATTTCTAAAATTGTTTTTGGAGAATCATATTCTCTTTTTGTTCCGCCTTTTAACTCTACAACAAACATTTTAAACCTCCTAATTTATACGAAAATATTTATATATTTAGACAATAAAAAAACTCTGTCTCTTTTCAGTAATAGAAAAGGGACGAGAGTTCTAAATTCCCGTGGTTCCACCCTAATTGTTTTAGGCTAACTTGCTTAAAACCGCTTGTATGAGAAAAATCTCTTGATTATAACGTAATCAACGTACTTTATTAAAGTCGCTCAAAGGTGGTTTTCAGAAGTAAATATTTAAACTGCTCTCAGCTAGACAAAATAAAAGTTGTCGTATCAGTTCTCTCTTTAAAATATTTTACAGCTTACTGTCCTTTTCATAGCTTTTTTCTATATCTTTAATAACATATTATTTAATTAAATATATTGTTCCTATTCATATATATTATAACACGCTTTTTAAAAAGTCAACAAGCACAAATCATTTTTATTTTAATAATGCATATATACATGAATCTAAAAAGTTTTCATTTTTATATATGCTTCTTTTTAAAATACCTTCTAAAACAAAGCCAGCCTTTTCTAATGCACGTCTTGAACCTATATTGTAAGCATAAGGTTCAGCAAATATACGTACAATATCATATTGTTCAAATGCAGTTGTACATATCTGTTTTATAGCACTACTCATTATGCCTTTTCCCCAATAATCTTCTGCAAGCCAATAACCAAGCTCGGCACTTTTACAATAAACATCGTTCTTTTGGAAAATACCAATGCTTCCTACTGCAGTGTTATCAATTACTATAGCACGACACATTTGTTTTTCTTCATTATTTTCCATACAGGATATAATATAATTTTCTGCATCTTTGTACTCATAAGGATATGGAAAAACATTACGCAAATTATCTGCAATTTTTTTGTTGTTAGCGCAAATTGCAATATCCTTAGTATAAGATTTATCCCACTTTTTAAGTTCAAAATCTACCATAATATCACCCTTTATAGGAACTTTTCAATGATACAATGCGGTTAAATACTATATGGTTATCTTTAGTAAGCTTGTAATCTAAACAAAAATAGCCGTTTCTTAAAAATTGAAATCTATCGTCAATAGTAGCCTCTTTTATAGATGGTTCTACATACGAACTATCCATAATAATAATAGAATCGGAATTTTCTCTGTAACCATTTTCGCTTGTTTCATCATCAATAACAAGATAATCAAAAAGTCTTGTTTCAACTTTAACAGCATGTTTAATGCTAACCCAATGAATTGTTCCTTTTACTTTTCTGCCTGTAAATCCCGAACCGCTTTTTGTTTCAGGGTCATATGTGCAGTGAAGTTCAACGATATTTCCGTTAGTGTCTTTTATAACTTCGTTACATGTTACAAAATATGCTCCTTTTAGTCTTACTTCTTTTCCAGGTGCAAGCCTAAAGAATTTTTTTGGGGCATCTTCCATAAAGTCATCTTTTTCTATATAAAGCTCTCTTGAAAAAGGAACAAGTCTTTCTCCTAATTCTGGATTTTCTGGGTTATTCTCGATAGTAAGCATTTCCTCTTGGTCTTCTGGATAATTTGTTATAACTACTTTTATTGGGTCAATAACAGCCATAACAACTTTTGCTTTTGCTTTTAAGTCCTCTCTAACACAATGCTCTAAAAGTGCAATATCTACGACACTATTTGCTTTAGAAACTCCTACTTTTTCACATAAGTCTCTAATAGACTGAGGGGTATAACCTCTTCGTCTTATACCGGATAGAGTAGCAAGGCGTGGGTCGTCCCAGCCGTCAACCATTCCGCTTTCAACTAATCCTCTCATATACCTTTTTCCCATTATTGTGTTGGATAAATTTAATTTTGCAAATTCTATTTGTCGGGGCTTTTTTTCAAATCCGACTTGCTCAATACACCAGTCATATAATGGTCTGTGGTCTTCAAATTCTAATGAGCATAGAGAGTGTGTAATTCCCTCAATAGCATCTTCCAATGGGTGTGCGTAGTCATACATTGGATATATACACCACTTGTCCCCTGTATTATGGTGTGTTAAATGTGCAATTCTGTATATAACAGGGTCTCGCATGTTCATATTTGGTGAGGACATATCTATTTTTGCTCTCAAAGTTTTTGAGCCGTCCGGAAATTCTCCATTTTTCATTTTTTCAAATAGTTCTAGGTTTTCATCAATAGAACGATTGCGATAAGGGCTTTCTTTACCAGCTTCGCTTAATGTTCCTCTATATTGCTTAATTTCTTCTGCTGTTAAATCGCATACAAATGCTTTACCTTTTTTTATTAATATAATCGCAAACTCGTATAGTTTTTGGAAGTAGTCGGAGGCATAATATAACCTGTCCTCCCAATCAAACCCTAGCCACTTTATATCTTGAATAATAGAATTTACATATTCAACATCTTCTTTTGCTGGATTTGTGTCATCAAAACGAAGATTACATTTCCCCCCATACATTTGTGCCATACCAAAATTTATACAAATAGCTTTTGCATGCCCTATATGCAAATAGCCATTTGGCTCAGGAGGAAAACGTGTGTGAATTTTATTCAATTCTCCTTTTAAATCTTCATTAATATAACTGTGAATAAAATTTCCTGTTCCGCCTAAAGAACTTTCATTTATTTTAATTTCATCAGACATTTGAAATCTCCTTTACTAATATTTTATCTGGAACTAGTATCAAAATCTTCATGATAATAAGCTGTTTTGCAGTGCGGACAAATGCCTATCATTACAATATTCCCTTTTTTTTCGCTTTTTAACTTATATTCCAAATCTACTTTTACATTTTTGCCTGTAGAAGGGCAAATATGATTTTCAAAGTGATAATTATTAGTTTTTGTATAAGCATTCGCTTCTAAAAAAATTTTACTTACCTGCTCTATAATATCCATTGAACCCCACCATTTTTATAAAATTCTTACATATATATATACAATATAATTAAATGTTTTACAAGGCAAATTTAATTATTTATAGAAAAAAATTATTATTTAATGTAAAATATTTTTATATAAAAAGGAGGACGAGGAAATGTTTGTTTTTAAAATAACTGAATCAGATGTAAAAGCTTTTATGGGAATACTTTTTAAAAATACTATATTTGATTTTTTTGAGGTTAGGGAATTGGAAGTAGCAACATTTTCAAAATTTTATATAAACGGTATATTAGATAAAGATTATTTAGATGGGTCTTTAAGCAAAGAGGTTACACGCAACTACTCAACATGGGAAGAGCTGAAGCCATATGTATTCAACATAATAAAAGGAAATAAGCGTCCAAAAGTAATTAAAATTGTCTTTTCTATGCCAATAGAAAAATTAGGAGAAATTCATCAAAATGCATCGGCACTTTTTCTTAATATAGTTTTTGAGAATGAGGAAATTCAATTTACAACTGCCAACTCAGAAAAAGTTTTTTCGATGGATAGGTCTGTTGATGGAGTTTGGGACGACTACATTAAGAAGTTTTTTAAAGATAATAATATTTTTATTAGCACTCTGCTTTAATGAGTGCTAATTTTTTCTTGACTTTTTTATAACTAGTTATTATTATATTTATATATAAAAGAAAAATAATAAAAATTAAGGAGTGAAATAGTAAATGTCTCATGAAGTAGGCAATATTTCAATTAACAGCGAAAATATTTTACCAATTATAAAAAAATGGTTATATTCTGATTCAGATATTTTTATTAGAGAGCTTGTTTCAAATGCTACAGATGCAATTACAAAATTAAAAAAACTTTCAGAACTTGGAGATGCTCCAGCTTCTTTAAAAGATGAAAAATATTTTATCAAAGTTATTTTAGATAAAGAGAACAAAACAATAAAAGTTGAAGACAACGGAATAGGTATGACAGCAGATGAAATAAAAGAATATATTAATCAAATAGCTTTTTCCGGTGCAAACGATTTTATTGAAAAATATAAAGACAAGCTTGACCAATCAGGCGAAATTATAGGGCATTTTGGTTTAGGTTTTTATTCAGCATTTATGGTTTCTGATGTTGTTCAAATAGACTCACTTTCTTATAAAGAAGGCGAAAAGGCTACAAGATGGTCTTGTAATGGCGGTATTGAATATGAGATGGATGAAAGTGATAAAGACAGCCGTGGAACAATAATTACATTATTTGTTGGTGAGGACGGAGAGCAGTTTTTAAATGAATATAAGCTTTCTAGCATTTTAAGAAAGTATTGCAGTTTTCTTCCTGTTGAAATATTTTTTGAAACAGTTAAAACAGAGGAAGAAAAAAATAAAGAAATAGAAAATAAAGATGAAAATGAAGATAAAGAGCCTCCAAAGCCAACTCCAATAAATGACACAAATCCTCTTTGGGTTAAAGCACCAAATGAATGTACTGATGAAGAATATAAAGAATTTTATCATAAAGTATTTTCTGACTTTAATGACCCGTTATTTTGGATTCATTTGAATATGGATTATCCATTCAGACTAAAAGGTATACTTTATTTTCCTAAATTAAAACATGAATTGGAGTCAATTGAAGGGCAAGTTAAGCTTTATAACAATCAAGTTTTTATTGCAGATAATATAAAAGAAGTTATTCCAGAATTTCTTCTTCTTTTAAAAGGTACAATAGATTGCCCTGATTTACCACTTAATGTTTCAAGAAGCTTTTTGCAAAATGATGGATATGTTACAAAAATGTCTGGTTATATTACTAAAAAAGTCGCAGACAAGCTTAATTCTATTTTTAAAAAGGATAGAGAAACATTTAATAAATATTGGGACGACATTAGCCCTTTCATTAAATATGGCTGTATAAAAGAAAAAGATTTTTATGAAAAAGTAAAATCATCAATTTTATTTAAAACAACAAATGATGAGTATTTAACATTAGAAGAATTTACAGAAAAAAACAAAGAAAAAACAAAAGATACAGTTTTTTATGTAACAAATGAGCAACTTCAATCTCAATATATAAAAATGTTTAAAGATGAAGGGATGGAAGCTGTTATATTAACATCTAATTTAGATAATCCATTTATTTCGTACTTAGAATCATATGAAAGCAATGTTAAATTTAATAGAATTGACTCAGACCTTTCTGACACGTTAAAAGAGGAAAATCAAGAGGATAACACCGAGTTAAACGAACAGCTTGCTAATATATTTAAGCAGTCATTAGGCAAAGAAAATGTTACTATTAAAGCGGAAAACTTAAAATCTGAAACTGTTTCTGCTGTTTTCTTGCAATCAGAGCAATCACGCAGAATGGAAGAAATGACAAAAATGTTTGGTGGCGGAATGGGTATGCCTAACATGTTCGCAAATGAGGAGACCCTAGTTTTAAATAAAAATAGCAGTCTTGTTAAAATACTTTTAAATATTAAAGATGACGATAATAAAAAAGATGACGTAAATTTAATTTGTGAACAAATTTATGATTTGGCGTTAATGAGCCATAAGCCTCTTGACACTAATGCCATGACAAAATTTATTGAAAGAAGTAACAAAATTTTAGAAAAGGCAATTAGTTAATTAAATAACGTGAGTTCGACACAATAAAACTGTGTCAAACTTTTGATAATATTTGCACAAACTTAGTAAAAAATAAGGCTAAATTTATGCTCATAACGTGAAAAATCTTACGGTTTTCGGCTTGCTTCACAAGCCGGTTCGACTACGTTGAACTCACGTTAAATAAATAAAATATAAATAAAGGAGTTTATGGAAATATTTGGAGAAATTTCCTTAAACTCCTTTAAAACTTTTATCATATCACTTAGCGTTAATATTACATTCCTTATAATATAAAATAATTGAATATAAAATTGGTATAACTATAAGTAATGTTAATGAAACAAAACTAATGCTACCTATAGGAAAAATTGTATTTAGTATAATTAATACACCACCTAATACCCAAATATATCCTGCAAAGCGATGTGTTTTGTTCCAAATTTCCTCGCTTGCTAGTGTCCAAGGTAATTTTATACCAATAGTATAATTTCGCTTGCATTTTGGAAAATAGTTACCTACTATAATTATCAAAACGCCTACAACAGAAGATATATTTACATTAGTTATTTTTGAAGAATAAATAGTTAAAATAGCTGTAACTACTGACATAAATGGAATAGTCCATTTACCTAGCGTTTTTATTATTTGAGGAGTGTTTATCCTTTTAGGGTCATTATCTATAGAAAAGTGTACAAATATATTAATTGCCGAAAGAAATAAAGGAAGCACAAATACGGCAAATTTTTTTGGTATAAAATTGTTTGGATTCCCGTAAAAATCCCAATGTATTGCAATTTTTTCAGGTAAAGTGCTATAAAATGCCGATAATATAATCATAGGAAGCATACAGAAAATTGTACTTATTAGCATTGTCCTGTCAATTTTCTTGCTCATTATTATCCCCTCCATTAAATTGAGATATCCAAATAATAATTTCCTCAAATACTGAAACATTAATTTCATAATAAATAAAGTTTTTATATTCAGTTTCAAATAAAAGCCGCCCAGCTTTTTTTAATTGAGAGAGATGATATGATATTGTTGCTCCTGTCATATCAAAATAACTTCCTATTTCCCCAGCAGTCATTTTATTTCCAGATTTTAATTTAATAAGTATTTCACGTCTAACTGGGTCTGATAATGCTTTAAAAGTTTCTGCAAATCCCAATATAATCCCCCAGTTAAGTATTTAGAAAAAATTCTAAATAGATTTTAGCGTGTAAAAAAATAAAAGTCAATGGGGCTGTCTCGTAAACAGCCAAAAAAACGAGAGTTGAACGTATAAAAGCGAGCAAACTCTCGTTTTTTGTTGTAAAATAGATTTATGAAAAAACAA